>JACSRS010000138.1 GCA_014879655.1 Burkholderiaceae bacterium
TGCAGGCGGAAACTGCGGTTGCAGCGACGGATTCGACCCGCCAGCCGGCAGCGGCGCCGGTCGGACCGGATGTATCGGCGCGGCCGGATAGGGCTGAATGGCCGGCCGGGGCTGCAAGGTCGCCGGCGGCGGAACGGTTGTCACAGTCCCCCGCCCGGCCGGACCCGGCACGACCGTGACGCCGGGCGCTGCTGATGGTGACGGTACCGGCTGGACCGGCGAAAAGCGCGTATCGGCGCGAGCCGCACGGTCGCGATCCGATGACGGGCGCTGGCTCTGTACCGGATCGGGCTGGGGGCCAGCTGCCGACTGGGCAGCCTCGATCCGGGTTGGCGGCGGTCGTTCGCCCGGCTGCACCGGCCGGCCACTTCTCCGGTCTGCAGGTTTCTCTGCTTCGGCCGGTGGTGCTGCGGTACCCGGCGGCTGTCGAAGCGGTTGCGCCCCAACCGGCGGCGCGATCTGTGGAAATACCTGTGGCGGCGGAACGATCTGGGCTTGCGCGACCTCAAGCCCAGCGACGATCAGCCAGCCCAAACCCACCCGGCGCCAACAGTGCCGCGCTTCGGCGCACTTGCGGGCCAGCACATTGACTGAGCCTGGAACGATCAGGCGAAGCATGGTTGCCGTACGGAAACCAGGAAAGATCGGGCCCGACGCCGACTAGCGGTAGTCTCCGCCATAAGGTGCTGACCGTGACCCGCCGGGGTAAGCGCCGGGCGGCCATCCGCCGGGGCCGTATCCAGGGTTTGTGCCCTGGGTGCCCGGCTGCCACGGTTGCGGAAATCGATTGACCCAGGCGGGGCGCTGAGCGTACCAGGGGCTTCGGGTGTAGTAGCTGTCCCAGTAGTTCGCCAGGTTGAAAGGCACCACGCCAACCCCCAGCAACTGGCCGTTGTTCAGCACAGGCAGGGTGGTGCCGCCGTAATTGAAAACCAGATCGCCCGCGTAGGCCCAACCTCGCAACTGAACACCGGCCGAGACATCACACCATGAGTAGTCGACCACACACCCGTGAACATTGAAAAAGACCCCCGGCGCGACCGATCTGACCAGCGGAAAACTCCTTGCCGGACCTGCGTACAGGTTCACGGCGCCGGCCCCCAGGACAACCGGCCCTTGTGCCTGCGGGACCACCTGCGCGAGGGACGCTGCGCCTGCCAGCGCCAGCAAGGTACCACCAAAGACGTGGATGGGTTTCATGGGAATCCTTTCTTCGGGAATTGACAAAGGCCCGTTGGACGCGGCGCGACTGCTCTCATTCAACGTTCGGCTGCACCGTTGTGACGACAGGGTCGCCTCGGCAACCCTTTCATGTTCGGTGACCGAAAACAAGTTCTGACGAAGTGGCTGCAAACAAATGTAAGCCATGCAAGCGTTTTGCGGACCCTCCTTGGCGGGCAAACGGTCGCCAGGCAACGCGGACCACCCCAAAGACTCAGCCCCCGCCCCGCTGCATGTACAGATCGAAGCGCCGCATGAAGGTGTATCGCTGCGCATCGTCAAGACCGTCAAAACGAAAGTTCACCAGCAGACGCGGCAGCCGCGCCAGGCCGATCTGGCGCGGCTCGCCCACGCTCCACGACAAGGCGAGATCCCCGTCGCCGATCTGCGCCGAAACCTCGCGACCGTTGCGTGTCCATGGGTTGTCGCCCATCGCGTTGCTCAGCCACCCCAGCCACTCGGCTTCGGTACAACCCATCTCCCGCTCGAATTGCGGGGCGTAGAACGATTGCATCAGCGAATCAGCCGCCGGCAATCGGTGGCCAGATGGCCAGCACGTCGCCGTTTTTCAGTTGATAGCCCGCGCGTTCCCCGGGCGGCACGTAGGTGCCATTGACCAGCACCAGATGCACGAGTTTGTCGGGCAGCGCATGGCGCTCGATCATCTGACCGATGGTGGTGTCGGGGGGCACATCGGCCGTGATGAAGTTGGTGTACCGCGCCTCGGGTGGCAGGTAGTCGGTGAGCGACGCGAACAGCTTGAACGTGATCTGCATGCCGCCACTTTACCGGCGGCGCTCGTCGGCCGCACCGCTCCACTGGCCTTGACCTTGCCCACTGGCCAGGTAGGCGTCCATCAGTCGCGTGGGGTCGGCCAACAGTGCGTCTTTCCAGGTACCGAGCTTCACCTGACCCTCGACCAGTCCGCGCATGACGCCGACGTGCTCGGTCCAGCCGACACAATTGCAACCCACCAGCACATCGTCCTTGAACTGCAGGCTCAGGTGCCGGTGCGCGGCGGTGTCGGTCAGTTCCACATGCTCGCCACCCGGCTCACCTTCCCAGTTGCCGAAACTTGCTGAAATCAGTCCCAGCGTATCGAGCACGTTGATCTGCGTCACGCCGGGAAGCGACGTGCGTTGCCCCAGCATGTTCAGCGCGGCCACCCGCGCCTGCTCGGCCGCGTTGGGCTGGATCGCGCTGACGATGGTCTTGCCGCTGATCTTGTCGAAGGCTTCGGCGCAGTCGCCGGCGGCATAGATGCCGGTCACATTGGTCTGCATGTGCTCGTCGGTCAGCACACCCTGCAGGCAAGTGATGCCCGAACCTTCGAGAAATCCGATGGCGGGCCGTACGCCTGCGGCGCTGATGACGAGGTCGGCCTCGATCTGCTCGCCGCCAGACAGTGTCGCTGTCAGCGGCTTGCCCGGTTTGATGCTTTCCAGCCGGGTGCCGGTGTGAACCTCGACGCCTTTGGCTTCGCACCATTCACGGATCATGCCCCCTGCAGTCGGTCCCATCATGCGCGGCACCATGCGGTCACCCATTTCGACCACGCTGAGTTTGACGCCTCGCGCTGCGAGTGCCTCCATGATGATGCAACCGATAAAGCCCGCGCCCAACTGCAGCACCCGCGCGCCCGGCTTTGCGAGCGCCATGATAGCGCGCGCGTCATTCAGCGTCCAGCAGTGGTGCACGCCGTCGCTGTCGATGCCGCTGACCGGAGGTTTGACCGGGTGCGAGCCGGTGGCGATCAGCAAGGTGTCAAAACTCAGCGATTCGCCGTTGTCGAGCTGCACCACGCGCTTGGCCGCATCCACCGCCGTCGCGCTTGCCTGGACCAGGTTGATCTGCAGGTCGCTCAGATGCGTCGGGCTCTTGCGCAGCCAGGTGCCTTTTTCATCGACATTGCCGATCAGCAGGTAGGGAATGGCCATGCGCGAATAAGGCGCCTCGCGTTCGTCGCCGACAACCGTGATGCGGTCCTGCGGCGCGCGCTTGCGCAGGGTTTCGGCGGCGATGATGCCGGCGGGGCCGGCACCCAGAATGAGGTGATGGGTCATGGGAGGTCTCCAGAAAAGAAAAAGCGGCCCCGACGGACCGCTACTTCATTGCACCGGCGGCAGGCAGTCGGCGCGAGCCCCCGCCGATTCAGGCGGGAGCCGCGACGACCACCGGTACGCACCAGCACATGGGGCCGGCGGTCAAAGGCCCAGCCGCGCTCGTGTTTCGGCCGTCGGGCGGCCTTCGCTGTCCCAGCCGCGCGCGGCGTAGTACTTCGGCATCATCTCGGCCAGCATGTTGAACTTGCCTTTCGCCGGCCCGGTCTTGCAGGCGCCTTCGGCCGTGGTCAGGCGCGCGGGCAAGCTGTCGTCCTTGGCGGTGAAACCGGCGCGGTTGTTGAACTCGCGCTCCATGTTCCAGATCCGCTCGCCGATCTTGGCCAGTTCATCCACCGTGTACTCGTCGCCACAGGCGGCCGCCATCTGGGGCGCCAGATCTTGCAGCCCCCAGGCAAAGGTCGTGAAGATGCACAGACCCGACGAATCGAATGCAGCCGTGGCATCCTGGAAAGCTTTGACCAGATCGGGTTTGCCTTCATGCTCCAGCGGGTCGGTTTTGACCGGAATGCCCAGCACTTCCGAAGCGATGGTGTAGCCTCGCAGGTGGCAGCCACCCCGGTTGCTGGTGGCATAGGCCAGGCCGATGCCCTGAATGGCGCGCCCGTCATAGGCGGGGAATTCCTGGCCTTTGGAACTCATGCTCAGTTCCGGGTGGCCGTACTTGGCGGTGAGGCGCTTGGAGCCCTGGCCGATTTCCTTGCCGAAGCCCCGGCCGTTGACCGTTTCTTCCGCCAGGAAGGCCAGCGCGTGCGCCGAGCCGAACGGCGCTTCGATGCCGATCTGCTCCTTGGTCAGCACGCCCATGTCGTACAGCTCCATCACCGCACCTACCGTGGTGCCGAAGCTGATGGGATCAATGCCTTCCTCGTTGCACAGCAAGTTGGCATATTGCAGCGCTTCCAGGTCGTTCACGCCGTTGGCCGCGCCCAGCGCCCAGGCGGCTTCGTACTCCAGCCCGCCTGAAGCCCCGCGGTATTGCGGCTTGTTGACGATGGTGAAATGGTTTTCATCCATCTTGCTGATGCGTCCGCAGGCAATGGTGCAGCCAAAGCAGGCCTGGTTGGTCACCAGCTGCTTCTTGCCGTCGGTCTTGCGCGGCGTGGCCATGGCCTCGGCGCCGATGTCTTTGGCGCCTTCAAACTGGTTGTCGCGGTGGTTGCGGGTGGGAAGGCCGCCCACCTCGTTGATCACGCTCATCAGCACCTGTGTGCCGTAGGCTGGCAGACCCTGGCCCGTCACACCGTTGTCGGCCAGCACTTTCTTGGCCGCATTCACCGCCGTCATGAAGGCTTTCGGATCCTTGATGTTGCCCACGCCCTTGGTGCCGCGCACGGCGATCGCCTTGAGGTTCTTGCTGCCCATCACCGTGCCCACACCGGAGCGGCCCGCCGCGCGGTGCAGGTCGTTGACCACACTGGCAAACAGCACGCCGTTTTCACCGGCCTTGCCGATGCTGGAGACGCGTGTCAGCGGATCCTGCAGGCTCTTCTTGAGCATCTCCTCGGTTTCCCAGACGCTCTTGCCCCA
Organism: Burkholderiaceae bacterium; assembly: GCA_014879655.1. GTDB lineage: Bacteria > Pseudomonadota > Gammaproteobacteria > Burkholderiales > Burkholderiaceae_C > JACSRS01. The sequence goes on from JACSRS010000138.1 coordinate 4,872, forward strand.
CAGATGGCCGGCGTCCCGCAATTCGACCTGATCGTCATTGATGTACAGGTACACCGGCTTGGGCGAGCGGCCTTCGAAAATGAGCAGATCCCAGCCGGCCATCTTGAACTCGGCGCCCCAGTAGCCACCCGAATTGGAGCAGGCCACCGCGCCGGTCAGCGGGCTCTTGGTCACCACCGTGTAGCGTCCGCCGGTGCTGGCCATGGTGCCGGTCAGCGGGCCGGTGGCCCAGATGATCTTGTTGTCGGGGCTGAGCGGATCGACTTTGGCATCCACTTCTTCCACCAGATACTTGGTACCGAGGCCGCGCGAGCCGATGTAGGCGCGCGCCCATTCCATGTTCGTCGGCTCCACCGCGACCGTGCCTTTGGTCAGATTGACCCGCAGGATTTTTCCAGTCCATGACATCGCAGTCTCCTTAAGCAGCAGAGGGTTGATTGCCGAGCTTGTCGGCCCACGCGGCCATCTTGCCCAGGCCCGACCAGTTGGCGTCGATGAAGGTGATGGCGCCCGTGGGACAGGCTTCGGCGCAGGCGGGCTCGCCGCCGCACAGGTCGCACTTTTGCACCTTGCCAGTTTCCTGCACGTAATTGATGGTGCCGAACGGGCAGGCGATGGTACAGACCTTGCAGCCGACGCAGGTTGCCTCGTTGACTTCCATCGCGCCGGTCGACTTGTTCATCGTGATGGCTTCGACCGGGCAGGCATGCAGGCACCAGGCTTCGTCACACTGGGTGCAGGTGTAGGGAACCTTCTTTCCGGTGTGATGGAAATCGAACACCTTGATCCGGGATTTGGCGGTGGCGAAGGTGCCGTAGTTCTCGAAAGAACAGGCCATTTCGCACTGCAGACAGCCGGTACACTTGTCTGCGTTGATGTGCAACACCTTTTGCATGTGTGTCTCCTGTGGGTAGCGGCGCCGATGGGCACCTTGCCTATGAATTGAAATGCATAGCCATTGTTCGACCGCTCGCAACCGATGCCGCTAGGGATAACCCGAGGTTCACATAAGCCTCGCCGGATATTCTCAAGTTGCGACACGAATCGCGGGGAGGTCACATGTGGCCCGTCGCTGTTCGCCGGCGACGGGATTCGCAAAATCCCGCACAATGACCCCCGACCGACGATCCGATATCCGATGCCTCCCCCGCCCCAGCTTCCCGCCTTTGCCAGTGACCGGCTCGCCGTGATTGCAGGCGCGCGCCGGGCGCTGCTGCAGGAGGGCGCGCCGGCCTTGCCGGTTCCTATCGAACCGTGGATCGAGCGGTCCTGGCGCCGCTGCCTGGCAGCGGGTCATCGGCCCGAACAAACGGTTGCGTTTGACCTGGTCACGGCGCCGGCTGCCCGGCGCGCGATGGACGACAGCAGCGCACTGGTGGCGGCTGCGCGGCCGGTGATGCAGACACTGGGCCGTGCGCTGGCGCAGACGCGTTACTTTGCCATCCTGACCAATGCGCAGGGCACCGTGGTCCACGTGGACGGTCCGATCGACCGCAGTGACCGCCGCGCCGCGCTGATCACGCGCATCGGCGTCGATCTGTCAGAAGCCGCCGTGGGCACAACCGCGATCGGCGCCGCGCTGATCGAGCGGCAGACCGTCTGGCTGCACCGGGGCGAGCACTTCTTTGCCGACACCTCGGTCTACAGCTGTGCCGGCGCGCCGCTGTTCGGACCGGCCGGCGACTGCGTGGGCATGCTCGACCTGACCGGCATCGATGCACCTGAACGACCCGAATTGCGCCACCTGGTCACGCAGTCGGCCCGGGCGATTGAAAACGCCTTGCTGATGCGCCTGCCCAATGCGCTGCTGGTGCGGTTGAACTGGCCGGGTCACCCGCCCGGCGACGACTCCGACGGGCTCGTCGGCCTGGACACCGATGGCTGGATCACCGGCAGCAACACCCCGGCGCGGCAGATGATGCCGGCGCTGGGTGGCTCGGTGCAGACTCGTGTGCACGCCAGCGAAGTCTTCGCCATGCCGTACCAGATGCTGTTTGACGCAGCCGGCTCGACCGGCGATCCGATCGAACTGCCGCTGTGGTCGGGCCTGCGGCTGCAAGCCCGGTCACTGACGCGCAGCGCCGAAAATCCGAAGTCGGCAATGCCCGGTCGCGCCCGGCTGAAGGACATGGAAATTGCGATGATCCGCAAGGCCGTGACCGAGGCCAAAGGCAACATCCAGCTGGCTGCCCGCAATCTGGGCATCAGCCGCGCGACGATCTACCGCAAGCTGGCCCGCCACTGAACCGGCGTGGTGGCCGGTGCCGGGCCCATCAACCCGTCACTTGTCGGCGTTCGGGAAAAACAGCTGCTCGCCACCGATCTTGTAGCTGGCAATCACGCCCTGACCCGCGGGTGATACCAGCCAGTCGACGAACTTCTGTGCGTCAGCCAGCTTGACCGTCGGGTGCCTGGCCGGATTGACGATGATCACGCCGTACTGGTTGAACAGCCGGTTGTCGCCCTCGACCAGCACCGCCAGATCGGCGCGGTTCTTGAAATTGAGCCAGGTGCCGCGGTCGGCCAGCACGTAGGCGCCTGTGGAAGCCGCCATGTTCAGCGCCGGCCCCATGCCGCAGCCGCACTCCTTGTAGCCGCTGCCCTTGGCGTTTTCCAGGCCCGCCATCTTCCAGAAGCGCAGTTCGGCCGCATGGGTGCCGCTCTTGTCGCCGCGCGAGATGAAGGCGCCGTTTGCGGCGCCGATCTTCTTCAGGGCCGCGACGATGTCGTTGCCCCTGGTCGCGACCGGGTCGCCCTTGGGCCCGATCAGCACGAAATCGTTGTACATCACCGGCTGACGCTTCAGGCCGTAGCCCTCGGCCACGAATTTTTCCTCGGCGACCTTGTCATGCACAAACACCACGTCGGCGTCGCCCCGGCGCGCCAGATCAAGGGCCTGGCCGGTTCCCAGCGCCACCACCTTGACGTCCATGCCGCTGGACTTCCTGAATTCGGGCAACAGATAGGCGAACAGGCCGGACTGCTCGGTCGACGTGGTTGACGACACCACGATGGACTGCGCCTGGGCGGCGCCGGACAATATCAAACCGATAGCAAGACAACGCCACTTGACGCTGGACAGGGCCGAAAAAGTCTTGAAAATTCTCATGGAAGTTCTCCTTTGACAAACAAATGGGCAGCCGGGTGTTGCGCCTGCAGCAGACGGCCATTGAAAAAATCGCTGACGCTCAGGTCTGCGCAGACGCGCCCGCCCTCCAGGTAGATCACCCGGGAGGCCAGTCGCTTGACCTGGCCGAGGTTGTGACTGGCAAAAACCATCGACACGGGCTTGCGCTGCGCGGCATCCGACAACTCGCCACCGGCAAAGGCCGCCACCAGCCGCTCGACCTCGTGTTTGGCGTGCGGGTCCAGGCTGGCGGTGGGTTCGTCCAGCAGCAGCACGTCCGGCCGACAGGCCCACGCGCGCGCCAGCGCCAGCCGCTGCTGTTGCCCACCCGACAGGCGCCGGCCGCTGCGCCCGGCCAGGTCGGCAAGGCCGAAGCGCTGCAGCGCGTCCTGGGCGCGCTCACGCGCGGCGTGCCAGCGCGCACCGCTGAGCCACAAGCCCAGCGCCACGTTGTTCAGCGCCGACATCCGCAACAGATGCGGCCGCTGAAACAGCATGGCCTGGCGGCTGGCCGGATTGCGCCAGCAGCGCCCGCCATCCGGTTCCAGCAAACCGTTGAGCAGCCGCAGCAGCGTGCTTTTGCCGCTGCCGTTGGCGCCCACCAGTGCCAAGCGCTCGCCTGGGGCGATGCGCAAGGACACGCCGGCCAGCGCCGTTACTGCCCCCAGGTGCACGCTGACATCGCGCAGATCAAAAAGCAGCGACGACGCCTGCCCGGCGCCGCCAGCAGGCGCCAACGAGTCGATCAACCCTTGCGGGCCCTGTGGCGGCATCAACGGCCAATCCCGCTTCATGCGGCCACCGCCGGCGCCACGCCCGTCGCGCCGCCATCGGCGCGCTCGCGCCAGCCGCGCAGCAGCGATACCAGCGCATTGAGCGCGAGCACGACGCTCAGCAGGATCAGGCCCAGCGCCAGCGCCAGCGGCAGGTCGCCCTTGCTCGTCTCCAGCGCGATGGCCGTGGTCATCACGCGGGTGAAGCCGTCAATGTTGCCGCCGACGATCATCACCGCGCCCACTTCCGAAATCGCGCGGCCGAACGAGGCAATCAGCACCGTGAGCAGTGCATAACGCTCGTCCCAGGCCAGCAGCAGGCCTCGCAGCGCCGTGCCCGCGCCCATCGACCGCAGCTGCTCGCCGTGGCTGCGATCGGCGTCTTCCACCGCCTGGCGGGTCAGCGCCGTGACCACCGGCACGACCAGCATCACCTGCGCGATCACCATCGCCTGAAAGCTGAACATCCAGCCCAGAAAGCCCAGCGGGCCGGTTCGCGACAAAAGCAGGTAGACCAGCAGTCCCACCACCACCGAAGGCAGCGCCAGCGAGGTATTGAGCACGGTCAGCACGGCGCCACGACCGGCGAAACGCGCCACGGCCAGCCACGCGCCCAGCCCCAGCCCCAGCCCGAATGCGATCAGGCAGGCCGTGACGCTGACCGCCATCGAGCGCTTCACAATGGCCCAGAGGTCAGGGTCGAACTGGGTGACGAGAGCCAGCGCGGTGGCGGCGCTTTCAGAGAAAGTGGACATGGTTGCACTGAAGGGATCGGGTATCGTAGGCACCCGATCAAAACCCCGCGATATGTTCCGCCGTGCATAGGGTCCAGCTCCACTACACCTTGTCCCGCGAAGCCGGCGCCGCGCTGGTGCGTCACCCGCTGATGGCGCTGCTGCAGGCGGTTGAGGCCAGCGGCTCCATTTCGGCTGCGGCGCGTTCGCTCGGCCTGTCGTACCGCCATGTCTGGGGCGAGCTCAAACGCTGGGAAGACGAACTGGGCAACGAGCTGATCGTCTGGGAAAAGGGCCAGTCGGCCCGGCTGTCACCGTTTGGTGCCAAGCTGATGTGGGCCGAACGCCAGGCACAGGCGCGGCTGGCGCCGCAGATCGAGGCGTTGAGCGCCGACCTGGAGCGCGCGTTTGCGGTGGCATTCGACCCCGATGCTTCGATCCTGAAGCTGCATGCCAGCCATGACGACGCCCTGCCCGCCCTGCGGGGGCTGGCCGCACGCGAACACAACCTGCACCTGGACATCCACTTCACCGGCAGCGTGGACGCTATCGCCGCCCTGAATGCAGGCCGTTGCATCATGGCGGGCTTTCACACCCGGCCACAACCTGTCAAAGGCTCACTGGCGCAGCGCACCTATCAACCGCTGCTCAAGCCAGGTCTGCACAAGATCATCGGTTTTGGCCGGCGCACGCAGGGGCTGATCGTCGCGCCCGGCAATCCGCTGGACATCCGGTCGATGGCCGATGCTGTGCACAAGGGCGCGCGCTTCGTGCTGCGTGCACCGGGCAGCGGCACCCGGGTGCTGCTGGAAGAACTGCTGGCCGATGCGGGTCTGCGCCCCGCTGACCTTGCCGGGGATGGCCACAACGAGCCATCCCATGCGGCGGTCGCGCAGGCTGTGGCCTCGGGCGCGGGCGACGCGGGTCTAGGGATCGAAGGCGCGGCGCGCTCACGCGGCCTGGACTTCGTCGCACTCGCGCAGGAGGACTACCACCTCGTCTGCCTGAAATCGGCGCTTGAACTGCCGGCGGTTACGGCCCTGCGCCAAGTCCTGCAAAGCGCCGGCTGGCGGGCGCAGATGGCAGCGTTGCCGGGCTACCAGATCGCCCATTGCGGTGAAGTTCAGGCACTGACCCATCAGCTCCCCTGGTGGTCATTTTCAAGGAAAAAGAGGCAGTAGCCAGCGTAAAATCGTCTGCCACTGCTACTGATAAGTGACTTTCCAGGCGTTGGAGCCGTCACAGAGCACAGGAGCGGAATCCGACAAAGTGCTCATCAGCATCCTGCAGCGCAAAGCTGCGGAATTTCGGGTACACCCAGCGGCGGCGCGTCGACCAGGAAGCGCCGCGAACCGCGCGGGCCCGACCGAAATAAGGCTGTGAATACGCGGCCCAGGGGTCGGACGCGAATCCGGGATAGGGCTGAAAACTGGTCGCCGTCCACTCGTGCACGCTGCCCCAGACAAATCCCCTGCGCGCCGCCGCGTGTGCGGCCAGTTCCCACTCGGCCTCGTCGGGCAGGCGACGCCCGGCCCAGTGACACCAGGCGTCGGCTTCCCACCAGGTCACGTGCGTCACCGGGTGATGGCCGGCCGCACGCAGGCCCTGACCGAACTGCGTCTGCTGCACCGCGCCAGCGCCTCCTGCCCGGGTCACCGCGCCGAGCTGCTCGACATGGCGCGGGCCGCGCCGGCCGCCCGGCGCTGATCGCAGCCAGGCCCACCCCTGCTCGCCCCACCATTCCGGGCGGTCGTACCCGCCATCGCTGACAAACTCCAGGAACTGGGCCCAGGTCACCGGTTGCGCGTCGATCTCGAATTCGGGCACCCGGACTTCATGCGCCCACTTTTCGTTGTCCGGCACAAAACCCCCGGGGGCCGACCCCAGATTCCAGCGCGCCGCCGGCACCCCGACCGGGTCGCGCGGCGCAGCAACGGCCGGACGTTCCAGACGCAGCGGGACCCCGCAAGACTGCGCCAGCGTGATCAGCCGCTCGCCGGTGAGGTCTTCCACAAACAGCGCCAGCCGGAAGAAATACAGCGCATCGTCGGTTTCCGGCGTCTTGTCGAGCAGTTCCAGAGATATTTCCAGCGTGTCGAGCAGAAAGGTCCGCAAAGACTGCGAATCGGGCAGCGCCCCTGCGGGCGCCGGATCGAACCAGCCGGCATCCATGTGCCAGCAGGCGTCGGTCCACGGCGCAATTGACGCGGTGCGTGTGGGCTGCGCCGGGCAGGCAACGCCGAGCGACCGCTGGGTGTTGCGCCCCAGCCAGGATTCCGCGAACCAGCCCGCGCGCCCCAGCAGCCACTGTGCTTGCGCGCCTGCGGACGGTTCGACCGGCTGGCCGGCTTCTGATGCGGAATCGACGGCCTGTTCAAATGCCGACAGCAACTGCAGGTTGCGGTTGCGCGCGTCCATCAGCGCGAGCGAAAGCAGCGCCCGGCCCGCCTGACGGATCGACGGATCATTCAAGAGATCGGCATTTTCAGTTTGCACAAATCCACCCTCCTCTTCCGAAAAAACAATTCGCCTGCAAACGGGAATTCAACAGCCTTGGAAAACTTTTCATGGTTTGACCTCTGGCAAACAAACTTAGAATCCCCCATCCTCAGAGGGAGTCGAACCCCAGCGGATTCGAGGCTGGTAGCAGCCCGACATCTCTAACATTGGAGACAACATGAGTCTATTCCTCGGTCTGTCCGGTCTGATCGACCGTTTCAGCGATCTCATCGGCAAGCTGGTGCGCTGGCTGATTCTGGGCTCGGTCCTGATCAGTGCCGGCAACGCCATCATCCGCAAGATCTTTGACGTCAGTTCCAACTCCTGGCTGGAAATCCAGTGGTATCTGTTTGCCGGCGTGTTCATGCTGGGTGCGGGCTACGCCTTCTTGCGCAACGTGCATGTTCGCATTGACTTTGTGTCCAGCAAGATGTCCCGCAGGACCAATGCGATCATCGATTCGTTGGGCATTGTTTTCGTGCTGACGCCGCTGTGCCTGATCCTGATCGATCTGAGCTGGCCGCTGTTCACCAACGCCTGGTCCACCGGCGAAATGTCGTCCAACGCAGGCGGCCTGATCCGCTGGCCGGTGTTCCTGCTCATGCCGGTTGGCTTCGCCTTTTTGCTGTTGCAAGGCGTGTCGGAACTGATCAAGCGTCTGGCGTTTCTGACCGGCGCGATTCCCGAACCTCACAGCATGGAAGCCCACAAATCCGACGAAGAACTTCTCGCCGAAGAACTGGCGCTGGAAGCCGAACAAAAAGCGGCGGGAGCAAAGTAAATCATGGAAGCCACGTTCCTCTCCCAATACTTCGTCCCGCTGATGTTCGCGGGTCTTTTCACCTTCCTGCTGTCGGGCATTCCGGTCGCTTTCGGCCTGGCGGCTACCGGCCTGCTGTTCGGCCTGATCGGCATGGAAGCCGGCATGTTCAACAGCAACCTGTTCCAGGCGTTGCCACTGCGCGTGTTCGGCATCATGCAGAACGACACCTTGCTGGCGATTCCCTTCTTTACCCTGATGGGCATCATTCTGGAGCGATCCGGCATGGCGGAAGACCTGCTGGAGACCGTGGGCCAGGTTTTCGGCCCGGTGCGCGGTGGTCTGGCCATTGCGGTGATTCTGGTGGGCGCATTACTGGCAGCCACCACCGGCGTGGTCGCTGCGGCAGTGATTTCGATGGGCCTGATCTCGCTGCCCATCATGCTGCGCTATGGCTACAACCGGACGATTGCCACCGGCGCGATCACGGCATCCGGCACGCTGGCGCAGGCGATTCCGCCGTCACTGGTGCTGATCGTGCTGGCTGACCAGCTGGGCCGTTCGGTGGGCGACATGTATTCTGGCGCGCTGATCCCCGGTTTGATGCTGGTGGGTCTGTACCTGTTCTTTGTCGTGCTGGTCGCGATTTTCAAGCCCAAAATGGTGCCTGCCCTGCCGCCGGAAGCGCGTATCTACCGTGAAGAGAACGGAGCCAGCGGCCACAAATCGTTGGTGGTGCTGCTGACACTCTGCGGCGTTGCTGGCTATGCGTGGTCACAGGTGCACCAGCGCGTCATGAACCCGCTGATCGGGCGTGAGTTGCCGGCCCCTGGCGATGAAGTGCTGATCATGTCGCTGACGGTGGCGTCGGTGCTGGCGCTGGCACTGGCGCTGCTCAATCACGCTTTCAAGATCGGACTGCTATCGCGCCTGACCGAGCGCGTCACCTTTGTGATGATCCCGCCGCTGGTGCTGATCTTCCTGGTACTGGGCACGATCTTCCTGGGCATCGCGACGCCGACCGAGGGTGGCGCCATGGGCGCACTGGGCGCGCTCATCATGGCAGTTGCTCGCGGCAAACTCAAAATGTCGCTGCTGATCCAGGCGCTGGACAATACCGCCCGCCTGTCGATTTTCGTGCTGTTCATCCTGGTGGGTTCGACCGTTTTCAGCTTCACCTTCAATGCCGCTGACGGCCACATCTGGGTTGAGCACCTGTTTGACAACATGCCGGGTGGCGCGATGGGCTTCCTGATCGTCGTCAACATCCTGATCTTCGTGCTGGGCATGTTCATCGACTTCTTCGAGATCGCCTTCATCGTGATCCCGATCCTGGCGCCCGTGGCCAACAAGATGCTGGGCAGCCTGCTGCCCGAAGGCACACCGCCCGAGATGACGCTTGTGTGGTTCGGCGTCATCATCGCGATGAACCTGCAGACATCCTTCCTGACACCACCGTTCGGCTTCGCGCTGTTCTACCTGCGGAGCGTGGCGGCCAAGAAGGATTATCAGGACCGCGTCACCGGCGCCACGATCAAGGCTGTCGAGACGATGGAGATCTACAAGGGCTCCATCGCCTTCATCATCGTGCAGCTGGTAATGGTGGCGGCCGTGATCATTTTCCCGACACTGGTCACCGGCGGCATTGAGAAGGTCGTGAAAATCGACGCTGACAAGGCGCTGCAGCAGATGCAGATGAAGATCCAGCAGGACAGGGGCGGTTATGAAGGTACGGGCGGCTTCCGCAGTGACGATCCCAACCCGATGCGCGGCTTCGACTTGCCACCGGCCAGCAAGACCGATACGCCCGCTGCAGCGCCGTCAGCCGGCGCCGCGGGCGGAGATGACCCGATGAAGGCTTTGCTGGAGTCGATGAAGGACGAAAAGGCCAAGTCCAAATAGGCCGGCCTGCCTCCCCGCTCCAGGTAGCGGGGTCTTTCAATCAACCCAACAAAAAGGCCCCGCAACTGCGGGGCCTTTTTGTTGGGCAGGTGTCGGGGAATCCACCCCGGCACCCGCTTGCGAGCTGTGATTACAGTTTCTGGGCTTGCATGAAGTCGTCGAACGACGCTTCGGCAAAACGGAACCACAGGTTGCCATCGCGACGGAAGTTTGAGTAATCTTCGTAGATCTTCTTCCAGGCGGGGTTGGTGTCGTTCAGTTCGGCATAGACCGTCATCGCTGACTTGAAGGCCGCATCCATCACGTCTTTCGGGAAGCGATGCAGTTTGACGCCGCTGGAAACCAGGGTCTTCAGCGCACCCGGGTTCCAGGCGTCGTAGCGGGCCATCATGTCGGTATGGGCAAAGGCTGCCGCGTTTTCAATGATGGCCTTGTATTCGCTGGACAGGCCGTTGTAGGCCTTCTGGTTGACATACAGCGACAGCTGCGGGCCACCTTCCCACCAGCCGGGGTAGTAGTAGTGTGGCGCGACCTTGTTGAAGCCCAGCTTCAGGTCGTCGTACGGGCCCACCCACTCGGCGGCGTCAATTGTGCCTTTTTCCAGCGACTGGTAGATTTCGCCACCGGGGATGTTCTGGGGCACAACGCCCAGCGGTGCCAGCACCTTGCCGCCGAAACCGCCAACGCGGAATTTCAGGCCCTTCAGGTCTTCCACCGACTTGATTTCCTTGCGATACCAGCCGCCCATCTGCACACCGGTATTGCCCATCGGGAAGTTCACAATGCCACTCTTGGCAAAGTGCTCACGGGTGAGCTTCAGGCCGTTGCCCTGATACATCCAGGCAGTCATCAGACGTGCGTTCAGACCAAAGGGAATGGCGCAATCCAGTGCGTAAGTCGGGTCCTTGCCAAAAAAGTAGTAAGACGCCGTGTTGGCCATCTCGACCGTGCCGTTGGACACACCGTCCAGCACGCCGAACGCGGGCATCAGTTCGCCGGCCGCGTGCGTGGTGATGGTGAACTTGCCACCCGTCATCTCGCTGACCTTCTTGGCGAACACGTCACAGACGCCGAACAGGGTGTCCAGCGACTTCGGGAAGCTCGACGCGATGCGCCAGCGGATGGCGGTCTGGGAATGCACGATGGCGGGCGCGGCACCAGCGGCCAGCACGCCGGCAAGGCCGGCATTTTTGATGACTGAACGACGATCCATATCTGTATCTCCTGTTAATCGTTTCAAATTTCCCGAAGCACGCATGCGCCCCGAGGACCAAGGGAAGTCCTCAGTCATTGTACGAGGTCGATCACTCAAGACACTTCGCGTTTACCCAAGGAAGATAGGGTCAAACGCGCCAGGAAATGCCGAAATCCCGCCCGCTGGCCGCCCCAATCTGGTGCCCAACGGCAATGGCCGCTTAACCCACGACTTTGAGCGCAGGCCTGGGTGTGTCGATCAAGGCTGCAAAGCGATCCCGCACCGATTGCTCGATGCCGGCGGCGTCCAGCCCCTGCATCGCGAGCAGCCTGACCGGGTCGCCGTGCTCGATGAATACATCGGGCAATCCGAGCTGCAGCAGCGGCTTGACGACGCCCGCCGCTTGCAGGGCCTCGCCGACGGCACTGCCCGCGCCGCCCATCACGGCGCCTTCTTCGACCGTCACCAGGGCTTCGTGGGTTGCGGCCACTTCCAGCAGCAAGGCCACGTCCAGCGGCTTGACCCATCGCATGTTGACAACCGTGGCGTTGAGTCTTTCTGCCGCTGCCAGAGCCGGGTACAGCAAGGTCCCGAAAGCCAGGATGGCAACACCTTTGCAGGCGCCTTCGGCAGCGCCGACGCGCTTGCGGCGGATTTCGCCGACCCCGATCGGCAAGGGCTCCAGTCCGGGCAGGGTGGCAACACCGGCACCGGCACCACGCGGGTAGCGCACCGCGACCGGGCCGTTCTGCGCAAAGGCGCTCGACAGCAGCTGCCGGCACTCGCGCTCGTCGGCCGGGCAGGCCAGCGCCAAGTTCGGCACGCAGCGCACGAACGGAATGTCATACGCGCCGGCATGGGTGGCTCCGTCCGCACCCACCAGACCGGCCCGGTCCAGCGCAAAGACGACCGGGAGATTCTGGATGGCCACGTCATGGATCAGCTGGTCATAGGCCCGCTGAAGGAAGGTGGAGTAGATCGCGACCACGGGCTTGAGCCCCTCGCAGGCCAGACCGGCGGCAAAGGTGACTGCGTGCTGCTCGGCAATGCCGACGTCGTAATACCGGCCGGGAAACCGCTTCTCGAACTCGACCAGCCCCGATCCTTCCCGCATCGCCGGCGTGATGCCGACCAGTCGCGGATCGGCAGCCGCCGTGTCGCACAGCCATTGGCCGAATACCTGGGTGAACGTGGTCTTTGGCGGCGCGGACGGCGCCACCAGGCCCACGGCCGGGTCGAACTTGCCCGGACCGTGATAGGCAACCGGATCGGCCTCGGCCAGCTTGTAGCCCTGCCCCTTTTTGGTGACGACGTGCAGGAACTGCGGACCGCGCAACTGCCGGATGTTCTCCAGCGTCGGGATCAGCGACTCCAGGTCGTGCCCGTCAATCGGACCGACGTAGTTGAAGCCGAACTTCTCGAACAGCGTGGCGGGCACGACCATGCCCTTGGCATGCTCCTCCAGCCGCTTGGCCAGTTCGAACAGCGGCGGCGCGACGCGCAGCACGTTCTTGCCGACGTTCTTGGCCGCCGAATAGAACTGACCGCTCATCAGCTGCGCCAGGTAGCGATTGAGCGCGCCGACCGGCGGGCTGATCGACATGTCGTTGTCGTTCAGGATGACCAGCAGCCGGCAGTCTTCGACACCGGCGTTGTTCAGCGCCTCGAACGCCATGCCGGCGGTCATGGCGCCGTCTCCGATGATGGCCACGCTGTGGCGCGATTCGCCCTTCTGGCGCGCGGCCAGCGCCATGCCCAGCGCCGCCGAGATGCTGGTGGACGAATGGGCGGTGCCGAAGGTGTCGTAGGGACTTTCGGCGCGCTGCGGAAAACCGCTCAGGCCGCCGAGCTGGCGCAGCGTGGTCATGCGCTCGCGCCGGCCGGTCAGGATCTTGTGCGGATAGGTCTGGTGGCCCACGTCCCAGACCAGCCGGTCTTCGGGCGTGTTGAACACATAGTGCAAGGCCACCGTGAGCTCCACGGTGCCCAGGTTGGAGCTGAGGTGCCCCCCGGTGCGCGAGACGTTGTCGAGCACGCAGGCGCGCAGCTCGTCGGCCACGGACTGCAACTGCGCACGCGGCAAGCGGCGCAGGTCGGCGGGGTCGTTGATCGATTCCAGAAGTCGGGTCATGTCTTTCTCGGCCATTTTGTCACTGGTCGCGCCGGACCATTGCCAACGCCAGCGCGCGAAGGGTTTCCACCCGTTGCGGCTCAAGCGTGCTGGCATCCAGCGCCACCAGCGCCTGATCCAGCAGCGATTGCGCGAACGCCTGCGAGCGCTCCAGCCCCATCAGCGAGACGAAAGTGGGCTTGTCGGCTGCGGCATCCTTGCCGGCGGTCTTGCCCAGGGTGGCCGCACTGGCGGTCACATCAAGAATGTCATCAACCACCTGGAAGGCCAGCCCGACGGCATTGCCATAGGTGGTCAGGCTCGCCATCACAGGAGCCGGGACGTCACCCGCGCAGGCAGCGCCCATCTGCACGCTGGCCCTGAGCAGCGCACCGGTTTTCAGGTGGTGCATCTGCTGCAGCTGCGCCAGCGTGAGCACCTGGCCGACGCTGGCCAGATCAATGGCCTGGCCGCCCGCCATGCCGGCGTAGCCGGCAGCGCACGCCAGCAGTCGGCACAGGTTTGCCTGCACAGCCGCCGCGATGTCGCCGTCAGTTGGCGTCAGCAGCTCAAATGCCAGCGCCTGCAGCGCGTCGCCGGCCAGCAGGGCCTGGGCTTCGCCAAAGCGCACATGCACCGTCGGTTTGCCGCGCCGCAGCACGTCGTTGTCCATGCAAGGCATGTCGTCGTGCACGAGCGAATAGGCGTGGATCAGTTCGACCGCGCAGGCGGCGCGCAGGCTGGCCGACCCGCCCGCCCCCTCTTCCGTGACACCCACGGCCTCGGCCGCGGCCAGCACCAGCAGCGGGCGCAGGCGCTTGCCGCCGTCCAGCACCGCGTAGCGCATCGCCTCGCCCAGGCCGGCCGGTGCATCGGCAACCAGCCAAGCTGACAGCGCCTGCTCCACCCGGTCGCGCTGGCGCTGGCTCCAGCGGGAAAAACTGTTGTCCTGCTCCCTCACCCTTGCGTCCACGTCTTGAGCACTCCCTCGTCCAGCACCTTGATCTGGTTTTCCACCGCTTCGAGCCGGTCGCGGCAATACGTCAGCAACTGCGCACCGCGCTGGTAGCCGGTCAGCAGCTGATCGAGCGGCATCTGGCCGGCTTCGAGCTGACTGACCAGCTGCTCCAGTTCCTGCAAAGCCGCCTCATAGCTGGCTGGCGGGTTCTTCGGCTCGGCGGAGGGGTTGGCCTTGGGCATGCAGTCGGTCCGGACGGGAAAACCTGCCATTTTAGGCTGGACAGCTTGCAGCGGGCCGACAGCCGCCCTTGCGGACCGCCGGCCTTTGCGCGGCGGCGGGTCTGCCGCCAGGGCCGGCGGGTACAATGCACCCTCATTCCGGCGGCGCTGCCGGCTCATTCAGTACCGCCTGCATCCACGGATTCGGCGCCCAACCTGCCCCTTCATAGGGGGAGTCTCTAGGTCAGGTCACCCATGTCTGATTTAAGTCTTCAACTGCAGCAGGCCGCAAGCCAACTACCAGTTTCAAGCTACTTCGACGAAGCGCTCTACCAGCGCGAGTTGGAGACCATTTTTGCGTCCGGTCCGCGCTACGTGGGCAACCGGGCTGCCATCCCCGAGCCGGGCGACTATTACGCGCTGCCGCATGAGGGCGAGGGCCGCGCGCTGGTGCACACGTCCGCCGGCATCGAACTCATCTCCAACGTCTGCCGCCACCGTCAGGCCGTGATGCTCAAAGGGCGGGGCTCCCTGCACAACAGCCAGAAGGGCAGTGCCGGCGGCAACATCGTCTGCCCGCTGCACCGCTGGACCTACGCGGCCAACGGCAAACTGCTGGGCGCGCCGCATTTCGCCCAGGACCCCTGCCTGGACCTGGCCCGCTACCCGCTGCGCGAATGGAACGGCCTGCTGTTTGAAGACAGCGGGCGCGACATCGCCGCCGATCTGGCGGGCATGGGGCCGCGTGCCGATCTCGACTTCAGCGGCTACTCCCTCGACCGTGTGGAACTGCACGAATGCAACTACAACTGGAAGACCTTCATCGAGGTCTATCTGGAGGACTACCACGTCGGCCCCTTCCACCCCGGGCTGGGCAGCGTGGTCACCTGCGACGACCTGCAGTGGGAGTTCAAGCCCGAATACTCGGTGCAGACCGTCGGCGTGAACAACTGGCAGGGCCGCGCCGGCAGCCCCGTCTACGAACGCTGGCACCAGCAGTTACTGCAGTACCGCAACGGCGAGGCACCCAGGTTTGGCGCGATCTGGCTCACCTACTACCCGCACATCATGGTCGAGTGGTACCCGCACGTGCTAACCGTCTCCACCCTGCACCCGATGGGGCCGCAGAAGACGCTGAACATGGTGGAGTTCTACTACCCGGAAGACATCGTCGCCTTCGAGCGCGAGTTCGTCGAAGCGCAGCAGGCCGCGTACATGGAAACCTGCCTGGAAGACGACGAGATTGCCGAGCGCATGGATGCCGGGCGGCGCGCGCTGATGCAGCGCGGCGACAACGAGGCGGGCCCCTACCAGAGCCCGATGGAAGATGGCATGCAGCACTTCCACGAGTGGTACCGGGGCAAGATGAACCTGTCTCCGCTTCGCACCTGATAGCAACAAAGCGCCATCTGACGCTGGGTTGACCCACTTTTAGCCACCGAAAGGCCTTATTTTGCAAGCCTGGTGGATGGTCGCGGCCTCGCTCTTCTTTGCGAGCATGAGCGTGTGCATCAAATTCGCCGCCGTGCACTTCCACACGGTGGAACTGGTGGCCTATCGCGGCGCCATTGGCGTGGTTTTCATGCTGGTGTGGTGCCGGGCACAACGCGTGTCGGTCACCACAAAGGTGCCGATGATGCACGTCTGGCGCAGCATCGTCGGTGTCGCGGCGCTCACCGCCTGGTTCTACGCCATCGAGCACCTGCCGCTGGCCACCGCGATGACGCTGAACTACATGAGCGGCATCTGGGTGGCGGCTTTCCTGGTGGGTGGCACGCTGATCATGGGCCGGCTGCAGGACATCGGCCGCCAGGGGCCGGTCGTGCTGACGGTGCTGGCCGGGTTCGTCGGCGTGGTGATGATGCTGCGGCCGACGATCGAGCAGAACCAGGTATTCGCCGGGCTGATCGGGCTGTTGTCGGGGCTGGGCGCGGCCTTTGCCTACCTGCAGGTGGCCGCGCTGGGCCGGGTGGGCGAGCCCATCGTGCGCACGGTGCTTTATTTTTCGATCGGCGCCACGGTCGCCGGTGCGGTCGGCACACTGTTCACCGGCCTCACGCCGTGGACCTGGCCGCAGGCGCTGTGGCTGCTGCCGATCGGCGTGCTGGCGGCACTGGGCCAGTTGAGCATGACGCGCGCCTACAGCCACGGCGCGACGCTGGTGGTGGCCAACCTGCAGTATTCGGGCATCATCTTTGCCGGCCTGTTCGGCATGCTGTTCTTCGGTGACCAGATCCCGCTGATCGGCTGGGCGGGCATGGCGCTGATCATTGCCAGCGGCATTGCCGCCACCTTCCTGCGCGCCCGCGCCCTGCCCAACCCGCCCGCCGAGGAGCACTGAACCATGTCCACCCCGCCCCCGACCTTCACCACGCTGATTTCCGCCGAAGAACTGATGGCCCTGCAAGCTGCCAGCGCGCCGCTGATGGTCTTCGACTGCAGCTTCGACCTGATGCAGCCGACCGCTGCCGACACCCTGTTTGCCCAGGCGCACATTCCCGGCGCGGTGCAGGCCCATCTGGACCGCAACCTGAGCGCCAAAGACCCGACTGACGCGGCAAACGGTGGCCGCCATCCGCTGCCCGGGCGCGAGGTGCTCGCTGCCTGGCTGGCGAGCGTGGGCTTCGACAACACGCTGCAGGCGGTGGTCTATGACCGCAACGGCGCCAACTACTGCGGACGCCTGTGGTGGATGCTGAAATGGGCCGGACACGAGGCCGTAGCGGTGCTTGATGGCGGGCTGCAGGCCTGGCAGCAGGCGGGCGGCACGGTGGAAACCGGCGCCGCAACGGTGCGACCGGCTGCCCGCTTTGCCTTGTCAGACGAAAAAGCCCGCCTCGCGACCACGGCCGAAGTGGCGGCATCGCTCGGGCGCGCAACGCAGACCCTGCTGGACGCCCGGGCCACGCCGCGCTTCCGGGGCGAGATGGAGCCGCTCGACCCGGTGGCCGGCCACATTCCCGGCGCACTCAACCGCCCGTTCGGCCAGAACATCGGCGCCGACGGCAAATTCAAGCCCGCCGATGTGCTGAAAGCCGAGTTCAACGCCCTGCTGGCCGGCCAGGACCCGGCCGGCGTGGTGCATCACTGCGGCAGCGGTGTCAGCGCCGTGCCCAATCTGCTGGCGATGGAAGTCGCCGGCCTGGGCCGTGCGGCGCTGTACGCCGGCAGCTGGAGCGAGTGGTGCAACACCCCCGGCCTGCCCTGTGCGCAGGGTTGAAGCGCTGGCTTTGCATTCCAGTATTCATAGCAACAAAATACCATTTGACGCTGGATATGGGCACTTTTTATTCAAAAATGGCCTCCGGGATACTCCAGGGGTACCGCCCCGGACCGAGCCGGTTCGACACCCCTGCGGCAACCCGACCGATCCGTCAATTGGCAGCTTTCTGCCCCGCCACCGGCACTGTGGACGCCAGGCGCCGACAATCCAGCCATGAAAACCCCTGAACTGCTGCTGCCTGCCGGCTCGCTTGCCAAGATGCGCGCTGCCTACGACTTTGGCGCTGACGCCGTTTACGCCGGCCAGCCGCGCTACAGCCTGCGTGCGCGCAACAACGAATTCAAGCTCGAACAGATCGGCCAGGGCATTGCCGAGGCGCATGCGCGTGGCAAGAAGTTCTTCGTCACCAGCAACCTGCTGCCGCACAACGACAAGGTTCGCACTTATCTGCGCGACATCGAGCCGGTGATCGAAATGAAGCCCGACGGCCTGATCATGGCCGACCCCGGCCTGATCATGATGGTGCTCGAGCGCATGCAGGACGGCAACTGGCCCGAAGTGCCGATCCACCTGTCGGTGCAGGCCAACACGGTGAACCACATGGCGGTGAAGTTCTGGCAGAAGGTGGGCGTGAAACGCATCATCCTGTCGCGCGAGCTGAGCCTGGATGAGATCGAAGCCATCCGCCAGGAATGTCCCGACATGGAGCTCGAAGTCTTTGTCCACGGCGCGCTGTGCATCGCCTATTCGGGCCGCTGCCTGCTGTCGGGCTACTTCAACCGGCGCGACCCGAATCAGGGCACCTGCACCAACGCCTGCCGCTGGAACTACGCGGCGCAGGAAGGCACGCAGGAAAACGACGCCGGCGAAGTGCAGCCGGTCCGGATGGAAAGCGACTTCAGCTTTGCCGAAGCCCAACAGACAGCCGAGGGCGCTTTTTCGGCCTGCGGCGGCGGCGAGCGCCACCCGCTGGCCGACCGGGTCTACCTGCTCGAAGAAAAAGAACGCCCGGGCCAGCTGATGCCGATTATGGAAGACGAGCACGGGACCTACATCATGAACAGCAAGGATCTGCGTGCGGTGGAGCACGTGGAGCGGCTGGTACAGATCGGCGTCGATTCGCTCAAGGTCGAGGGTCGCACCAAGAGCCAGTACTACGTGTCGCGCACCGCGCAGACCTACCGGCGCGCCATTGACGACGCGGCGGCGGGCCGGCCGTTCAACCCGGCGCTGATCACCGACCTGGAAGCGCTGTCCAACCGCGGCTACACCGCCGGCTTTCTGCAGCGCCGGCCGGCCCAGGACTATCAGAATTACGAAAGCGGCAGCTCCGAGGTTCGCCACAGCCAGTTCGTCGGCGAAGTCCGGGCCACCGGCGACGGCTGGGCCGAAGTCGAGACGAAAAACCGCTTTGCCGTCGGCGACACGCTGGAAATCATCCACCCGGCCGGCAACCGCTACGTCACACTGGAGCAGATGCAAAGCCTGGACGGCGATGCCCTGCAGGTGGCGCCCGGCAGCCCGCTGCGGGTGCGCATTCCGATGACCGGCCCGGCTGAAGGGGCCCTGATCGTCCGCGTTTTGCCCTGAACCGACAGACCGGAACAGCGTCGGCCGCGCCGCCGCCTCATCCCCTTATGATCATGCCGATCAACCCTCCGGAAATCACCGTGACGCCTCGTTCCAGCCCGACCATTCGCCCTGTTCTTCGCGCGCTCGCGCCCTGTTTTTTGCTCAGCGCCGCGCTGCTGGCCGGCTGCGCCACCGGCTCGCCGGGCGCCGCATCCAGCGCCCCGGCGGCCAGTAACAGCCAGATCACAGCGACCGACACCGCGCGCCTGACCCGAAGCGGGTTTCTGAGTGACTACGGCCGGCTGAAAACCACACCTTGGGGCGAAGGCATCCAGTGCTGGCGTGAGCCGAATCTGAACGCCACCCTGTACAACAAAGTACTGGTTTCACGCATCGTCGTCTCGCTCAAGCCTGCTGGCACAGCCGCGCCCCAAACCGTTGACCCGAGCGACCTGAAGACACTCACTGACTATTTCCACAGCGCGCTGGTCAAGGATCTCAAACCTGTGATGCAGGTGGTGGAGCAGACCGGCCCTGGCGTGCTGGTGATCCGTATTGCGTTGACCGATCTGGTGCCCACGGTGGTCACCGAGAGCTTGGCAGGCACCCTGATCCCCTACGCGTTCATTGCCGAAGCGGGTTCTGGCGTAGCTACTGGCCGGCCGGCCGGCTCCACGCCTTACATGGGCGAGACCGGCATGGAAATGCAGTTCCGCGATGGCGCCGACGGCAAGATTCTGGGCGAATGCCGCGATACCGAGATCGGCCGCAAATACGCCAGCGACCTGAATTCGGGCGCCGCCGGCGCCGCCGAAACCTGGGTCAACGGCTACCTGAATTCATTCCAGGCCTGGGCCTACGCCCGTGACGCCTTCAACCGCTGGTCGATGCTGGTGGCGCAGCGCCTGAAACTGCTGCGCGCCGACGGCGGCAAGTAAGCAAAAGCCGCTGGCTCGATGAGAGAGTCCTGATTTGTTAGCAACAAATCACCATCTGACGCTGGATAGAGGCAGAATAAGCTACTTTTTTCGCCCCTACAGCCTCTAGGGGTCCACTTCGAGCCGCGCACAAAAAAGCCCTGCCGGCGGTCAACAGGCAGGGCTCGGTCGGTAAGGGAGGCTGGCAGCCACCGTCTAGGGTCGGGCGGGATCAGGCCTGAGGTCAGGACTGAACCACCCGCCCAGCCGAATCAGGCAGCAACGCCCTTGGCGGCGTCGACGTATTCGGCGATCTGGTCGAAGTTCAGGTACTTGTAAACCTTGTCACCGTTGGCGCTGAGCACGCCCATGTCGATCAGGTACTCCTCGCGTGTCGGGATGCGACCGAGCTTGGAGCAAATGGCAGACAGTTCGGCCGAACCCAGGTAGACATTGCTGTTCTTGCCCAGCCGGTTGGGGAAGTTGCGCGTGCTGGTGGACATCACGGTCGCGCCCTCCTTCACCTGCGCCTGGTTGCCCATGCACAGCGAGCAGCCCGGCATCTCCATGCGCGCGCCGGCCGCACCGAACACGCCATAGTGGCCTTCGTCGGACAGCTGTTTGGCGTCCATCTTGGTGGGCGGCGCCATCCACAGCTTGACCGGGATGTCGCGCTTGCCCTTGAGCAACTCCGATGCCGCACGGAAGTGACCGATGTTGGTCATGCACGAGCCGATGAAGACTTCGTCAATCTTCGCGCCGGCCACGTCGGACAGTGTCTTGGCGTCGTCCGGGTCGTTCGGGCAGCAGACGATGGGCTCGACGATCTCGGCCAGGTCGATCTCGATGACGGCCGCGTATTCGGCGTCGGCGTCACCTTCGAGCAGCTGCGGGTCGGCCAGCCAGGCTTCCATCGCCTTGATGCGGCGGGCGATGGTGCGCGCGTCGGCGTAGCCGTTGGCGATCATGTTCTTTAGCAGCACGATGTTCGAGTTGATGTACTCGATGATCGGCTCCTTGTTCAGTTTCACCGTGCAACCGGCGGCGGAGCGCTCGGCAGACGCGTCTGACAGTTCGAAAGCCTGTTCGACCTTCATGTCGGGCAAACCTTCGATTTCCAGGATGCGGCCCGAGAAGATGTTCTTCTTGCCCTTTTTCTCCACCGTCAGCAGACCGGCCTTGATGGCGTACAGCGGAATCGCGTGCACCAGATCGCGCAGCGTGACGCCGGGCTGCATCTGGCCCTTGAAGCGCACCAGCACCGATTCAGGCATGTCCAGCGGCATCACACCGGTGGCGGCGGCAAACGCCACCAGGCCGGAACCTGCCGGGAAGCTGATGCCGATGGGGAAACGGGTGTGGCTGTCTCCACCGGTGCCAACCGTGTCGGGCAGCAGCATGCGGTTGAGCCAGCTGTGAATGATGCCGTCACCGGGACGCAGCGAAATGCCGCCGCGGGTGCTGATGAAGTCGGGCAGCTCGTGGTGCATCTTCACATCCACCGGCTTCGGATAGGCCGCCGTGTGGCAGAACGACTGCATCACCAGGTCGGCGCTGAAGCCCAGGCAGGCCAGGTCTTTCAGCTCGTCGCGGGTCATCGGGCCCGTGGTGTCCTGCGAGCCGACGCTGGTCATCTTCGGCTCGCAATAGGTGCCGGGCAGCACGCCCTGGCCTTCGGGCAGGCCGCAGGCGCGGCCGACCATCTTCTGCGCCAGGGTGAAGCCCTTGCCGTGGCTCTTGGGCACTTGCGGCAAGCGGAACAGTGTGGACGGCGGCAGACCCAGCGCCTCGCGCGCCTTGGCCGTCAGGCCGCGGCCGATGATCAGCGGAATGCGGCCACCGGCGCGCACTTCATCGAACAGCACGTCGCTCTTGACGGTGAACTCGGCGATCACCTTGCCGTCTTTCAGCGCCTTGCCTTCATAGGGGCGCAGCTCGATGGTGTCGCCCATGTTCATCTGGCTCACATCCAACTCGATCGGCAGCGCGCCGGCGTCTTCCATCGTGTTGTAGAAGATCGGGGCGATCTTTGACCCGAGACAGACGCCGCCATAGCGCTTGTTCGGCACGAAGGGAATGTCTTCACCGGTGAACCACAGCACGCTGTTGGTGGCCGACTTGCGGCTGGAGCCGGTGCCGACCACGTCGCCGACGTAGGCCACCAGATGCCCCTTGGCACGCAGGTCTTCAATGAACTTGACCGGGCCGCGCTTGCCGTCCTCTTCGGGCGTGATGCCGTCACGCTTGTTCTTCAGCATCGCCAGCGCATGCAGCGGGATGTCCGGGCGGCTCCAGGCGTCCGGCGCCGGCGACAGGTCGTCGGTGTTGGTCTCACCGGTCACCTTGAGCACGGTCAGCGTGATGCTCTTGGCCACTTCGGGGCGACCGGTGAACCATTCGGCGTCGGCCCAGCTTTGCAGCACAGCCTTGGCGAACTCGTTGCCCTTGTCGGCCTTTTCCTTGACATCGTGGAACTGGTCGAACATCAGCAGGGTCTTCTTCAGGCCCTCGGCTGCCACCGGAGCCACGGCCTTGTCGTCGAGCAGTTCGATCAGCGGCGTCAGGTTGAAGCCGCCCAGCATGGTGCCCAGCAGTTCGGTGGCCTTCTCGCGGCTGATCAGGCTGCATTTTTCGGTGCCGTGCGCGACAGCGGCCAGGTAGCTGGCCTTGACCTTGGCGGCGTCGTCCACGCCGGCTGGCACGCGATGCGTGATCAGTTCCACCAGCGTGGCTTCTTCGCCGGCTGGCGGGCTCTTCAGCAGTTCGATCAGTTCACCGGTCTGCTTCGCGGTCAGCGGCAGCGGCGGGATACCCAGCGCAGCGCGCTCGGCGACGTGTTCTCGATAGGCTTTCAGCATGGTTCTCTCCAGAAAATGGGGTTCAGGTCGCCGGCAGCACGGTTCGCGCCGCCGGCTGGCCGGTCGTCAGACGTTATCGAATCAAGGTTTGCGGGCGCCGACTGGCGTGTCGATCAGGCTGGGCGGCGGGTTTTTCTTCAGCTCTTCGGCTACCGCCACCTGCGTGGGCGTGGTGCATTCATCGGCCAAGCGCTTGCCGGCCTTCTGGTCCATCAGCATGGACTTGTTGGCCAGTTGCAGCCAGACCGCGCCTTCGTGCTTGTCTTCCAGCCGGATCGCGCCGGTGCTGGTCTCCACCACGTGCAGGCGGTACTTGAAGCCCTTGCCGGTCAGATCAAAGTAGCCGGGCATCTTGCTGTCGGCTTCCAGCTTCACGCTGGCACCGAGTTCGCAAGGCATCTGGCCGGTCTGCACACGGCTGGCGATTTCAAGCTCCGCGGGCGTCAGCGCGACCTCGGCTGCACGGATGCCGGCTGCGACCTGGTTGGTGGCGCTCTTGAGCGTTTCCCGGTCACTGGGGGGCGACGCCTTCGGCTGCTTCACCTTCTTGGCCGTTGTGGATTTCGGCGCCGGCGCCTTGGCCGGTGCGGCCGGCGTCTGGGCCAGCAGCGCGGTGGAGGCCATCAGCATCAGGGCGGCAGCTACAGTGGTTTTCATGGGGCGTCTCCGTTCAGGGATCAAGGGTCAGGGTTGCAAGAAGCAGGCCTGCATGGTATCGGGCAGCGGCCGGCCCGTCTGATGGGCCCGCTCGATGACCTGCCAGTAATAACGATAACTGGCGCGGTCGTGCAAATGCCCGCCGACGCTGATTGGCGCCCAGTCGGCCGCCATCGCCGCCTCCAGAATGCGCGCGGCCGCGTCAATCTGCGCCGCATCGGGCGCCAGCGCCTCCAGGATGGGGCGGATCTGGCCGGGGTGGATGCTCCACATACGGGTGTAACCGAATTCGCGCGCGGCGCGGCTGGCAGCTGCCCGCATCGCCGCCGGGTCGGCAAATTCGGTCACCACACAATGCGACGGCACCTTGCCGTGCGCGTGGCAGGCCGACGCAATCTCGAGTTTGGCGCGCACCACCAGGGGGTGCGTGAACTGGCCGGCCGACGACATGGCGTCAGCCCCCACCGCACCGCCGTGGGCCGAGACAAAATCCATCAGTCCGAAACTGAGGCTTTGCACCCGCGGATGCGCCGCAATGTCAAAAGCGCGATGCACCGCCGCCGGCGATTCGATCAGCACCTGCAGCGGCAACTGCGCTGCGCCGACCTGGGCCAGCGCGGCAACAGCCCGGTCCACATCAGCCGGCGACTCGACTTTGGGAATCATCAGATGCGACAGACGCCGCCCGGCCTTGCCGGCGATGGTGTCGATGTCGGCGTCGAAAGCCGGATGATCCACCGGGTGCACCCGCGCGGCGACGCGCGCGCCCCTGGCAGCGCCCAGCACCAGTTCGGCCACCAGTTCGGCGTGCTCAGCCTCCGCACCCACGGGCGCGCCATCTTCGCAGTCGAGCGTCACGTCAAAGACGCAGGCGCCGAACTCCTCGGTCATTTCGGCCTGCAATTGCAGGCTCTTGCGCATTCGGACTTCGACGCCGCTGTAGTGGTCACAGACCGGCAGGCTGATGGCTGACGCCTGCGCACCCAGCAACACTTCGCGCGGATGCGCCGCTCCCGCACCCGCCAATGCGGGTCGCGCGAGAAGGCCCGGCTTGCTCATGAACGGCCGGTCCGGTTTACAGCAACTGTGCCACGCCAGCCTGCTCGTCCTGCAGTTCCTTGAGCGTCTTGTTGATGCAGGATTGGCTGAACTCGTCGATGGTCAGGCCTTCGACGACCTTGTACTCGCCGTTTTCAACGGTGACGGGGAAACCGAACATGGTGTCTTTCGGGATGCCATACCAGCCGTCCGACGGGATGCCCATGGTGACCCATTTGCCGTTGGTGCCCAGCGCCCAGTCGCGCATGTGATCGATGGCCGCGTTGGCCGCCGAGGCCGCCGACGACAGGCCGCGCGCTTCGATGATGGCCGCGCCGCGCTTGCCGACGGTCGGCAGGAAGGTGTTGGCATTCCATTCCTGGTCGTTGATCATGTCTTTGACCGACGCGCCGCCGATGGTGGCGAAGCGGTAGTCGGCATACATGGTGGGGGAATGGTTGCCCCAGACACAGAGTTTTTCGATGTCGGCCACGGCCTTGCCGGTCTTGGCAGCGATCTGGCTGGCGGCGCGGTTGTGATCCAGGCGCAGCATGGCGGTGAAATTCTTGCGCGGCAGGTCCGGCGCGCTCTTCATCGCAATCCAGGCATTGGTGTTTGCGGGGTTGCCCACCACCAGCACCTTGACGTTGCGGCTGGCGACGGCGTTGAGCGCCTTGCCCTGGCCGATGAAGATCTGGCCGTTGATGGCCAGCAGTTCGGCACGCTCCATGCCGGCCTTGCGGGGCATCGAGCCGACCAGCAGCGCGTAGTCGGTGTCCTTGAACGCGGTCATGGGGTCGCTGTGGGCTTCCATGCCTACCAGCAGCGGGAAAGCGCAGTCTTCGAGTTCCATCATCACGCCCTTGAGCGCCTTTTGCGGGCCTTCGGCCGGCACTTCCAGCAGTTGCAGGATGACGGGCTGGTCCTTGCCCAGCATTTCGCCCGAAGCGATGCGGAACAGCAGGGCGTAACCAATTTGACCAGCGGCACCGGTGACGGCCACGCGAACGGGTTTCTTGCTCATGACGGAGAACTCCAGAGTGATGTGAAACAGGTGTATCGGGGGTCCGGCACACGCTGCGCGGCTTCTCCGATCAGACCTAGAGTTTACCCTCGATTCCGGCGCCGGTCAATTTGTCTTATGTCTTATATAAGATATGATTGACCCTGTGCCAGCACCACCGCCAGGCCACCCTCCCGATGCCTCCATCCGATACCACCGCCACTGAAAATCTTGCCGACAACGGCACTGACAAGGCGTTATCGGCGGGCGCAGCTTCCACGCCTGCGTTCAGCCCGCTGTATCAGCAGATCAAGGACCTGATCCTGCGCAGCCTGCAGGCCGGCGAGTGGAAGCCCGGCGAGGCCATTCCGAGCGAAATGGAACTGGCTGCACGCTTTCGGGTCAGCCAGGGAACGGTGCGCAAGGCGATCGACGAACTGGCAGCCGACAACCTGGTGGTGCGCCGGCAGGGAAAAGGCACGTTTGTGGCCACGCACTCCGAGCAGCACGTTCAATACCGGTTTCTGCGGCTGATGCCCGATACCGGTGATCTGGACAGCGAAGGCCCGGCACAGCGCACCATTCTGGAATGCCGGCGCGTGCGCGCCCCCGCAGACGTGGCACGCGCACTGGCGCTGCGCCCCGGCGATGCGGTGATGCAGGCGCGCCGCGTGCTGTCGTTCAGTGGCGTGCCGACCATTCTGGAAGACCTCTGGCTGCCGGGCCTGCCGTTCAAGGGCCTGACCGCCACCCAGCTGGCGCAGTACCAGGGTCCCACCTACGCGATGTTCGAAGTCGATTTCGGCGTGCGCATGGTGCGCGCAGTCGAAAACATCCGGGCGGTGCTGCCCGATCCCGCCCAGGCCCAGCTGCTGCAGGTCACGCCCGCCACGCCCCTGCTCAGTGTCGAGCGCGTGGCTTTCACGTACAACGATGCACCCATGGAACTGCGCCGCGGGCTGTACCGGACCGACAGTCACCATTACCGCAATGACCTCAACTGAGTTCCCGACCGGGACAACGGGTCGGCTGCAATCCTGGTGTCAGTTTGCTGCGTTGCAATAGAATTTGACGCGTCCGCCATGAATAATTACAGAGCCGTTACATCCACGAAAGCCCCCTCATGACCGAAATCGCCAAGAAGCGGCCAGAGTTCCGCAACATCAACGCGCTCACCGATCTGCCCACCTACCGGCTGCCGCCAGCGGGCTGGGTTTCCATCCTGCACCGCATCAGCGGCGCGCTGATGTTCCTGTTGCTGCCCTTCATCATCTGGATGTTCGACACCTCGGTGTCGTCCGAGTTATCGTATGCACGCTTCAAGCAGGCGTTCAACGCCGGGCTGTGGATCTTCCCGGGCTGGTTCCTGAAACTGGTGGCGCTGGCCCTGATCTGGGCGTTCATGCACCACCTGATTGCCGGCACCCGCCATCTGTACATGGAAGTCACGCATTCGCTGACCAAGGAATTCGGCCGTTCCACCGCGATTGGCACGCTGGTGCTGAGCATCGGCCTGACCCTGGTGCTGGGTGCCAAGCTCTTCGGCCTGTATTGATCAACCTCCCGGTGCCGTCTGACTGACGGCCCTGTCGCCAAAGGAAACAGAACATGTCCGTGAACCATGGATCCAAGCGCCTCGTGGTCGGCGCACATTACGGCTTGCGCGACTGGCTGGGCCAGGGCGTCACCGCCGGACTCCTGATCGCATTCACCCTCATCGTGGCCGCCCAGGTGCTGTTCACCAAGGGGCCAGTGGGCTACGACCAGTGGGCCGGCATCTTCGCCTCGCAATGGATGAAGGTTCTGACGCTGGCCATCGTGTTCGCGCTGATCTACCACGTGTGGGTGGGCATCCGCAACATCTGGATGGACTACATCAAGCCCGTCGGCATCCGGCTAACGCTGCAGGTGCTGTCCATCGTCTGGCTGGTCGGTTGCGCCGGCTGGGCCATCCAGGTGCTGTGGCGCCTTTGATCTTCATCGAGATCGCCACCGATATCCAAGGCTGTACACCATGACCTATTCCAAGAACGATATTTCCCGCCGCCGCTTCGACGTCGTCATCGTCGGTGCCGGCGGCTCCGGTATGCGCGCCTCGCTGCAACTGGCTCGCGCCGGACTGAACGTGGCGGTTCTGTCCAAGGTGTTTCCGACCCGCTCGCACACGGTGGCCGCGCAAGGCGGCATCGGCGCGTCGCTGGGCAACATGTCGGAAGACAACTGGCACTATCACTTCTACGACACCATCAAAGGTTCCGACTGGCTGGGCGACCAGGATGCCATCGAATTCATGTGCCGGGAAGCGCCCAAGGTTGTCTACGACCTTGAGCACATGGGCATGCCCTTTGACCGCAATCCCGACGGCACCATTTATCAGCGCCCGTTCGGGGGTCACACGGCCAACTACGGCGAAAAGCCGGTGCAGCGCGCCTGCGCGGCCGCCGACCGTACCGGTCACGCCATGCTGCACACGCTGTACCAGCAGAACGTCAAGGAGAAGACCTGCTTCTTCGTCGAATGGATGGCGCTCGACCTGATCCGTGACGCCGATGGCGACGTGGTGGGCGTGACAGCGCTGGAGATGGAAACCGGCGACCTGCACATTCTGGAAGCCAAAACCGTGCTGCTGGCCACCGGCGGCGCCGGCCGCATCTTTGCCGCATCGACCAACGCCTTCATCAACACCGGTGACGGCCTCGGCATGGCCGCACGGGCGGGCATTCCGTTGCAGGACATGGAGTTCTGGCAGTTCCACCCGACCGGTGTACATGGCGCCGGCGTGCTGCTGACCGAAGGCTGCCGCGGTGAAGGCGCGATCCTGCTCAACAGCAATGGCGAGCGTTTCATGGAGCGCTATGCGCCGACGCTGAAGGATCTGGCGCCGCGCGACTTCGTCTCCCGCTGTATGGACCAGGAGATCAAGGAAGGCCGTGGCTGCGGCCCGAACAAGGATCACATCCTGCTCAAGCTGGATCACCTGGGCGCCGAAACCATTCACAAACGCCTGCCATCCGTTTTCGAGATCGGCGTCAACTTCGCCAACGTCGACATCACCCGTGAGCCGATTCCGGTGGTGCCGACCATCCACTATCAGATGGGTGGCATCCCGACCAACATCAACGGCCAAGTCGTGGTGCCGAAAAACGGCGTCAACGAAGTGGTCAACGGCCTGTATGCCGTCGGCGAATGTTCCTGTGTCAGCGTGCACGGCGCCAACCGGCTGGGCACCAACTCGCTGCTGGACCTGCTGGTGTTCGGCCGCGCGGCC
>JACSRS010000152.1 GCA_014879655.1 Burkholderiaceae bacterium
CGATTCCAACCGCTTCGTGTTGCAGGCGCAGGGTTTTGCGACCGATGCTGATATCGCCATCGTGCGGGCCCGCGGATACGCCGCCTGGCTGACCGACCAGCTCAACGCGCCGCCGTCCACCACCGGCTGGGACTGGCTCAACAGCCGGGGCTATGGCGAGATCAGCGCCACCACGCGCTATTTCGACAACAGCTATCCAGGCGACTACATGATCTGGAACCAGCTGATGACCTCGCCCGACATGGTGCGCAAGCGCTTTGCACTGGCGCTGTCCGAGTTCTTCGTCGTTGGCCTGTCAGGCCTCAACTTTGCCTGGCGCAGCCACGGCATTGCCGCCTGGTGGGATCTGCTGGTGGCCAACGCCTTTGGCAGCTACCGCCAGCTGCTGCAGGACGTGACGCTGAATACGGCCATGGGCTACTACCTCAACACGAAAGGCAACCAGAAAGAAAACACCACTGGCCGCCTGCCCGACGAGAACTACGCCCGCGAGGTGATGCAGCTGTTCACCATCGGGCTCTACCAGCTCAACCTCGATGGCACGGAAAAGCGCGACGCGCGCGGCCAGCGGCTGGAGAGCTACACCCAATCCGACGTGACCAACCTGGCGCGGGTGTTCACCGGCTGGGATCTGGACCTGAGCCAGAACGTCAACACGGTGGTGGCCGAAATCAACCGCACCATTCCCAACACAACCGGCGCTCGGCTGCCGATGACGCTGACGGCCAGCCGGCATTCGACGCTGGCGAGCACATTTCTGGGCACCACCATCGCAGCCGGCACCGACGGCGTGGCGGCGCTGCGCACCGCGCTGGACACGCTTTTCAGCCACCCCAACGTCGGCCCGTTCTTCGGCCGCCAGATGATCCAGCGGCTGGTCACCAGCAACCCCAGCCCAGCCTACGTGGGCCGGGTTGCGGCGGCGTTCAACAACAACGGCGCCGGTGTGCGCGGTGACCTCAAGGCCGTGCTGCGCGCCATCCTGCTGGACGACGAGGCCAGGGCGCCATCGGGGCTGACCGCGTCGGGTTTTGGCCGGCTGCGCGAGCCGATGCTGCGGCTGGTGCAGTGGGGACGCAGCTTCGGCATCCGCTCGAACTTCGGCAGCTGGAAGATCGGTGACCTGAGCAACCCGGCCACCCAGCTGGGGCAGAGCCCGCTGCGGTCGCCCTCGGTGTTCAACTTTTTCCGGCCCGGTTACGTTCCGCCGTCCACGTCGCTGGCGGCCAACCAGTCGGTGGCGCCCGAGTTTCAGCTGGTCAACGAAAGCAGCGTCGGCGGCTACCTGAACTACATGCAGAACGTCATTCTGCGCGGCATCTATGTGAACGGTCCTGACCAGTCGGCCAATGGCAGCACCACCAGCAATGGCTACGACATCACTGCCAGCTATGCCGCTGAACTGGCACTGGTGACCGACGCGGCTGCGCTGGTCAACCGCGTGGCGCTTCTGCTCACCGCTGGCCAGTTGTCGGAATCGAACCGAACGCTGATCGTGACAGCGCTCAACGCCACGCCCGTCACAGCCAGCAGCACCGACACCGTCAAGCTCAACCGCGTCGCCGCCGCCGTGCTGATGGTGATGGCCAGCGCTGATTACCTCGTGCAGAAATAAGGGAGCCGCCATGCATCTGATCCAGCCCGCGCTGCACACCCGCCGTGCCTTTCTGCGCCGCAGCGGCCAGCTTGCCCTGACCGGCACCGCACTGCCTTTCGCGCTGAACCTTGCCGCCATCGGCGAGGCGGCAGCCTTCAACGCCACCGACTACAAGGCGCTGGTCTGCGTCTTCCTGTACGGCGGCAATGACTATGGCAACACCGTGGTGCCATATGACGACGCCAACTACAACCGCTACAGCGCCATCCGTGGCGGCGGCGCCAACCAGGCGGCCGGTGGCATTGCGCTGGCCAAGGCGGCGCTGACGCCCACGCTGCTCAACCCCACAGCGCCGCTGGCAGGCGGGCGCCAGTACGCGCTGCACCCGGCGATGACCGGGCTGGCCGGTCTGTTCAACGCCGGCCAGGCGGCGGTGCAGCTGAACGTGGGCCCGCTCGTCGTGCCGCTGACCCGCACCCAGTACAGCAGCAGCGACCGCGCCACCTGGCCGCTGCCGCCCAAGCTGTTTTCGCACAACGATCAGCAGTCGGTCTGGCAGTCGTCGTCGCCCGAAGGCTCGACGGTGGGATGGGGCGGCAACATCGGCGATCTGGCGCTTTCGGGCAACAGCAACAGCCTGTTCAGCTGCATCTCGGTCACCGGCAACGCGGTGTTCCTGTCGGGCGACACGGCATTGCAATACCAGGTCAGCACCGGGGGCGCTGTCGGCATCAACAGCGTCAAGAGCAATGTCTATGGATCGGCGGCGGTGAAGAACGCCATGGCCACGCTGATCACGCAAAACCGCACCAACCTGCTGGAAGACGAATACAACCGGGTGACCCGCCGCGCGGTGACGTCCGAAACGCAGATCACGCAGGGCCTGGCGGGTGTGCCAGCCACCAACGCGCCGTTCAGCAACTTCCCGGCCAACAACCCGCTGGCCGACCAGCTCAGGATGGTGGCGCGGCTGATCGCGGCGCGCAGCACGCTGGGCGCGTCGCGCCAGGTGTTTTTTGTCTCGATCGGCGGCTTCGACCTGCACGACAACCTGCTGTCGCAGCACCCCACGCTGCTGGGCCGGGTGAGCGACGCGATGACCGCTTTCTACAACGCCACCGCTGCGCTGGGTGTTGCCGACAAGGTCACGGCCTTCACCGCGTCCGACTTCGGGCGCACGCTGTCGTCCAACGGCGACGGCTCGGATCACGGCTGGGGCAACCACCACCTGGTGGTGGGCGGCGCCGTCAAGGGCGCGGCCTTCTACGGCACGCCGCCACCGGTCAGCGTCGGCAACACCAGCGCGCCGGAAGACCAGTGGCACGTCGGTCAGGGCCGGCTGCTGCCGTCCACCTCGGTGGACCAGTACGCGGCGACCCTGGCGCGCTGGTTTGGCGTGTCGGACAACGAGATGCCCGGCATCCTGCCCAACATCACCCACTTCGGCGCTCTCGCGGGCCGGCCCGACTATCCGACCGATCTGGGATTCTTTCGCTGACGGTGGCGGTGCTGAACTTCAGGGGCACGCGGGCTTCGAACCGGTGCCGGCCGTCACCGACGACGGCGTAACATTGGCGGAGCACACGTTGACCGGCGGCGGGAAGCCGCCCACGCAGCGTTTCGATGACCCGCCCCAGCCACAGAAAGCCGAACCATGAAGCTCTTCGTCTCTCCCCGCGCCCCCAGCCCGCGCCGCGTGCTGATGTTCCTGGTGGAAAAGAACATCAGCGGCATCGATCTGGTCAACATCGACCTGAATGCCAACGAGCACAAGTCCGAGGCCTACCGCGCCAAGAGCCCGCTGGCCAAGGTGCCGGCGCTGGAGCTGGACGACGGCCGCGTGCTGACCGAAACCCGCGCCATCTGCACCTACCTGGAAGGCCTGTATCCCGAACCGAACCTGATGGGCGTCGATTCTGAAGAGCGCGCCTTCATCGAGATGGCCGACCGTCGCGTCGAGCTGTACCTGCTGGGCAGCATTGCCAACAGCATCCGCCACACGCACCCGGGTCTGGCGGTGCTGGAGCAGCCGCAGTTCCCCGACTTTGGCCAATCGCAGGCACTGAAGGTGCGCGAGATCGCCGGCTGGTTCGACACGGTGCTGGCGCACCAGCCCTGGATTGCCGGCCAGCGCTTCACGATTGCCGACATCACCGCCTTCTGCGCGCTGGAGTTTGCCCGCGGCCTGATGAAGTTCCGCCCCGGTGACGAAGGTTTCAACGCGCTGCGCGACTGGCGCGACAAGGTGGCTGCGCGGCCCAGCGCGCGGGTCTGAGGGAAGGGCCTTCTCGCGCACGGGTGCTGCCGTGTACCGTGGGCGCCGGTGCGAGCTGCACCATGGAGCTTCACTGTTGATAGCAAAAAATGACCATTTGACGCTGGGATTTGCGCCATTTGATCACTTTTTCTGCTTTTTGAAGGGTCGACCCCCCTTCCCTTTGGCTGACCCTTTTCGCCACGGCGCCCGCGCCTTGTGCAGCGCCGACAGGGTGTCGGGCAACTGGGCGGCATCGTGGGCCTGCTGGGCGCTCAGGCGGGCGCTCAGCAGTTGCAGCACGGCGGCCGCCAGCGGCGCAGCGGGCTGCGTCGTCAGCAACCGGCGGGCGCTGACCCGGTCGTTCATGCGGCCCAGCAGGTCCTGCGCCGCGGCCAGCGACTGCCCGTAGCCGTGCAGCCGCTCATGGGGCCAAAGGCTGGCAAAAAAATCCAGCCCGTAACGCAGCTTCTTGGCCTCGATGCGCACCCGGTGACGGCCATCGTCATCCACCATTTCGGTGCGGCGCACCCGTCTGAACAGGCGCTGCTCGCGTTCCTGCAACTGCTCGCGCGCCCAGCGCTTGAGCGTGGGGGATGCCCGTGACGGCTTGCGCGACTGTTTGCCGCTGCCGGCGACGGCGTCGTGATTGGCAGCGTCGGCGGCTGTGCCGCTGGCCGGGTGCATGGGGGCCAGTTTAAGGACGGCCTGGGTGAAAGTCAGCAGGTGATCGGCGTGCCGGGCGCTTTGCAGGCCGGAGCGGGCGTCGGCACGGGCGGCGGTGCTGCGCGCCCGGGCCCAGCGCTGCAGCCGCGCGGTATCGCGGGCGGACAGCGAGCCGGTCAGCTCGGGCAGCAAGCTTCCGGCAAAAACGTCCAGATCCCGCGCCGCGCCCAGACTTTGGCCCAGTGAGCGCCAATTGCGGCTCCAGCGTTCGACCAGCCGTGGCGGCAGCACCGGGGCAAAGAGCTGCAGCGCCGCCCGCAGACGCCGCAGCGCGACGCGGGCCTGGTGCAGGTATTCCGGATCGTCGCTGTCGATCACACCAGCGGTGTTGGCCTGCAACTGCGCCAGGCACCTGAGCGCCACGGCCTGGAAGGCCTGCTCAGGCGAGTCGCTCGCGCTCAGGCGCACGGCTGCGGCCTTCACCGGGGGCGTCGGCCGGTCCAGAAACAGGTTGTAGCCGCGTTCGGCCTTGCTGGCATGCATCGGTTGCAGCGGCGCGGCCTTTGCCAGCTGACGGGCCAGCTGAAACAGCGCGTCGACGGGGCCGCTCTGCAACTCCAGTTCCAGCTCCAGAATTGGCCGATGGCGGGGCGGGGCACCCGCGTTGCCCTCGCCCGTGCGGATCCGGCCCTGGTCCAGCGCCACCTCGATCCGGGCGCCGCGATGCTCCAGCAGCCAGATGCGGCGGCCAAAGTCGGTGCTGAAGACCGGCACCAGCTCGCCGGCCAGCGCCTGCAGTTCACCCGCCAGCCCAGCGTCGTCGCCGATCAGCGCCGCGAAGTCGAATTGCCCCGGTGTCGTCGGGGCCTCCCACTCGCCCCGGCGGGCCAGCCCGCCGATCACGGTGCCGGCGGTCTTGACCGTCAGCAGTGTCTGCCGGCCCAGCTGGCGTTCACGCACCGCGACGCGCCGCTCCAGCAGCGCCCGTTTCGGCGTGTCGAAGTAGGTGTTGCGCAGCCGCACACGGCGCGAGGCCATACCCGCCAGCAGCGGGTGGGCCAGCAACGCGGGCAAGTCACGCGGCGCCAGCGCCAGTTTGAGTTCGGTTTCAGAAGCCATCGGTCCCCTGCAGATCGCCGCCGGGCGGCGCGCCGGCCAGCACAGTCTGCCACCGCGGGCTGATCGGCGCTACCTCGGTCAGCAAGCTTGTATCAGACGGATGGATTCAAGCAAGGCAACCCGGGCGCGGGTTGTGGGCGGCAGCCGGGGTGCAAAAACGGTCAGGGGAAAACTGTACCCCTGACACCGATTTTCCTTGAATTTTCAACAAAAATTGGCAATAGCCAGCGTCAAATGGTGCTTTTAAGCTATTAAAACAGGAATTTCAGGGCTTCGATCCGGGTTGCAGCAGGCGCTGCAGGTAGTGCCCCGTAAAGCTGGCCGGGTTGGCCGCCAGCGTCTCGGGCGTGCCTTCACCCACCACAGTGCCGCCGCCGGCGCCGCCTTCGGGGCCCATGTCGATCAGCCAGTCGGCCGTCTTGATGACGTCCAGGTTGTGTTCGATGATGACGATGGTGTTGCCCGCGTCGCGCAGTTGGTGCAGCACCTTCAGCAGCAGCTCGATGTCGGCAAAGTGCAGGCCAGTGGTGGGTTCGTCCAGGAAATACAGGGTGCGGCCGGTGTCGCGCTTGCTCAGTTCCAGCGCCAGTTTCACGCGCTGGGCCTCGCCGCCCGAGAGCGTGGTTGCCGCCTGCCCGAGCCGGATGTAGGACAGGCCCACATCCAAGAGCGTGTGCAGCTTGCGCTCGATGGTCGGTTGGTCGCGAAAAAAAGCGTGCGCGGCCTCGACCGTCATGTCCAGGATCTGCGCGATGTTCTTGCCCTTCCACATCACCTCCAGCGTCTCGCGGTTGTAGCGCAGGCCGCGGCAGACGTCGCAGGGCACGTAGACATCGGGCAAAAAGTGCATCTCCACCTTCACCATGCCGTCGCCCTGGCAGGCTTCGCAGCGCCCACCGGCAACGTTGAAGGAAAAGCGCCCGGCACCGTAGCCGCGCTCGCGGGCCGTCGGCACTTCGGCCATCAGCTCGCGGATCGGCGTGAACAGGCCGGTGTAGGTGGCGGGGTTGCTGCGCGGCGTGCGACCGATCGGCGACTGGTCGACGTTGATGACCTTGTCAAAGTGCTCCAGCCCCTCGATGGCTTCGTGCGCGGCCGGCTCGGCGTGGGCGCGGTGAATCTGGCGGGCAGCGGCGTTGTACAGCGTGTCGTTGACCAGCGTCGATTTGCCCGAGCCGGAAACGCCGGTCACGCAGGTGAGCAGCCCGACCGGGATGTCGACGCTCACACCCTTGAGGTTGTTGCCGGTGGCGTTGACCACGCGCAGTACCTGTGGGTTGGCCGGATCGGGCTTGTGTCGCTCGGCCGGAACGACGATGCAGCGCGCTCCGGACATGAACTGCCCGGTGACCGATGCGGGGGCGGCTTCGATGTCGGCGCAGCTGCCCTGCGCCATCACCCGTCCGCCATGCACGCCGGCGCCGGGGCCCATGTCGATGACGTGGTCGGCGGCACGGATCATGTCCTCGTCGTGCTCGACCACCAGCACGCTGTTGCCGATGTCGCGCAAGTGTTGCAGCGTGCCGATCAGGCGGTCGTTGTCGCGCTGGTGAAGGCCGATGCTGGGTTCGTCGAGCACGTACATCACGCCGGTGAGGCCCGAGCCGATCTGGCTGGCCAGCCGGATGCGCTGCGCTTCACCGCCCGAGAGCGATTCGGCGCTGCGGTCCAGGCTCAGGTAATTCAGGCCCACGTCGTTGAGGAACTTCAGGCGCGAGCCGATCTCGCGCACCACCTTGTCGGCAATCTCGGCCTTGGCGCCGCGCATCTTCAGGCTGTCGAAATAGGCCTGCGCCTCGCGCAGCGTGGCGTGGCTGATCTGGTAGATCGCGCGCGCCTGTGCGCCTTCGCCGATCTTCACGTGGCGGGCCTCGCGGCGCAGGCGGGCGCCGCCGCAGTCGGTGCAGGGCTGGGTGCTGCGCAGCCGTGCGAGGTCTTCGCGCACCACCACCGAATCGGTCTCGCGGTAGCGCCGCGTCATGTTCGGGATGATGCCTTCGAACGGGTGCTTTTTCGTGACGTTCCTGCCCTGCGAGGCGCCCGATTCCATCAGGTAGCTGAACTTGATGGCCTCGTCGCCCGAACCGTGCAGGATCGCGTGCTGCACCGGCGCCGGCAGCGATTCGAAAGGCGCGTCGACGTCAAAGCCGTAGTGCCGTGCCAGGCTTTCCAGCATCGCAAAGTAATAGCCGTTGCGCCGGTCCCAGCCCTTGATGGCGCCACTGGCCAGGCTCAGCATCGGAAAGGCCACCACCCGCGCCGGGTCGAAAAACTCCATCGTGCCCAGGCCGTCGCAGGTGGGGCAGGCGCCGACCGGCGAGTTGAACGAGAACAGGCGCGGCTCCAGTTCGCTGATCGAATAGCTGCACACCGGGCAGGCGAAACGGGCGTTGAACAGGTGTTCAACCGGCGCGCTGCCTTCGGCGGCGTCAGTCGGCGGGTCCATCTCCAGCGCAATGGCGCGGCCGGCGGCCAGGCGCAGCGCGGCTTCAAAACTCTCGGCCAGGCGCTGGCGCAGCGCGTCACGGGCGGCGGCGTCGTCCTCGGCGCGCACCTTCAGCCGGTCGATCACGACGTCGATATCGTGCTTCTCGGTCTTTTTCAGCCTGGGTAACTGGTCGAACTCGAATGCCTGGCCATTGATGCGAAAGCGCACATAGCCCTGGGCCTGCATGTCGGCGAACACGTCGAGAAACTCGCCCTTCTTCTCGCGGGCGACCGGCGCCAGGATCATCAGCCGGGTGCCGGCGGGCAACGCCAGCACCGCGTCGACCATCTGGCTCACCGTCTGCGCCTGCAGCGGCAGGTCGTGGTCGGGGCAGTAGGGCGTGCCGGCGCGGGCAAACAGCAGGCGCAGGTAGTCGTGGATCTCGGTCACCGTGCCCACGGTGGAGCGCGGGTTGTGG
>JACSRS010000165.1 GCA_014879655.1 Burkholderiaceae bacterium
CGACGCGAACGCCTGGCACTGGCGCTGCTGTGGATCACCCCGGCGCTGTGGGCGGTCAACTACATCATTGCCCGCAAAGCGCCGGGTGTGATCGAACCCTACACGCTGGCCATCGGTCGCTGGGCACTGGCCGGTACCCTGGTCGGACTGGTGGCACGCCAGGAACTGTGGCGCGAACGCCGCGCGCTGCTGGCTGTCTGGCCGCAATACCTGGTGCTGGGTGTGCTGGGCATGCTGATCTGCGGCGCCTGGGTCTACATCGGAGCACGCACCACGGTGGCGATGAACATCGCGTTGATCTATTCGGCCTCGCCGGTGCTGATCGCGCTGGGCGCGGTACTGTGGCTGGGCGAACGCATGTCGAAACGGCAGGCGCTGGGTGTGGTGATCGCGCTCAGCGGCGTGATGCATGTGATCGTGCGCGGCCAGTGGACCGCGCTGACCCAGGTTCAATGGGTAGCCGGTGACGGCTGGATCGTCGCCTGCATGCTGTCCTGGGCCGCCTATGCGCTGCTGCTGAAAAAGTGGAACAGCCCGCTCAGTTCCACCGCTCGGCTGGCAGCAGCCAGCGCCGGCGGCGTGATCGCGATGCTGCCTTTTGCGCTTTGGGAGGCCTTACAGCCCGGCACACCGGCCTGGACGCCGCAGGCCACGCTGCTGACGGTGGCTGCCGCACTGCTGCCCGGTGTGGGCGCCTACTGGGCGTATGGCTTTGCACAGAAGGTGCTGGGCGCGAGCCGCGTCGCCTCCAGCCTGTATCTGGGCCCGCTCTACGCCGGCATTGCCGCCTGGGGCGTGCTGGGCGAACCGCTGGGCCTGCACCACGCGGTGGGCGCAGCGCTGATCCTGCCGGGCATCTTTCTGGTCAGCCGCAAGCCCTGAGCAGTGTCGCGGCGATCAGGCCGTTGATCCGGCCCTGCGGCCCGGATCAACGGCCTGATCAAGGGTTGTCTTACAGGTAGGGCATCGGAATCGGCCGGCTGATTGCCGGCTGCCGGCGCACCCTGGCGGCGACCGCTTCGGGCACAGCGTCTTCATCGCGCGACATCGCGGACTGCAGGTCGGCCATCACGCGGTGGTCATGCTGCGCGATCAGCCACAGCCGCTCGTCGGCACGGCGCTGTGCCAGGCGGGCCGACCAGCCGTCGAGCGAAGCCATCACATTCGCCGAAAAGCGCCGTACGGTGCCCGCCAGCAAGGCCAGCGCGGCAAAGCCGACGGCCCACATGGCAACCCAGGCCACCATCAGGTGCCCCTGCACCCAGGTGCTGATGAGCTGGTCGGCGACGACCAGCATGGCCGACACAATGGCGGCCAGCAGCATGGCGGCCAGTCCCTTGCCGCCGTCAAAGGCGCGGCGGCCTTGTGCAGCGGGCGTCGAAGCGGTCTGCAGGTCAGCAGGATGTCCGGTGGTGCGGTTGTGTACGAGCGTGGTCATTTTTGATTTCCCTTCCTCAATGGCACCGACCGGGTTGGCCGGTGCACGAATTCATATTAGGGTTTATACCAGTATGTCTCAACTTTATCTTTATGATGTTCTTCATTCATAATGGTGATGATTGAGATCCGCAAACCGGAGCCACCCATGTCCGCTGCCGCCTTTCAACCCAACTTCCGCACGCTCGACCTGAACCTGCTGCGCGTCTTTGACGAGGTCATGGCCGAGCGCAGCCTGACGCGCGCGGCCCGCAACCTGTCGCTGACGCAGCCTGCCGTCAGCAACGCGCTGCGCCGCCTGCGAGACGCGCTGGGCGACGAACTGGTGCGCCGGGGCGGCGCGGGTGTCGAACCCACGCCGCGGGCACTGGCGCTGTGGCCCAGCGTGCGTGAAGCCTTGCGCGCGCTGCAGGCGTCGCTGGCGCCCGGCGTGTTCGAGCCCGCCACCGCCAGCACCACCTTCGTGCTGTCCATGGCCGACGCTTCGGCCGCCACGCTGGTGCCGATGCTGGTCAAGGCTGCCGAGTCGCAGGCGCCCGGTCTGTCGCTGCGGGTGCTGCCGCTGACCACCCGCGATCCGCGCAAACTGCTCGACGACGCCGCAGCCGATCTGGCGGTGGGCTACTTTCCGGCGGTGCTGGCCGACCTGACCGCGCGCGAGCAGGCCGGCGAGGCGGTAGCGTTTTCGCACCAGCGGCTCTACGCCAGCGACTACGTCTGCGTGATGCGGCGAGGTCATTCGCTGCAGCGCGGGCCGTTCACGCTCAAGCGCTATTGCGAGGCCCGGCACCTGCTGGTCAGCTTTTCCGGGCGGCCCTGGGGCTTTGTCGACGAGGCGCTGGCGGCGCTGGACCGCCAGCGGCGCGTCGTGCTGACGGTGAACCAGTTCTTCACCGCCGGCCGCGTCGTTGCCAGCTCCGACCTGCTGACCGTGCTGCCGCGGCATTTTGTGCGCCAGACCGGCCTGGCCGACGAGCTGGTGTTGCGTGAACTGCCGTTCGAGACGCCACCGGTGCATGTGGAAGCCCTGTGGCACCGGCGCGAGCAGTACAGCAGTTCCCACCAGTGGCTGCGCCAGGCGGTAGCGGCTGCTGCTGCGCAGGCATTTCAGTCCTCCAACGATAGCAAAAAGTGACCATTTGACGATGGGTTGATGCCTGTTTGGTCGATTTTTCAATCAGAAACAGGCAACACCTCCCCTTCCGGTCCGGGCGCTAAACTGGATCACGCCGGTCATGCCCGACCCGCGCGTCCCGAGACCTTCCGCTCACGATGAACATTCAGCTTCTGTCCGATTTGCACCTGGAGTCGCACCCGGATTTCCGGGCCGTACCCGCCCCGGGCGCGGACCTGCTGGTGCTGGCCGGCGACATCGGCTCATACCAGGCCGGCTCGCTGCTGGCCGAGCGGGGCGACACCGATTTCGGTCTGGCGCGCTTTTCGCCAAAAAGCGGCTGGCCGGTGCCGGTGCTGTTCGTGCCTGGCAACCACGAATACGACGGGCTGGACTTTGACGAGGCCCACGCCCGCCTGCGCGAAACCTGCGAGCGACTCGGCCTGATCTGGCTGGAGCGCGAGACCGTGCTGATGGCCACCGAAAACAGCCGGGTGCGCTTCGTCGGAACCACACTCTGGAGCGACTTTGACGCCCTGGCGCCGCCCGAGCGGCCGGCACCCCTGCGCGCCCGCAAGACCGGCGCCCGCCCCCAGCCCCTGCCGGTCATCGCATCGCCTGCGGTGACACCGCCCGACAGCCCGCTGACCGAGCAGTTGCGTGCGCGGGAAAAAGCCTTTCGCGCGGCCAACTTCTACCTTCGCAAGACCAGCGGCACCCGCGGCGGCCAGCCCTTTCTGGCCGCGGCCGTGCGCGAGCAGGCACTGGTCTGCCAGCAATGGCTGCGGCAGGCGCTGGCGCAACCGTTTGACGGCACCACCGTGGTGGTGACGCACTTTGCGCCCAGCCTGCAAAGCGCCGACCCCCGCTACGGCCTGACGCCGGGCACGGCTGGCTTTTGCAACGCGCTCGACGATCTGCTGCCCGCCGCGCAGTTGTGGCTGCACGGTCACCTGCACGCACCCAGCAACTACTCGCACCGCGGCTGCCGGGTCATCGCCAACCCGCTGGGCTATGCGCGCAAAGGCGAACAGGCCGCTTTCGACCCGGCAAAGCTCATCGATCTGTCTTCATTGGTCTGATTTCATACTTTTCAGTACGGTTAATACTGAAGGGTATTTATCCACACCATTTGGTCTATATCATTCAATTCCTCAGGCAGGCAAACATGCAGGCCTGCAGGGGGAGCCCCCTGGGGGAACGGAACAGACATCACGTCAAAGCCAGTTCTCCGGAAGCTGTCTCGATTGAACTTTATTGACCCATTGAAGGAACCCATCATGAAAACCTCCCGCTTTTTTGCTGTCACCGCTTTCTCCGCATTCGGAGTCCTGGGCACCGTCGCACACGCCGATGAGGCCGATGGTTCGCAGTTTCCGGAACCCTCGATCAGCACGCTCAGCCGCGCACAGGTTCAGGCTGAAGCCGTGACCGCAGCCGCCAGTCGCAATCCGGAACCCGAGGGTTCGCGGATCGCTGCGTCCACGTCTTCGACGGTCGATCGCGCCGTGGTGCGTTCGCAAGCCGCTGAAAGTGTGCGCCTGGGCCAGACCATGAGCGGCGAAGAATCGGTCATGTAACAGAAGCTGCCGCTCCGACGGCGCGGCCAGACCGGCCCGGCTTTCGCAAAGAAAGCCGGGCTTTTTTTCGTCTGCCTCTTTCGTGACCGAGAAGTGGTGGAGCCGCGCACCGGCCCGAGATGAATGCAGCTTGATCGGTCCTATTTCATACTTATTGGTAGGGGTATTACTGTTCAGTCTTTATCAATACTGTTTGGTCTATATCATTGGGGCTGTCGGAGGGATCAACCTTTTCCGCCCGGACCGAAAGTGGACGGGCATCAACCACCTGGAGCCAAGCCATGCACAACCTGCGAAAAAGACAATTTCTGAAATGGACCCTTGCGGCAGGCGCTGTCGCAACGCTGGCTGCCTGCGGCGGCGGCGACGATGACATCACCGCCCCGCCGGCGCTGAAATCCATCGTCGGCGTCGCCCAGTCGGACCCGCAATTCAGCATCCTGGTCGAAGCCGTCGTCGCTGCCGGCCTGGTCGACACGCTGAGCAGCCCCGGCCCATTCACGGTCTTCGCGCCGACCAACAACGCCTTCGCCGCCCTGCTCGGCGAACTGGGCATCACCAAGGACGCCTTGCTGGCCAACAAGCCGCTGCTGACTGCGGTACTGACCTACCACGTGCTGCCGGCCAAGGTCCTGGAGTCAGGCGTGCCAGTCGGCAAGGCCATCACCACGGTGCAGGGCGGCGTGTTCAAGATCGAAACCGCCGGCGGCCTGAAAATCACCGACGGTCGCAACCGCGTTTCCAACATCACTGCCACCGACATCGCTGCCAGCAACGGCGTGATCCATGTCATCGACAAGGTGATCCTGCCAGCCGACAAGAACATCGTCGCCACCGCGCAGGGCATTTCCGACTTCAGCATCCTGGTCGAAGCCGTGGTTGCCGCAGGTCTGGTCGACACCCTGAGCGGCCCCGGTCCGTTCACGGTCTTCGCGCCGACCAATGCCGCGTTTGCCGCCTTGCTCGGCGAACTGGGCGTCAGCAAAGATGCCCTGCTGGCCAACAAGCCGCTGTTGACCGCGGTGCTGACCTACCACGTGGTCCCCGGCCGGGTGCTCAAGGCCGACGTGCCGGTGGGCGCCGCGATCACCACGGTGCAGGGCGAGACCTTCACCATCGACAGCGCGCTGATGGTCAACGACCAGCGCGGCCGCAAGGCCGGCATCGTCGCCACCGACGTGTTCACCAGCAACGGCGTGATCCACGTGATCGACAAGGTGATCCTGCCCGCCGCCTGATTGGCTCCCGCACGGGGCGGCCACACCGCCGCCTCGCCCATTCGCTTTCCTTTTCTTTCACTCTACGGACTTCCATCATGAAAAAGACTCTCATCGCCCTGGCCCTGACCATCGGCTCCGCCACCGCTTCCTTCGCTGCCGACATCGTCGACACCGCCGTCAAGGCCGGCAACTTCAAGACCCTGGTGGTGGCGATCCAGACCGCCGGTCTGGTCGACACGTTGAAGGGCCCGGGTCCGTTCACGGTGTTCGCCCCCACTGACGCGGCCTTTGCCAAAATCCCGAAGGAAAAGCTTGACGCCCTGCTGAAAGACAAGGCAGCGCTGACCAAGGTGCTGACCTATCACGTCGTCCCGGCCAAGGTGATGTCAGCCGACGTCAAGCCCGGCATGGTCAAGACCGTCGAAGGCCAGGACCTGACGATCACCACTTCCGGTGGCACCGTCATGGTCAATAACGCTAAAGTGGTGGGCGTGGACGTGATGGCCAGCAACGGCGTGATCCACGCGATCGACACCGTCCTGATGCCCAAATAACACGTTTGGCTGTCACACACGTCAAAGGCGCGGTCACTCCGCGCCTTTTTCATGGGCGCGGGGCGCCAGCGCTAAACTGGAACATTCATACACAGTCCCCAACCCCTGATCAGGAGCGATTCATGAAAATCCTGTTGGCCGTCGACGGCAGCAAATACACCAAGAAAATGCTGGCCTACCTGACCACGCATGACGAGCAGTTCAGCAACAAGAACGACTACACGGTACTGACCGTGCAGCCGCCGCTGCCGGCGCGGGCACGCGCGGCCGTGGGCAAGGACATTGCCGACGGGTATCACGCCGAAGAAGCGGAAAAAGTGCTGGGCCCGGTCAGCAAGTTCCTGGCGCGCCACGACATCAACCCGAAAAGCGCGTGGAAAGTCGGCCACGCCGGCGAAACCATTGCCAAGTTCGCCGACAACGGCAAGTTCGACCTGCTGGTGATGGGCTCGCACGGCCACAGCGCGCTGGGCAATCTGGTGATGGGCTCGGTGGCCACGCAGGTGCTGGCACACTGCGGCGTGCCGGTGCTGCTGGTGCGCTGAGCCGGCGGCAACCCCGAACCCGACGCAAAAGGGCCTGCAATGCAGGCCCTTTTGTTTGGCCCGGCCGCCCGGGCGGCGGGCAAGTTACGGATCTGTCGACAGCGCGCCAGCCGGCGCGGCCGTGGCAGCACCTGCCTGCGTGCCGGTCCGGGGCGGCTTGCCGCGCAAGCGCCGCGACCAGCGGCCCAGCCACTGCGCCAGATCGTCCACGTAGGTGAACGCCGCAGGAATCACCAGCAGGCTCAGGAAGGTTGAGGTGATCAGACCCCCGATCACGGCCACCGCCATCGGCGAGCGGAAACTCGAATCGGCCACGCCCCAGCCCAGCGCAATCGGCAGCATGCCCGCACCCATGGCCAGTGTGGTCATGATGATGGGGCGGGCGCGCTTGTGGCAGGCGTCCAGCAGAGCGTCCATGCGGCTCATCGGCGCCACCACCGGATGGCCGTCGCTGCCGTCATGGCCACGCCGGGCGACGATGGCGTATTCCACCAGCAGGATGGAGTTCTTGGTCGCAATACCCATCAGCATGATCAGGCCGATCAGCGACGGCATCGAGAAACTCTTGCCGGCGATCAGCAGCCCGACGAACGCGCCGCCCAGTGACAGCGGCAGCGCCAGCAGGATGGTGGCCGGCTGC
The DNA here is from genome assembly GCA_014879655.1 of Burkholderiaceae bacterium. Taxonomy (GTDB): domain Bacteria; phylum Pseudomonadota; class Gammaproteobacteria; order Burkholderiales; family Burkholderiaceae_C; genus JACSRS01. The sequence continues at coordinate 7,091 of JACSRS010000165.1, forward strand.
AGGAAGTCCTTGAACAGCAGCACCAGCACGATATAGATGCACAGCACGCCGATCAGCATGGCCAGGCCGAAGCTGGCAAACAGTTCGCCCATCATCTCGGCGTCGCCGACTTCCACCACCTTCACCCCGGCCGGCAGCTTCTTGATGGCCGGCAACTCCTGCACTTTCTGCGTGACGTCGCCCAGCGGCATGCCCGACAGCTCGACTTCAAACGTCACGTTGCGGGCACGGTTGTAGCGGTCGATCACGGCCGGCCCGCCGCTGAGCGCCAGCGACGCCACCTGGCCGAGCATCACCGGACCGTGTGTGCCCGGCACCGTCAGGCGCGACAGCACGTCAAGGTTCTCGCGGGCGCTGGCGTCCAGCCGCACAACGATGGGCACCTGCCGTTGCGCCAGATTCAGCTTGGGCAACGCGGCGTCGTAATCGCCCACGGTGGCAATGCGCAGCGTCTCGGCCAGCGCGGCGCTGGTCACGCCCAAATCGGCAGCGCGGGCAAAGTCGGGCCGCACGGCGATTTCCGGCCGCACGAGGCTGGCGCTGGAAGCGATGCTGCCCAGCCCGTCAATCGTTCGCAGGTCGCGCTCGACCGCCGCCGCCGCCTGCTGCAACGCGACCGGGTCTTCGCCGGTCAGAACCAGGATGTACTTTTCGCCCGAGCCGCCCAGGCCCACCTTGGTGCGCGCACCGGGCAGTTCGGCCAGCGCCACGCGCATCTGGTTCTCGATCACCTGCTTGCGCGCGCGTTCGCCCCGCCTGGTGAGCTGGATGGTCAGCGTGGCCTTGCGCGACTCCGGTGCGCCGCCGCCGGCAAACGGGTCGGTGCCGGCACTGCCGCCGCCGATGGTGGTGTAGACGCTTTTCACCTCGGGCAGGCGCGACACCAGCTTGCGCGCCTGCTCGGCCGCGTCGCGGGTCTGCGCCAGCGTCGAGCCCGGCGCCAGCTCCAGATAGATCTGCGTCTGCGAGTTGTCGTCGGGCGGGATGAAGCCGGTGGGCAACAGCGGGATCAGCATCACCGAGCCGACAAAAAAGCCCGCCGCCGCCAGCGCGGTTAGGAAACGGTGCTTGAGGCACCAGCCCACCCAGCGCAGGTAGCGGCCCATCCACCACGGTTCGCGGTGCGCGTTCAGGTTGCGCTGCATCAGGTAGGCGGCCATCATCGGCGTCAGCATGCGCGCCACCACCAGCGAGGCAAACACCGCCAGCGAGGCGGTCCAGCCGAACTGCTTGAAGAACTTGCCGGCAATGCCGCTCATGAACGCGGTGGGCAGAAACACCGCAATCAGCGTGAAGGTGGTGGCAATCACCGCCAGCCCGATCTCGTCGGCCGCCTCCATCGCCGCCTGGTAGGGCGACTTGCCCATGCGCAGGTGGCGCTCGATGTTCTCCACCTCGACGATCGCATCGTCGACCAGCACCCCGACCACCAGCGACAGCGCCAGCAGCGT
>JACSRS010000173.1 GCA_014879655.1 Burkholderiaceae bacterium
ATCCGTGAACTGCCCGACGAACTGATCAGCCAGATTGCGGCTGGCGAAGTGGTGGAGCGCCCGGCATCGGTGGTGCGCGAGCTGCTGGATAACGCGCTGGACGCAGGCGCGACGCAGATCGCGGTGCGGCTGCTGGCCGGCGGCGTGCGCCTGATCAGTGTCGAGGACGACGGCGCCGGCATCCCGCCCGGCGAGCTGGCGGTGGCCCTGAAGCGCCATGCCACCAGCAAGATCGGCAACCTGGCCGAGCTGGAAGCGGTCGGCACGATGGGTTTCCGCGGCGAGGCGCTGGCGGCGATCAATTCGGTCTCCGACCTGACGCTGCTGTCGCGCACCGCTGATGATTCCAGCGCCTTTGCGCTGGATGGCCGCACCGGCGAGCTGCGGCCCGCCGCCCGGGCTCGAGGCACCACCGTCGAGGTCAAGGAGCTGTTTTTTTCGACCCCGGCACGGCGCAAGTTCCTGAAAACCGACGCCACCGAGCTGGCGCACTGCGTGGAGGCCGTGCGCCGCCATGCGCTGACCCGCCCCGACGTGGGTTTTGCCATCTGGCACGAGGGGCGGCTGGTGGAGCAGTGGCGCGCCACCTCGGCCGACCAGCGGCTGGCCGACGTGCTGGGCGCCGACTTTCTGGCGCAGTCGATTGCGGTGCAGTACGCGGCCGGCGGCGTCACGGTGACCGGCCGTGCGGGCCTGCCCGACACCGCCCGCGCCCGGGCCGACCAGCAGTTTGCCTATGTCAATGGCCGCTTCGTGCGGGACAAGGTCATCACCCACGCCGCACGCAGCGCCTACGAAGACGTGTTGCACGGCCAGCGCCAGCCGGTGTACGCGCTTTGCGTGCAGATCGAGCCGACGCGGGTCGACGTGAACGTGCACCCGACCAAGATCGAGGTGCGCTTTCGCGACAGCCGCGAGGTGCACCAGGCCGTGCGCCACGCCGTCGAGAACGCATTGGCCGCACCGCGTGCCCAGTTGCTGGCCGGCGCGGAAGACGACGACCCGGGGCTGCCGGCGCAAGGGGACCCCCTGATCCCCAAAACACCATTTTTTGAATCAAAATCGACTCAAACCAGCGTCAAATGGTCACAATCAGCTATTGTTCTGGAAGCAAAATCCGGACACAGGGTGAGCGACCTCGGGGCGCTGTGGGGGCCAGCCAGCTCGGCGCCGGTGCAGACCGCACCACCGGCACCCGCAGCCGGCGGGTTGCCGGCAGCCGCTGAAAGCACGCTTGCCGCGCCGGCCACAGCCACGACACCTGAAAACACACCGGTCTGGCCGCTGGGCCGGGCCGTCGCGCAGCTGCACGGCGTCTACATCCTGGCCGAAAACGCCCTGGGCCTGATCGTGGTCGACATGCACGCGGCGCACGAACGCGTGGTCTATGAGCGGCTGAAGAACCAGATGGACGCGCAGCAGATCAGCAGCCAGCCGCTGCTGATTCCCGCCACCTTTGCCGCCACACCCCAGGAAGTGGCCACGGCCGAAGCCTGTGCCGAACCGCTGCGCTCGCTGGGGCTGGAGATCACGCCATTTTCGCCGCGCACGCTGGCGGTGCGCGCCGTGCCGACCACGCTGGCACAGGGCGATGCGGTTGAACTGGCGCGCAGCGTGCTGGCCGAACTGGCACAGCACGACGCCAGCACCGTGATCCAGCGCGCGCAAAACGAGCTGCTGGGCACGATGGCCTGCCACGGTGCGGTGCGCGCCAACCGGCGCCTGACGCTCGACGAGATGAACGCGCTGCTGCGCCAGATGGAGACCACCGAGCGCTCCGACCAGTGCAACCACGGCCGGCCCACCTGGCGCCAACTGACGATGCGCGAACTCGATGCGCTGTTTCTGCGCGGCCGCTAGAACTTTGCGGCGCGGCGGCTATCCACCAAGATGATGAAACGCTGGCACCTCTTTGCAGGCCTGGTCACCGCAGCGGCGCTGCTGGCCGGCTGCGCGACGCTTGACGAAAAGCAGCGCGCCTGGATCTTCCAGCCCGGCGACCGCGCCTGGGGCGGCACCGCGCGGCTGGCGGAGGGCATGGAGGACGTCTGGATCCGCTTCGACTCCAGACTGTCGGGCGATCCGGTCACGCTGCACGGCCTGTGGCTGCCGGCCGACCGCCCGGCCGCCGGCCAGCCGGTGCTGCTTTACCTGCACGGCGCACGCTGGAACGTCACCGGCTCGGCGCCGCGCATCCGGCGCATGCAGGAGCTGGGCTTTTCGGTGCTGGCCATCGACTACCGGGGATTCGGCAAGAGCACGGCGACACTGCCTTCGGAGGAACTGGCCGGCGAAGACGCCCGCGCGGCGTGGGACTGGCTGGCCGCACGTTACCCCGGTTCGCCCCGCTACATCTTCGGCCACTCGCTGGGCGGCGCACTGGCCATCACGCTGGCCGCGCAGGTGGATGACGAAAGCGGCACGCTGGTCGAAGGCACCTTCACCTCGATTCCCGACGTGGCCAGCACGATGAAGTGGGGCTGGCTACCGCTGGGGCCGCTGATCACCCAGCGCTTTGAATCGGTCCGCAAGGTTGCTCAGATCGGCTCGCCGCTGCTGGTGGTGCACGGCGAGCAGGACACGTTGATCCGCCCCGAGCTGGGCCGGCAGCTGTTCGAGGCGGCCCGCGAACCCAAGGCTTTCGTTCTGGTGCCGGGCGGCTCGCACTTCAACACCAACGCCGTCGGCCAGCAGCAGTACCGGGTCGCGCTTTCCAGCCTGTTTCGCCTGACGCCCTGATCCCTGCCAGATTGACGCCCATGCGGCAATGCCTGGCGCTTTTGCGGGGGCACCCTCAGGGCAAACCCGCATCGTTCTGCTACGCTCAGACCGATGTCCCGCCCGTCCACTGTCACCGCTGCCACGCCTGCAGCTTCATCGCCCGCGATGCCTGCGGGCACTGTCGTCCTGCTGCTGTCCCTGCTGCTGGGCATGCAGCCGATCACCACCGATCTGTATCTGCCGGCGCTGCCCGCGCTGACCGAAGGTTTTGGCGCGCCGATGCCGCAGGCGCAGTTGACGCTGACCGCGCTGCTGCTGGCGTTCGGGCTGTCGCAACTGGTCTGGGGGCCGCTTTCTGACCGCTTCGGGCGCCGGCCGGTGCTGCTGTGGGGCATGGCCGCCTACGTGGCGGCATCCATCGGCAGCGCGTCGGCGCCGTCGATGGAGGTGCTGATCGGCTGGCGCGTCGTGCAGGGCATTGCCATGGGCGCCGGCGTGATGTGCGCGCGCGCCATCGTGCGCGACCTGTACTCACCACGCGAAGGCGCGCATGTGATGTCGCAGGCGCTGACCGGGCTGGGCGTGATCGCCTGTACCGCCGCACCGCTGGGCGGGCTGCTGTCAGACCTGTTCAACTGGCGGGTGGCCTTGCTGGCCGTGGCCGTGTTCGGTGCCGGCACGATGGCGATGATTGCCCTGCGCTTTGCCGAGACCGTGCCGCCTGCCAACCGCCGTGCGCTGCACCCGGTGCTGCTGGTGAAAACCTGGGTCCAGATCCTGCGGCATCCGACGTTTCTGGCGTTTTCCGCGCTTTCTGCCGCTTCCTATGGCGGGCTGTTCACGTTCCTGGCGTCGTCGTCGTTTGTCTTCACGCGGGTGCTGGGGCTGTCCAAAACGCAGTACGGTTTCCTGATGTTCACGATGTCGCTGTCCTACATCGTTGGCACGTTCATGTGCCGGCGCCTGCTGGCGCGCTGGGGCGTGCGGCGCGCCGTGGCGGTCGCCGGCGGCCTGACGCTGACGGCCGGTACCGTCATGGCGCTGCTGGCCCTGTTCGGCGCGGAGAGCAGCTGGTACGGACCCTGGGCCATCATGGTGCCGTTTTACCTGTTCATGCTGGCGCACGGCGTGCACCAGCCCTGTGGCCAGAGCGGCGCCGTCGGCCCCTTTCCGCTGGCTGCCGGTACGGCTTCGGCCGTGAACGGTTTCATCATGATGCTGGCAGCGTTTTTCATGGGCGGCTGGCTGGGGACGCACATGAACGGCACGGTGTTTCCCCTCGTCTACGGCGTGTGGTTCTGGAGCGCGCTGATTGCGCTGTCGGCCTGGACGCTGGTGCAAAAGCATGGCCAGTCCCAGCCGCACTGAGCTGCCCGTCATCGGCCTGGCCGGCCCCACGGCTTCGGGCAAGACGGCGGTGGCCATGGCCATCGCCCGCGAAATCGACGTCGAAATCATCAGCGTCGATTCGGCACTGGTCTACCGGGGCATGGACATCGGCACCGCCAAGCCCAGCGCTGCCGAGCGCGCGGCCGTGCCGCACCACCTGATCGACATCCTCGACCCGAAGCAGAGCTACAGCGCCGCCACGTTCGTGGCCGATGCCACGCGGCTGATTGGCGAGATCCAGGCACGCGGACGCCTGCCACTGCTGGTGGGCGGCACCATGTTGTACTTCAAGGCGCTGATCGACGGGCTGGACGACGTGCCGCCGTCAAGCCCCGCCGTGCGCGCGGCCCTGGATGCAGAAGCATTCGACCGGGGCTGGCCGGCCCTGCACGCCGAACTGGCCCGGATCGACCCGGTGACCGCCGCCCGCCTCCCGCCGAACGATTCGCAGCGCATCCAGCGCGCGCTGGAGGTGCACCGCATCTCGGGCCGGCCGCTTTCATCATTTTTCAGCGACGGGTCGGCTGCCGACAGCAAGCGCCAGACAATGGATCTGCCGCTGGTTTCACTGGAGCCCACCGACCGAGCCTGGCTGCATACCCGCATCGCCCGGCGCTTTGATGACATGCTGGACGCCGGTTTTCTGGGTGAAATGCAGCGGCTGCGCGCGCGCGGCGACCTGAACCCTGCCCTGCCTTCCATGCGCTGCGTGGGCTACCGCCAGGCCTGGGAAGCGATGGACGCCCATGCGCAGGCCATACCCGGCGCACCCTTCCCACTGGCCAGGTTGCGCGAACTGGGCATCATCGCGACGCGGCAACTGGCCAAGCGCCAGATCACCTGGCTGCGCGCCATGCCGACGCGCCACGTCGCCGCCTGCGAAAGCCCGGATGCCGCCGACCGGGTGCTGGCGCAGGTGCGCGCCATCCTGCAGGGCACTCAGCCATGAGCCTGGTCGTCAGCGGACTGGCCAAACGCTATGGCGCCACGGCGGTGTTCAGCAACGTGACGTTACAGGTCGAGCCGGGAGAGTTCGTGGCCATCGTTGGCGAGTCGGGCGTGGGCAAATCGACGCTGCTCAACTGCCTGGCCGCACTGGACGACTGGAGCGAGGGCTCGGTCGCGCTGGACGGCACCGATCTGGGCCGTCTGGACGACAGCGCCCGCGCACTGTGGCGCCGCCAGCACGTCGGCTTCGTGTTCCAGGCCTTCCATGTGCTGCCGCATCTGGACGTGGCGCAGAACGTCGGTTTGCCGCTGCTGCTGCTTGGCCAGCCGGACGATGCCCGCGTGGCTGCGATGCTGGAGGCCGTGGGCCTTGCCGGGCTGGGCCAGCGCCTGCCGCAGCAGCTGAGCGGCGGCCAGTTGCAGCGTGTGGCAATTGCCCGGGCGCTGGTGCACCGCCCGGCGCTGGTACTGGCCGACGAACCCACCGGCAACCTGGACCCGACCACCGCCACCCGTGTGATGGACGCGCTGGTACGCCAGACACGCGACCAGGGCGCATCGGTGGTGCTGGTCACGCACTCCGAAGCGGCAGCGGCGCGCGCCGACCGCGTGCTGCACCTGAGCGCAGACGGCATCCGCGCCGGCTGACCGGCAGGCGTTGCCGGCAAGCTTGCCGGTCAGGGCGCGCCGACGCGCGGCGCCCGGTGCTCGCCGTTCTGGTGCAGCACCAGCCCGGTCACCTGCCCGGCCGCATCCCGCTCGAACTGCAGCTCGGCCTTGACCACTTCGTAGCTGAAACGGTCGGGCTGGCCCGGCACCGGATACACCGTTACCCGCGGCTGGTTGTTCACCTGCACTTGCAACTGGCCATCGGCCACCTGCACATCGAACGCCAGATTGACGCCCACCAGCTTGCGGTTCAGGTAGGCACCCGCATAGGCCTGCGCCTGCGCCGGGCTCATCACGGCCACCGCCGGCGCTGCAAGAGCAGTGCGCTCCAGCCGGACCGCACCGCCGCCTTGCGTGAACAGCAGAGACGTGACGCGCCCGTCAGGCTTGCCGCCTTCGCGCGAGAACTGATGGGTGACGCCAGCTGCCCGGTCGACAAAGGTATCGGTCCCCACCGGCTCCAGCGGCCGGAACGATGCGCGCGACGGCCGCCGGTACAGCACGCCGTCCTGCGCGACAAACGTGATGCTGGCAAACAGCGGCGAGCTGTAGACGCCGGCGTAGTCGGGCAGCGGTGCGGTGGCCGGTGCCGGCCTGGCGGTCACCGGGTGCCAGAGTGCCGCCAGCGCGATGCGCGCCCGGTACGGTGCGGACTGGCCGTTGCTGGCAAGGACCACCAGCGCTTCCTGCACGGCAGGTCGAACCAGCCACAGCGCACGATAGCCGCCGGTCCAGCCCTCATGAAAGACGCTGCGCTGCTCCGGCGGGCCGCTGATCCAGACGCCATAGCCGATCTCGCCCATGTCAATCTTCCCCAGCGGCGTCATGAAGCGCACAGCGGCCGGGCCCAGCGGGCCTTTTTCGCTGGCCATCACGGCACGACTGAAGATCAACATGTCGCCCACGGTCGAGCGCAACCCGCCCGCGCCGGCAAAGGCCTGCATCTCCCAAGTTGAAGCGGCCGCCCGCCCCACAAAAGGCGGTGCCAACCGCCCGACCTGATCGCCCAGCAGCTGCAAGGTGTGGCGCATGCCCAGCGGGCCTGTGATTCGTGCGCTTACGAGCTCATACCAGGAAAGGCCGGCGCGCTGTGCCAGCAACTCGCCCAGCACAGCAAACGCATAGTTGCTGTACTCGGGGTCGCACGGCGGGCTAGCCGTCATCGTCTGCGCGGCGAGCGCGCGCCACAGCCGCGCCCGGTCATAGCTGGCATAGGGTGAGGACTGCTTCGCGCCTTCCCAGAAGTCAGCCGGCAGGCGTGGCAGGCAGGAGCTGTGCGTGACCAGCTGACGCAAGGTGACGCCCGCAACCGCTGGCGATGCGAACGGGACGTCCTTGCCGAGCAGGTCGCCGAGGCGGTCGTCCAGCTTCAGGTCGCCGCGCTCGACCGCCTGCGCCAGCAGCAGGCCGGTGAACACCTTGCTGATGGAGCCGATTTCAAACAGGGTTTCGCTGGCCGGGTCGGGCAGTGGCCCGTCGGCGGCCATGGTTGCCAGCGTCGCCGTTCCGGCTTGCACCAGCGCGGCAGACGCCTTGCCGTCGCGCCAGACGCCGACTGCCGCCTGCCCTTGCGTCAGATCCCCCAGCACCAGGCGGCCGATGGCCGCCGGTCCGCTGGTCAGACTCAAGGACTGGGCCAACGCCGCCGGGCCTGCCAGGAAAGCCAGCGCCGCCAGCGCAAGGGCGACCATGCGCCGCCGATGAACGCGCCAGACGGGCAAAAGCAGGGGAACAGTCATGGCGCGCTTTCCAGTCATCGGGGAAGCGGATGATGCCAGAAATGCCGGCCCGGCGGGTGGCGTGCTGCGGCCACAAAAAGCAAGGGCTGCCGGTCTTTCAACCGGCAGCCCTTGTTCGCGTCAGGCGCCGAAAACGATCGCTTGAACGATCGCTTATTCGATGGTCAGGCGCTGCGAACCGTTGGCCGCCTTCTTGGGCAGCGTCAGCGTCAGCACGCCGTTGTCGTACTTCGCCCGGGCCTGCGCCTGGTCGATTTCCTGCGGCAACTGGAAGCTGCGGGACACGGCGCCGTAGTAACGCTCGCTGCGCAGCGTCTTCTCGTCGGTATTCTGGCTGTCTTCCTGCTTGATCTCGGCGCGCAGGGTCACCACATTGGCATCCAGCGAGACGTGGATTTCGTCCTTGCTCACACCGGGTACCTCGGCCTGCACGGTGTAAGCCTTTTCGCTTTCCTTCACGTCCACCTTGATCTGCGCCGGCGACGGCAGTGAGTCACCGTGCAGCGGGCGCACGTAAAAGGCGGGGGCGAGGTCCTTGAAGATGTCGTCAAACAGGCTACCGCGGTTCATCAATGCGTTCATGGTCTGCTCCTTGAAAAAAGTTGATCACCGGGCCGGTACGCGTCTGGCGCCCTGCCCTTGAGTACAGATATAGGAACACTCCCATCAAACTCAAGACCTTTGCGCCGCAGTTTGATCAGGGACAGAACCCAATACCGCAACCCTTGAAAGCGGACAATCTGCCGCCATGGGCACCGTGCTTTCCTTGTTGCGCAGCTTCTCCTGGCAGGAGTTGCGCCACCACCCGTGGCGCAACGCGGCAGCGGTGCTGGCCGTCACGCTGGGCGTGGCGCTGGCGTTTTCGGTGCACCTGATCAATGCATCGGCGCTGGACGAGTTTGCCGGCGCGGTGCGCACCGTGAACGGACAGCCTGACCTGACACTGCGCGCAGCCAGCGGCAAGCTGGACGAATCACTCTACGGCACGCTCGCGCGCAACACGCAAGTGGCACTGGCCAGCCCGGTACTGGAAGTGAGCACGCTGGCCACCGGCGCCAACGGCAAAAAGATGCCGCTGCGCGTGCTGGGCGTGGACGCGCTGCTGATCGCGACCCTGGCGCCGGCACTGATGCCGCTGCCCGACCCGCAGGCCGACCGGCTGGCCATGCTGGCGCCGTCATCGGTGTTTCTCAGCGATGCCGCAGCGCGCGCCCTCGGCAAGCCCGATACGCCCACCCGCTACGGTGAAGTGATCAGCTTGCAGGCTGGACTGAGTCAGGCCCGGGTCACGGTCGCGGGCAGAACCGGCACCGCAGGTAGCGGCGCGCCGCTGGCGGTGATGGACATTGGCGCGGCGCAGGATCTGTTCGGGCGTGGTGGCGAGATCAGTCGGATCGACATCCGCCTGCAGCCCGGCACCGACGCGGCCGCCTTCACCCGTTCGCTGCAGCTGCCGGCCGGCGTGACCGCCAGCGAACCTGGCGACGACGCACAGCGGGTCAGCAACCTGTCACGTGCCTACCGGGTGAACCTGACGGTGCTGGCGCTGGTGGCGCTGTTCACCGGCGCGTTTCTGGTGTATTCGGTGCTGTCGCTCAGTGTGGCGCGGCGCGCGCAGCAGTTCGCCCTGCTGGGCGTGCTGGGCCTGACACCCGGGGAGCGGCTGCGGCTGGTGCTGGTGGAATCGCTCCTGCTCGGCCTGCTGGGCAGCGCTGCCGGCATTGCGCTGGGCAGCGTGCTGGCGGCGCTTGCGCTGCGCCTGCTGGGCGGTGATCTGGGCGGCGGCTACTTTGCCGGCGGTGCGCCCACGCTGCGCTGGGACGGTCCCGCCGCGCTGCTGTACGGCGCGCTGGGCGTGGCGGCAGCTAGCGTGGGCAGCTGGTGGCCGGCGCGGGCGGCGCAGCACCTGCCACCGGCGCAGACGCTCAAGGGGCTGGGCCTGTCTGCGCAGGGGCGCATGCACCGCGTCTGGCCGCTCGGCCTGATCGCCGCCGGCGTGCTGCTAGCCCAGCTACCGCCCGTTGCCGGTGTGCCATTGGCCGCCTACCTCTCGGTCGGCCTGCTGCTGGTGGGCGGTATCACCGCACTGCCGTGGATGATCGCGCTGGTCTACGACCGCCTGGCACCCTTGCTGGCCCACCGGCTGCTACCGCTGCTGGCGGTGGAGCGCGCTCGCCGTGTGCGCGAGAGCGCGGCTGTGGCAGTGAGCGGCGTGGTGGCCGCGCTGGCGCTGTCGGTCGCGCTGACGGTGATGGTGGCGAGCTTTCGCGATTCGGTGACGCAGTGGCTGGACGTGGTGCTGCCCGCCGATCTGTACGTGCGGGCCAGTGGCGGCGGGTCGGCCGACGCGGCGCTGCTGCCGCCCGAGCTGCCAGCGGCCGTGGCGCGCCTACCCGGTGTGCGCCAGGTGGGCACGCAGCGCCATGTACCGCTGCAGCTGGACCCGGCGCGCCCCGCGGTCACCGTGATCAGCCGCGACCTGGGCGACCCGGCCCGCAGCCTGGCGCTGGTGGGACAGCCGCTGCCCGTGCCAGAAGACCGCACGGGCATCTGGGTCAGCGAGGCGATGGCGGCACTCTACGGCGTGACCCCCGGCAGTGATTTTCAGGCACTTTCCAAGCTTTTTACGGGCAAACCCAGCGTCGAACCGTCAGTTTCAGCTACTTTTTTCGTAGCTGGAATCTGGCGCGACTATGCCCGCCAGTCGGGTGCCGTGGTGATGGAGCGGCGCGACTACCAGCGCCTGAGCGGTGATCTGCAGGTCAACGACCTGGCGATCTGGCTGGAACCCGGCGCCGATGTTGCGCAGTTGCAGGCCGCCGTGCGCAAGGCGGCGGGCGCGCTGATGGCTGGCAAACCACCGACCGACCCGACGGGCGGCACCGGTCCGACCACCGATAACGCAGGCGAGTTGCTGGAATTCGCCTCGGCCGGCCAGATTCGCGCCACTTCGCTGCGCATCTTTGACCGCAGCTTTGCCGTCACCTACTGGCTGCAGGCGGTGGCCATCGGTATCGGTCTGTTCGGCGTGGCGGCCAGCTTTGGGGCCCAGGTGCTGGCAAGGCGCAAGGAGTTTGGCCTGCTCGCGCACCTGGGGCTGACCCGGCGCCAGATCCTCACGGTGGTGGCCGGCGAAGGCGCTGCATGGACGGCCATGGGCGCACTGGCCGGCCTGGCGCTGGGGCTAGCCGTATCCGTCGTGCTGGTGCATGTGGTGAACCCGCAGAGCTTTCACTGGACGATGGACCTGTCCGCCCCCTGGCTGCGCCTGCTGGCGCTGTGCGCCGCCGTGGTGCTGGCCGGCACCCTGACTGCCTGGATGGCCGGGCGCGCGGCGGCCGGGCGGGATGCGGTGCTGGCGGTGAAGGAAGACTGGTAGCGCCAATGGGGGACACAGATCACCCGGCTGCTGCCATCTAGCCGCCTACCCCGCCTTTCAAGCCACAATGACACCATGACCCTTGGTACCCCGTCCAACCCAGCCTGGCTGCATGGCGCCATTGCCCGCATCGAGGCGGACTATCAGCGCAGCGCCGACACGCACCTGATTCCGCTGGCGCTGCCTGCGTTTTCGGATCATGGCATTGATCTTTACCTGAAAGACGAATCCACCCATCCGACCGGCAGCCTCAAGCACCGGCTGGCGCGGTCGCTGTTTCTGTATTCGCTCTGCAACGGTTGGCTGCACGAACGCTCGACGGTCGTGGAGGCTTCCAGCGGCTCCACGGCGGTGAGCGAGGCCTACTTTGCGCGGCTGCTGGGCCTGCCCTTTGTGGCGGTGATGCCGCGCCGCACGTCGGCCGAGAAGATTGCGCAGATCATGTTCTACGGCGGCCAGTGCCACCTGGTGGACCACGCAGGCCAGGTTTATGACGAGGCGCGCGCCGTGGCCGAGCGCACCGGCGGCCACTACATGGACCAGTTCACCTATGCCGAGCGCGCCACCGACTGGCGCGGCAACAACAACATTGCCGAGAGCATGTTCCAGCAGATGACCCGCGAGCGCCACCCGGTGCCGCGCTGGGTGGTGGTGGGTGCGGGGACCGGCGGCACCAGCGCCACGGTTGGCCGCTATGTGCGCTACCAGCAGCTGCCGACGCAGCTTTGCGTGGCCGACCCGGAGGGCTCGGTGTTCAGCGCCTACCACGCCAGCGGCGATGCATCGGTGACCGGGCCGGGCTCGCGCATCGAGGGCATCGGTCGCCCCCGTGTGGAGCCCAGCTTCATCCGCACGCTCGTGGACCGCATGATCGACGTGCCTGACGCCGATTCGGTGGCGGCCATGCGCGCGCTTTCCCAACTGCTGGGCCGGCGCGTGGGGCCGTCCACCGGCACCAACTTCATCGCCATGCTGAGCATCGCCACGGAAATGCGCGAGCGAGGCGAACAGGGTTCCGTGCTTTCGCTGCTGTGCGACGCGGGTGAACGCTACCTGGCGACCTACTTCGACGCAGCATGGGTCGCAGAGAACCTGGGCGAATGTGGCGCGGCCTCCGAGCGGCTGGCCCAGACGCTGGTCTGAGGATTTTTGCCGTGCCCAACCGATTCCCCCGCCGCCTTGTGCTGGCCGGCATGGGGTCGGGTTTGTTAGCCGGGCTTTTCACGGCGTTGCCGGCGGTCGCTCTGCCCCGCCGCATGCTGGCCTTTCCGCGTGACCACGGCGCCCACCCGGATTTGCGCACCGAGTGGTGGTACATCACCGGGCAGGCGGTCAGCGGCGAAGGGGCCAGGGCGCGGCAATTCGGCTTTCAGGTGACGTTTTTCCGCTCCCGGGTCGAAGCGACGCAAGGCCTGAAATCGAAATTCGCCGCCAAACAGCTGATCTTTGCCCACGCGGCCATCACCGACGTGCAAGGCCGCAAGCTCTGGCACGACCAGCGCATCGCCCGCGAGGGTTTTGACGTGGCAGCGGCCGCCACCAAGGACGCCGACTTGCGGCTGCGCGACTGGTCATTGCAACGCCAACCTGCCAAAGGGGCGCCAGCCACACCGGGCACGCCCCCGGAGCTCTGGCTGGCACGCGTGCAGGCGGGCGACTTTGCGCTGGATTTGCGCCTGCAACCTGCCCAGCCGCTGCTGCTCCAGGGCGATCAGGGCCTGTCGCGCAAGGGGCCGGACGCTGACCAGGCGAGCTACTACTACAGCCTGCCGCAGTTGCAGACCCGCGGAAGGATCAGCCTGAAGGGCGAAACTTTCGATGTCACCGGCAAGGCCTGGCTGGACCACGAATGGAGCGAGGCGCTGTTGCACCCCGATGCCGTAGGCTGGGACTGGATCGGCATGAATCTGCTGGACGGCAGCGCGCTGACGGCGTTCCGCCTGCGGCGGGCCGATGGCTCGACGCTGTGGAGCGGCGGGTCTTTCCGCGCCCAGTCGTCCAGCGGCTTGCTGACCTTCATTGCCAGCCCGGGTGAAGTGGCGTTTTCACCGCAGCGCTGGTGGACCAGCCCGCTGTCGCGTGCACGCTACCCGGTGGAGTGGATCGTGCGCACGCCGGCCGACTTTTACACCGTGAAAGCCGTGATCGACAACCAGGAGCTGGACAGCCGCGCTTCAACCGGCGCGATCTACTGGGAGGGGCTGAGCGAACTGTTCGACTCGAACGGCAAGCTGGTCGGGCGAGGTTATCTGGAGATGACGGGCTACGCCAATCCGCTGCGGATGTGAGCGGCGACGGCCCCCCAGCTGGCGCCAGCAAGCCGCCGCAAATTGCTCTGGATCAAGACGGCAGGGAGCGCCGAGGTCTAAAGTGAAAAACGAACCCCGTCACGAATACCCACCCAATCAAGGAGACCCCATGACCGCACCCCTGATGATCGACTCCGTCAAAGCCGCTGTTGACCATGTGCTGGACACCATTCCCGGCGACATCGTGCTGGGCATTCCGCTGGCCATCGGCAAGCCCAATACCTTTGTCAACGAGCTGTACCGCCGCATCAAGGGCAACCCGTCGCGCAAGCTGCGCATCATCACCGCGCTGTCGCTGATCAAGCCGGTGGGCAAAAGCGAACTGGAGCAGCACTTTCTCGACCCGCTGGTGGAACGCGTATTCGCCGATTACCCGGACCTGGAATACGCGGTGGATCTGCGCGCCCACAAGCTGCCGCCCAACGTCGAGGTGCGCGAGTTCTTCATGAAGACCGGCGACTACATCGGCAACGACGAGGCGCAGCAGAACTACATCTCGACCAACTACACCTTTGTGGCCCGTGACATGGCGGTGCAGGGCATGAACGTGATCGCGCAGGCGGTTGCGGCCAAAGGCGAAGGCGCCGATCTGAAGCTCAGCCTCTCCAGCAACCCGGACGTGATTTTCGAGGTGGTCGAGAAGATGAAGGAGGCTGACCAGCCCTTGCTGAAGATCGGTGTGATCAACCACAAGATGCCCTACATGCCCAACGGCGCGGAAGTGGCACCCGATTTCTATGACGTGGTGGTCACCGACCCTTCCGCCACGCACACCGTGTTTGCACCGCCGAACAACAAGGTCAGCGCGGCCGACTACGCCATCGGCCTGCATGCATCCAGCCTGGTGGCCGACGGCGGCACGCTGCAGATCGGCATCGGATCCCTGGGCGACGCGATTGCACAGGCGCTGATCGTGCGCGACCGGCACGCCCAGGAATACCGGCAGCTGCTGACCTCGCTGTGCCCGGACGGCCTGGCCGGGCGCGAGCTCGGGCGTTTTGACCAGGGCCTGTACGGCTGCTCGGAGATGTTCGTCAACGGCTTTCTCAAGCTGATCGAGGCCGGCATCATCCGCCGCGAAGTGTTCAATGACACGGTCCTGCAGCAGATGCTCAACGACGGGCGCCTGGTCGACGAAACCATCACGCCTCAGACCCTGCTCGCCCTGCTGGACGCCGGCCGTATCGCATCACCACTGTCGCACGCTGATCTGGCCTTTCTGAAAAAATTCGGCATTCTGCGCGCCGACGTGAAGTTGCAGGACGGCGAACTGGTGTTCGGCGACAAGCGGGCAGCGGCCAATCTGCGCGACCCGGCCGCTTTCGATACTGTCTGCGACGCGATGCTGGGCAGCCGGCTCAAGGGCGGCATCTTCATGACCGGCGGCTTCTTCCTGGGCCCGGGCGACTTCTACGAGCGCCTGCGCACCATGCCACCGCAGGAACTGGCGAAGATCGACATGACACGCATCGACTTCATCAACCAGCTTTACGGCCAGGGCAACCTGAAACGCGCCCAGCGACGCAAGGCGCGCTTCATGAACACAACCATGATCGTCACGCTTCTGGGCGCAGCGGCCAGCGACGCGCTGGAGTCGGGCCAGGTGGTCAGCGGCGTGGGCGGGCAGTACAACTTTGTGGCGATGGCGCATGCGTTGCCGGATGCCCGACTGCTGATGATGCTGCGCGCCACGCACGACAACAAGGCCGGCCTGAAGAGCTCCATCGTCTGGAACTATGGCCACGTGACCATTCCGCGGCACCTGCGCGACATCATCATCACCGAGTACGGCGTCGCTGACTTGCGCGGCCAGCCCGACGGTGAAGTGGTGAAGCGACTGATCTGCATTGCCGATTCGAGGTTTCAGGATGAACTGGTCAAGCAGGCCAAGGCGCACGGCAAGCTGGAGGCACACTACGAAGTGCCACCCCAGTACCGCAACAACTTCCCGGGCGCGCTGGAAGACAAGTTGCGCCCCTGGGCCGATGCCGGCTTGCTGCCGCCCTTCCCCTTCGGCACCGACCTGACGCCCGACGAGCTCAAGATCGTCGGCGCGCTGAAAAAGCTCAAGCATGCGACCGAGCACCCCGGCGAGTTGCTGTCGCTGGCGCTCAAGAGCTTCTGGGAAGACAAGGAAGCGCCCGTGGCCTACCTGGAGCGGCTGGGTCTGGCCGATGCCCACAGCTTCAAGGACAGCGTGATCCGGCGCCTGTTCGCGGGCAACCTGTAACGGATACCTTCAGCAGACATGGCCGCCAGCTTCTACACTTGTGGCCATGTCCCAACCGATTGCCGCTGCAGCGGATATTGCCGCTGCGCGGCCTGCCACCTCGCAACTCCCTGATACACCCGCCCGGCCACCGGTGAAGTCGCTGTCGGGGCTGTTGCCCTTTCTGCGCCCTTACCGGCTGCCGATTGCGCTGGCCGTCCTTTTTTTGGTGCTCGCCGCGATGGCGACGCTGGCGTTTCCGTTGGCACTGCGCAGCCTGATTGACAGCGGGCTGGCGGGGAATGTCAACACCGGCGGTACTGCCGAAGACCGAGGCCAGCAGTTGCTGGCGCTGCGCGAGCATTTTCTGGCGCTGTTTGCGGTGGCGGTCGCGCTGGGGCTGTTCTCGGCGGCCCGCTATTACACCGTCAGCTGGCTGGGGGAGCGGGTCACCTCCGATCTGCGCAACGCGGTGTACGCCCACGTTTTGCAGCAGAGTCCGGAGTTCTTTGAAACGACTCAGACCGGCGAGGTGCTTTCGCGCCTGACCACCGACACGACGCTGGTGCAGACCGTCGTCGGCTCGTCACTCAGCATGGGCCTTCGCAACGCGGTGATGGGCGTCGGCGCGCTGGCGGTATTGATCTGGACCAATCCGTGGGTCATGCTGCAGGTGGCTGCCGTACTGATCGGCGTGGTGCTGCCCAGCCTCTGGTTCGGGCGGCGGGTGCGCAAACTCTCGCGTGCCAGCCAGGACCGGGTGGCCGACTCCAGTGCAATTGCCGCCGAGGTGCTGAACGCCATTCCGGTGGTGCAGAGCTACACGGCCGAGGATCGCGAAGCCCGGCGCTTTGACCATGCCACCGAGCAGGCGTTCAAGACCGCCGTCCGGCGCACCCGGGCGCGGGCTGTGCTGGTGGCCTTCATCATCATCGCGACCTCCGCCGCGCTGCTGTGGGGGCTGTATCAGGGCACGCAGGCGGTGATGCAAGGCCGCATGACCGCTGGCCATCTGGGTCAGACGGTGCTGTACGTGATCATCCTGGCCGGCGCCTTTGCCGTTCTGGGTGAGGTCTATGGCGACCTGTTGCGCGCCGCTGGCGCCACCGAGCGGCTGATGGAACTGCTGCACAGCCCGTCAACCATTGTTTCGCCCGTAAAACCAGTCCTCCCTGATGCCACCCAGGCCGGTTCTGCGATCGATTTCGAGAACATCACGTTTCACTATCCATCCCGTCCAGCGACGGCGGCGCTGTCGCACCTGGACCTGTCGGTGTCGCCCGGCGAGACGGTGGCGCTGGTTGGCGCCAGTGGCGCCGGCAAGAGCACGGTGTTCCAGCTGCTGCTGCGCTACTACGACCCGCAATCGGGCACGCTGCGCATCAACGGCGTGGCGGTGAAAGACTGGCCGCTGGACGAATTGCGCCAGCGGATCGCCGTGGTTCCGCAGGATCCGGTGATTTTTTCGAGTACCGCGATGGAGAACATCCGTTACGGCCGGCCGTCTGCATCCGACGGCGACGTGCGCGCCGCGGCCGAAGCGGCGTTCTCGCACGAGTTCATCGAGGCGTTGCCGGAAGGCTATTTGACTTTTCTGGGTGAGCGCGGCGTGCGCCTGTCGGGCGGGCAGCGCCAGCGCATTGCGATTGCCCGCGCCATCCTCAAGCAGGCGCCCTTGCTGCTGCTGGACGAGGCCACCAGCGCGCTGGACGCGGAAAGCGAACGCATGGTGCAGGCCGCGCTGGACGCGGCGATGCAGGAGCACAGCGGGCAACGCACCACCCTCGTCATTGCACACCGGTTGGCAACGGTGCAGAAGGCCGACCGCATCGTGGTGCTGGAACACGGCCGCATCGTCGAACAGGGCAGCCACGACGCGCTGGTCCGGGCCAACGGCACCTATGCCCGACTGGCCGCCCTGCAGTTCACGGTTTGAAAGAGCTGGCGGCGGCTTTGGAAGCCGCGCGCACCCACGCTACTGCAAGGATTCTTTCAGCGCTGAAGGTACCGGCATCTGGATCACGTCGATGCCCTCCTCCACCAGCGCCTGCGCCTGCGCCGGGGTGGCTTTGCCGCGGATACCGCGCGCATCGGTCTCGCCGTAGTGCATCTGACGCGCAACCTCGGGAAAGCGCTCACCGACGTCTTCGGTGCGCGCGATAACTTCACGCACCAGGCCAAGCCAGGCCCGCTGCGCGGTGGCCACGGCATCAGTTGCCGGTCCCGATACCGCGACGGACTCCTCACTTTTCGCATCGGCACCATCCGGTGTTCGGGACACCCCCAGGTTCAGCCTGGGCGCGCTCAGGCGCTTGATAATGCGCGTGTCGTCGCACAGCGGACAGGTCACCAGCGAACGTGACAATTGCGACTGGAAGTCGTCTTCGGACGCAAACCAGCCTTCAAACACATGGTGCTGGCCGCATTCGAGATTCAGCACTTTCATGGCGTCATTATCCGACGCTCGCGTTCAGTCTTCAGGCGTGTGCCAATTGAGTTCCCATGCGCCTGACAGCACGTTTTGCAGCCACAGCATGCCGGCCACGGTCTTCGCATCGGTAACCTGGCCTTCCCGGCACCACTGCCCCAGTTCACCCACACTCGCGGTGAACGCCTCCAGGAACTCCCCGTCATCCAGGCGGTTGGAGCCAGCGACCAGGCTGCGCGCAAACCAGATCTCGATGAACTCGGTCGAATAGGAGATCACCGGATGGATCACCCCCGCCAGCGCCCATTCGCGTGCCCGATAGCCGGTTTCTTCCTGCAATTCCCGCCGCGCACAGGCCAGCCTGTTCTCTCCGGGTTCGAGCTTTCCGGCCGGAAACTCGATCATCACCTGCTTCATCGGATAGCGGAACTGGCGCTCGAGCACGACCCTCGGCTCGTCGCAGCCCGGAACCTCCAGCAGGGGAATCACCATCACGGCGCCCGGATGGACGATGTATTCGCGTTGTGCCTGCCGCCCGTCCGGCAGGCGGACGGTGTCGCTGAACGCATGCAACAACCGACCCTTGTAGACCTCACGGCTGTCGGTCGTGACCTCGGACAATGGGCAAGGCGGGGAAACCGGTGCGCTCATCCGTCCCGGTGCCTGAACAGATACCGGTAGACAAAGCCGGGGAAGGCAAAGGTCAGAAACATGGCAGCGGTGATGGCGTAAAACTCCCAGTTCTGCGGCGCAATCTGACCGGCGTGTTTCTCCAGTGCAAGGCCGGCCGCACCCACCAGAAAGTACAGCAGAACCAGTTCCAGCAGGCGAAATCCAAGCGATTTGCCGCCGCGATCAGGTCCGACGGCGAGCAGGCGCGAATTGATAAACGGCGCGTTCGCCGCACAAAATGCCAGCAGCAAAAGCAACCAGACCGAGGCGGTTTGCGACATCTGACCGGCCGCGGATCAGGTGCGCAGCATCTGGACGACAGCGTTGGCGCACAACGCCATCAGGCCACCGGGGACGATGCCCAGAATCAGCACCAGCGCACCATTGACCGAAAGCACGGCCCGCACATCCAGCGGCGCCGACACGGTGGTCGCGGTGATGGGCGCATCAAAATACATGACCTTGACGACCCGCAAGTAGTAGAACGCGCCAATCAGCGACATCATCACTGCAAATACCGACAACGCAATGTAGGCCGCCTGACCCGAGGAAATCAAGGCCTGCAGCACCGACAGCTTGGCGTAGAAACCCACCATCGGCGGAATACCGGCGAGCGAGAACATGCAGATGGCCATGATGGCTGCGTACAGCGGACTGCGCTGGTTGAGGCCGGCAAAATCGGCCACTTCGTCGCTTTCGAAACCGTCGCGCGCCAGCAGCAGGACAACCCCGAAACTTGCCAGCGTCGTCAGCACGTAGGTGACGATATAGAACATCGCTGAACTGTAGGCATTGGCCGCTGACAGGATGTTGTTGTTGACCACCCCCGCCATCAGGCCAAGCAGCACAAAACCCATCTGCGAAATGGTGGAGAAGGCGAGCATGCGCTTGATGTTGGTCTGCGCAATGGCAGCCAGGTTTCCCACGAGCAGCGAGCCCACCGCCAGCACGGCCAGCATCTGTTGCCAGTCAATGGCCAGCGGCAGCAAGGCTTCAACCAGCAGGCGGATGCAGATCGCAAACGCCGCCAGTTTGGGGGCGCCCCCGATCAGCAAGGTAATGGCGGTAGGGGCGCCGTGGTAGACGTCCGGAATCCACATGTGAAACGGTACGGCACCCAACTTGAACGCGAGTCCGGCGACGACGAAAACCAACCCGAAGACCAGCACCTGATAGCGGATCTGACCCGATGCGATGGCACGGAAGACTTCGTTGACATCCAGCGTACCGGTGGCGCCGTAAAGCATTGACATGCCATAGAGCAGAAAGCCCGATGCCATTGCTCCCAGCACGAAGTACTTCATGGCAGCCTCACTGGCTGTGGCGTTGTCTCGACGCAGCGCAACCAGCGCGTAGCTCGAAAGCGTCAGCAGCTCCAGCCCCATGTAGAGAACCAGGAAATTGTTGCCGGATATCATCACCGACATGCCCAGAAGCGAGAACATGCCCAGTGTGAACAATTCGCCACCGCGCAACATCTCGCGGTCGCCGGCATAAGGGCGGGCATATACCATCGTGACCATCATCGCCAGTGCCGCAAAGCACTTGAGCCAGTTGCCCATGGCATCACTGACCAGCATGTTGCCAAAGGCATAGATCGTATGGCCGCCAAGCGCGTACATCGCGTTCAAAGCTGCCACCATCGCCAACGTGGCCAACGTCAACAGATAGGTCGCCGTGCGCCGCGGGCTGTGGACGAACAGATCGGTCAGGGCGATCACACAGGCCATGACCAGTAGCACGATTTCCGGATAGACCGCGATCCAGCTGAGTTTGTCAATCATCTTGTCGTTTCTCGATTCGGGCTGGTCAGTGGATCTTCGAGATAGCCACGTGCCGCAGCAGTTCCGCGACCGATACGTCCATCACATCGGTGAAGGGTTTGGGATACAGACCCATGAACAGGACCGCAATGGCGAGCATGGCCAGCATCAGGAATTCGCGGGCGTTGATGTCCTTGAGAGCGCGCACATCATCATTGACGACCGGCCCGAGGTACACGCGTTTGAACATCCACAAGGTGTAGGCGGCACCGAAAATCAGCGCCGTGGCCGCGGCAAAGCCCAGCCAGAAATTGGCCCGAACTGCACCCAGAATCACCATCCATTCACCGACGAAGCCCGCAGTTCCCGGCAGGCCGCAATTGGCCATCGCGAACAGCAGGGCAAATGCGGTGAATTTGGGCATGGTGTTGACAACACCACCGTAACTGGCAATCTCTCGAGAATGGACGCGGTCATACAACACGCCGATCCCCAGGAACATGGCTCCCGATACAAAACCGTGCGCAATCATCTGGACGAGTCCACCGGAGACGCCAAGATCGTTGAAGATGAAAAACCCCAGCGTGACGAAGCCCATGTGAGCGACCGATGAATAGGCCACCAGTTTCTTCATGTCCTGCTGGACCATCGCCACCAAACCCACGTAGATCACGGCAATCACCGAGAGAGTAATCATCAGCCAGGCCCATTCGTGCGCGGCGTCCGGCGCAATCGGCATCGAAAAACGCAGGAAACCATAGGCACCCAGCTTGAGCATGATCGCCGCCAGCACGGCTGAACCACCCGTTGGCGCCTCGACGTGCACATCGGGCAACCAGGTGTGCACCGGCCACATCGGCACCTTGACCGCGAAGGCAGCAAAAAGCGAAAAGAAGATCAACGTCTGCGCTGTGCCGCCCAGTGGCAGCGCATGCCAGGTCGCGATGTCAAAACTGCCACCCGACTTGACATAGAGGAAGATCAGCGCGACCAGCAACAGCAGCGAGCCAAGCAACGTGTAAAGGAAGAACTTGAACGCTGCGTAAATCCTGTTCGGTCCGCCCCAGATACCGATGATCAGGTACATCGGAATCAGCGTGGCTTCGAAAAACACATAGAACAGCATGCCGTCAAGCGCGCAAAACACGCCGATCATCAGGCCGCTGAGAATCATGAACGCACCCATGTACTGGTTCACACGGCGGGTAATGACCTCCCAGCCTGCAATCACGACAACGACATTGATGAACGCTGTCAGCAACACGAACCACAGCGAGATGCCGTCGACACCTAGGTGGTAGTTGACGTTGAAACGTTCGATCCACTCGCTTTTTTGGACGAATTGCATCGCCGCCGTGTCGACTTTGAAACCACCGTAGAGCGGCAAGGTGATCAGGAAACTGATGACCGCACCGACCAGCGCGACCCACCGCACCGCGCGGACGTTCTCATCACGCCCCAGCGCCAGCAGCACGACGCCAAACATGATAGGCGTCCAGATTGCAAGGCTCAACAAACCCATTTTTCTTCTTCTCCCTACTTGTTGAGCCAGACGAAGTACGTCATCAGCACGAACACGCCCAAGATCATCACCAGTGCATAGTGGTACAGGTAGCCTGACTGCAGGCGGCGAACGCCGGCAGATATCCATCCGACGACTTTCCACGACCCGTTGACGAAGAACCCGTCGATCAGCTTCTGGTCTCCGCCCTTCCACAGGCCCATGCCCAGCAGGCGGGCGCCGCGCGCGAGAATGTTTTCGTTGATCCAGTCCAGGTAATACTTGTTCTCAAGCAACGTATAGATCGGCATGAAGCGCGTCTTGATTGCAGTAGGCAGCGCCGGATTGACCATGTACATGTACCAAGCCGATGCGACGCCGGCCAGCGCGAGCCAGAAAGGCGCCGCAGTGAGACCATGTATCGCCAGCTTGACCGGTCCATGGAACTCTTCACGCAGGACTTCCATCGCCTTGTGGATTTCAAGGTTGACGAAGATGGCGTCCTTGAAAAACTCACCGAAAAGCATCGGCTCGATGGTCATGAAACCGATGACCACCGACGGGATGGCCAGCAGGATCAGCGGCACGGTCACGACCCACGGCGACTCGTGCGGGTCATGGTGTTCATCGTGATGGCCATGCCCGTCATCATGTCCGTGGTGGGCATCGGGATTTTGGTCATAGCGTTCCTTGCCGTGGAACACCAGGAAATACATTCGGAACGAGTAGAACGCGGTGACGAACACGCCGGCGAGGACCGCGAAGTAGGCGAAACCGGCACCTGGCAAGGTGCTGGCATGAATCGCCACAATGATTTCGTCCTTGGAGTAGAAGCCCGAAAACAGAGGCGTACCGATCAGTGCCAGCGAACCCAGCAAGGCGGTGATCCAGGTAATGGGCATGTACTTTCGCACCCCACCCATCCAGCGGATGTCCTGGTTGTGGTGCATGCCCATGATGACCGAGCCCGCGGCGAGGAACAGCAGCGCCTTGAAGAAGGCGTGCGTCATCAGGTGAAAGACTGCCACCGAGTACGCGGATGCACCAAGCGCCACCGTCATGTACCCGAGCTGTGACAGCGTCGAATAGGCGACAACCCGCTTGATGTCGTTCTGGATGATGCCGAGGAATCCCATGAAGAGCGCGGTGATTGCGCCGATGATCATCACCAGATTCAGAGCGGTATCACTAAGCTCAAACAGCGGGGACATCCGCGCAACCATGAAGATACCGGCGGTGACCATCGTTGCCGCGTGAATCAGCGCAGAGATCGGCGTCGGGCCTTCCATCGAATCGGGCAGCCATACATGCAGCGGGAACTGCGCAGACTTGCCCATTGCGCCGACGAACAGGCAGATGCAGATGACCGTGATCAGCATCCATTGTGTGCCCGGAAAGGTCAGCTGACCCAATTCACCGGATTTGGCAAACACTTCGCCGTAATTGAGCGTCCCGGCGTAGGCCACGATCAGGCCAATGCCCAGAATGAAACCGAAATCCCCCACCCTGTTCACCAGGAAGGCCTTCATGTTGGCAAAAATGGCGCTCGGCTTGTTGAACCAGAAGCCGATCAGCAAATAGGACACCAGTCCTACTGCCTCCCAACCGAAGAACAACTGGAGCAGGTTGTTGCTCATCACGAGCATCAGCATCGAGAAGGTAAACAGGGAGATGTAGGCGAAGAAACGGTTGTAGCCTTCGTCCTCCTCCATGTAACCAATGGTGTAAATGTGCACCATCAGCGAGACGAACGTGACGACGCACATCATCATGGCCGTCAGGCCGTCGACCAGAAAGCCGATTTCCATCTTCAGGCCGCCGACGACCATCCACGTGTAGATGGTTTCATTGAAGCGCGCGCCGTCCAACGCGACACTCTTGAGCGTCATGGCGGAGAGCACGAAGGCCACAAACACGCCCAGAATGGTGAGCGTATGAGAAAGGCGGCGACCGATGATGTTGCCCCCGAAGGATGTACCCAGGACGCCGGCTGCCAGCGCGCCGGCCAGGGGCGCCAGCGGAACGGCAAGCAGGGTGGAGGCTGAAAGCGTTTGACTCATTTTGTATGCGCGAGTGAACTCTCGTTCAACCCTTGAGCGTGTTGAGTTCGTCGACGTTGATGCTGCGCTTGTTGCGGAACAGCAGCACCAGAATCGCAAGACCAATGGCAGATTCGGCCGCGGCAACCGTCAGGATGAAAAACACGAAAACCTGTCCGTGCATGTCACCCAGATAGTGGGAAAACGCGACGAAGTTCATGTTGACCGCCAGCAGCATCAGTTCAATGGCCATCAACAGAACGATCAGGTTCTTGCGATTGAGAAAAATCCCGATCACTGCCAGCGCGAACAGCATGGCACCCAGCGATAGAAAGTGTCCCAGTGTCAGCGTCATGGCTTTTTCTCCTCGGCGGAAGCATCAGCGTCGGCAACCACAACGGCAGCGGCCGCAGTCGTCGGGGCGATCCTGACGATCCGCAGGCGGTCCTTCGGCCGGACCCGAACCTGTGCGGACGGATCGACATGCTTGGTGTCCTTGCGCTGCCGCAGCGTCAGCGCGATGGCAGCGATCATCGCCACCAGCAGAATGACCGCCGCGATTTCAAGTGGATACAGATATTCCGTGTACAGCAGACGGCCCAGTTCCCGGGAGTTGGAATAGGCCACCACCTGCCCGGCTGCATCAACGACGACCGGAAGTTTGGGTTCTTCACTCACCCTGAATCCACCCATCAGTACCGCCGCCATTTCCAGTGCGATCAGCGCACCAATGAACGCTGCCAGCGGAAAATGGCGCCAGAAGCCTTTGCGGACGCTGTCAATATCGATGTCCAGCATCATCACCACGAAGAGGAACAACACCATCACGGCACCGAGATAGACCAGCACCAGCACGATCGCGAGGAACTCGGCTTTCAGCAACAGCCAGATGCCGGACGCCTGCGAAAACGCCAGCATCAGATACAGAACCGCGTGCACGGGGTTGCGTGCGGTGATCACCCGGAAGGCTGCAAACAGCAGCACCACCGAGAACAGATAGAAGAAACCCGTCTTGACGTCCATGGATCGTTCGTTTCTTTGTAATTCAGGCGTGCAGGGTTGAAACCCTCACCGATATTTCGCGTCTGCAGCCTTGGCAGCTGCGATTTCTGCTTCGTAGCGGTCGCCCACTGCCAGCAGCATCTCTTTGGTGAAGTAGAGGTCGCCGCGCTTCTCGCCGTGATATTCAAAAATGTGCGTCTCCACAATGGAGTCAACCGGGCAACTTTCTTCGCAAAAGCCGCAGAAAATGCATTTGGTCAGGTCGATGTCGTAGCGCGTCGTCCGGCGGGTACCATCTGCCCGAACATCCGACTCGATCGTGATGGCCATCGCCGGACAGACCGCTTCACACAGCTTGCAGGCAATGCAGCGCTCTTCACCGTTTTCATAACGGCGCAGGGCATGCAGGCCGCGGAATCGCGGGGAAATCGGTGTCTTTTCTTCCGGAAACTGCACCGTCACTTTGCGCCGGAAAGCGTACCGGCCGGTCAGGGCCATCCCTTTCAACAACTCCACGAGCAGGAAGCTCTTGAAGAAATCGGTGATGGAAAAAGGCGTTGCGACTGCGCTTGTCATGATCAGTCCTTGTTCAAACCCAGATGTTCCAGGATGTCTGCATCCACGCACCCACGATCAGCAGCCACACCAGCGTCACCGGGATGAAAACTTTCCAGCCCAGGCGCATGATCTGGTCGTAGCGGAATCGGGGAAAGGTCGCGCGGATCCAGATGAACATCGAAACGACCACAAATGTCTTGATGCCCAGCCAGATCCATCCCGGGATCCAGTTGAACAATTCGCTGTCGATCGGCGGCAACCAGCCGCCGAGGAACATCAGCGCGGCAAGAATCGAGACCAGCCACATGCTGGCGTATTCAGCCAGAAAGAAAATGGCAAAGCCCATGCCCGAATACTCGACCATGTGACCCGCAACGATCTCGGCCTCCCCTTCGACAACGTCGAACGGGTGCCGGTTGGTCTCTGCGACGCCCGAGATCAGATAGACCAGGAAAATGGGCAGCAGGGGCAACCAGTTCCAAGACAGGAAGTTCAGGCCCATGGCAGCCGCGGCACCGCGCCCCTGACTGGCCACAATCTCGCTGAGGTTCATGCTGCCCGAAACCATCAGCACTACCACGAAGCAGAAACCCATGGCGATCTCGTAGCTGACCATCTGGGCAGAGGCGCGCAGAGCGCCAAGGAACGCGTACTTCGAATTCGAAGCCCAGCCGGCAATGATGACGCCATAGACCTCGATAGACGTGATGGCCATGATCAGCAACAGACCGGCGTTGACGTTGGCCAGCGCCACATCAGGACCGAACGGAACGGCCACCCACGCGGCCAAGGCCGGCATGATGGCCATGATGGGTCCGAGCCGAAACAGTCCCGGACTGGCGGCCGACGGACTGATGATCTCTTTCGTCAGCAGCTTCAGCGCGTCGGCGATTGGCTGCAACAGTCCGAACGGGCCGACGCGGTTCGGTCCGTAGCGCACCTGCATGAAGCCCAGCAGCTTGCGCTCCCACAGCGTCAGATAGGCCACAGCCCCCATCAGCGGCGCAAGAACGACGACGATCTTGAGCAGGATCCAGATCACCGGCCAGACCACCACGGTCCACCAGGACTGGGAAATCAGGTTCAGTCCTCCGTTGTACATCGCGTCGATCATGCGGCGGCTCCTTGCTTCGCAGCTGCACGTGCATCTGCCGTCAACTGAAGCGAAGGCGCCCGGCGGACGATGCCATCCAACTGGTAAATGCTCGCTGTGACAGGAGCGACCCCGGCCGACGCCGGCTTGGCGGCATCACCTGCCCGGTTGTCCAGCCGGCTTGCGGACAGGTCGACACCCTGCAGAACCTGCTGCGAACTTTCGAACTGGAAATCCGGCAAGTCCAGCATATTGGCCAGCACGCGCAGCACTTTCCAGCCAGGACGCGTTGCCGCCAACGGCTTGACCACGGCGTGAAAACTTTGCGCTCGCCCCTCGGCATTGACGAAGGTGCCCGAGGTTTCGGTAAAAGGCGAAATCGGCAACAGCACATCGCTGAACGCCATGTTCGCCTTGAACGGGCTCAGGGTGACCACCATTTGCGCCTTGCCCAGAGCTTCAGCGACCTTGGCACCGGCGGCTGAATCGAACTCGGGTTCATTGTTCAGCAGCAGGACAGCGGAAAGTTCGCCGCTGAGCATCCGGGCGGCATTCAGGCCGTCTGCCTGTGGCTGGACACCGGCCAGCTGCGCGCCGACCGTATTGGCAGCCTCGGTCAGGTAGCCAACCGAGGCGCCCGTGTGCGATCCGATCCAGTTGGCCAGCGCCAGCAGGCTCGAAGCGCCCGGATGATGGGCTGCAGCGTTGCCCAGCAGGACCGCCTTGCGTTCACCCGACATCAGGGAACGGGCGATCGCTGCTGCAACCGGCGATTCAGCGGATCCCGCCGCCGGCGCAGGAACGCCTGCGGCCAGTGCGACGGCTGCGGCGATGTCGGCAAGCGATTGCCACCAGCCATCGGCATCGACAGTGAGGGTATTAGCAACCGGCATCGCCCAGTCCTGCGCGGACACATTCAGCGCATGCACCTGCGCACCGTGACGAGCCGCATGTCGGATGCGCAGTGCGAACAAGGGGTGATCCTTGCGCAGGTCGGAACCGACCACGAACACACGTTGCAGGCGTGACAGCGATTCGATCGGCAAGCCGAGCCAGCGAACGCCAACGGCAACCGGGAACTCGGCATGGCGCAGTCGATGGTCAATGTTGTCACTGCCAAGACCGCGCATCAGTGCACCGGCCAACGCCAGTTCTTCGACCGTGCTGTGCGGGCTGACCAGCATGCCAAGCGCCTGCGCACCTTTTTCAGCCTTCACTTGCCTGAGACCGTTGACCACGTATTCCAACGCGGTCGGCCAGTCGACTTCCTGCCATTGCCCGCCCTGTTTAAGCATCGGGCTGGTCAGCCGCTCGTCGCTGTTCAACGCTTCGTAGGAGAAGCGGTCGCGGTCGGCGATCCAGCATTCGTTGACTGCATCGTTTTCGAAAGGCACGACGCGCTGGACCTTGTTGCCCTTGACCTGAACGATCAGATTGGCACCGGTCGAGTCGTGCGGACTGATGGACTTGCGTCGTGACAATTCCCAGGTCCTTGCGCTGTAGCGAAACGGCTTGCTGGTCAGCGCGCCGACCGGACACAGGTCGATCATGTTGCCGGACAACTCGGAATCCACCGTACTACCGACAAATGTCTCGATCTCGGCATGCTCGCCGCGATGGGACATTCCCAGCTCCATGGCACCGGCGATCTCCTGGCCGAACCGGACGCAGCGGGTGCAGTGAATGCAGCGGCTCATCTCCTCCATCGAGATCAGCGGACCGACATCCTTGTGGAAGACGACGCGCTTTTCCTCCGCGTAGCGGGAGGTTGATCCGCCGTACCCGACCGCCAGATCCTGCAACTGGCATTCGCCGCCCTGATCGCAGATCGGGCAATCCAGCGGGTGGTTGATCAGCAGAAACTCCATCACCGATTGCTGAGCCTTGACGGCTTTTTCGCTCTTGGTGCGGACGATCATGCCTTGTGTCACGGGCGTGGCGCATGCCGGCATCGGCTTGGGCGCCTTTTCCACGTCGACCAGGCACATGCGGCAGTTGGCCGCGATGCTCAGTTTCTTGTGATAGCAAAAATGCGGAATGTAGGTGCCGGCTCTGTCGGCAGCATGCATGATCATGCTGCCCTCTGCCACTTCCACCTTCTTGCCGTCGAGTTCTATTTCAACCATGGGAGCCTGCCGGATCAAACGTAAGCCGGGACCATGCAGGTCCTGTGCTCGACGTGGTGTTCAAATTCATGGCGGAAATGCTTGAGCATGGCCCGAACCGGCATGGCGGCGGCATCTCCAAGCGCGCAAATGGTACGGCCCTGAATGTTGTCGGCAACCGAATTGAGCAGGTCCATGTCTTCGGCACGCCCTTGACCGTTTTCGATCCGGTCGACCATTCGCCACAACCAGCCCGTGCCTTCGCGGCAGGGCGTGCACTGACCGCAGGATTCGTGCATGTAGAAGTAGCTGAGCCTTTGAAGCGATTTCACCATGCAACGCGAATCGTCCATCACGATCACCGCGCCCGAACCCAGCATCGAGCCGGCCTTGGCAATGGAGTCGTAATCCATGGTCACATCCATCATGATGGACGCCGGCAAAACCGGTGCGGATGATCCGCCCGGAATCACCGCCTTGAGCTTGCGTCCGGTGCGCACGCCGCCGGCCAGTTCCAGCAAGGTGGCAAACGGGGTACCCATCGGTATCTCATAGTTCCCAGGCCGCTCGACGTCACCGCTCACCGAGTAGATCTTGGTACCGCCGTTGTTGGGCTTGCCGCAGTCCAGATACGCCTGGCCACCATTGCGGATGATCCAGGGCACCGCCGCAAAGGTCTCTGTGTTGTTGATGGTCGTCGGTTTGCCATACAAGCCAAAACTGGCAGGAAACGGCGGCTTGAACCTGGGCTGCCCCTTCTTGCCTTCCAGCGACTCCAGCAGGGCCGTTTCTTCGCCGCAGATGTAGGCGCCAAATCCGTGGGCCGCGTGCAGCTGAAAGCTGAACGAGCTGCCAAGAATGTTGTCCCCCAGCAGTCCGGCAGCACGCGCCTCCTCCAGCGCCTCTTCAAACCGGTCATAGGTCTGGAAGATCTCGCCGTGGATGTAGTTGTAACCCACCGTGATGCCCATCGCATAGGCGGCGATCGCCATGCCTTCGATCACGATATGGGGGTTGAATTGCAGGATGTCCCGATCCTTGCAGGTGCCCGGCTCACCCTCGTCCGAATTGCAGACCAGGTACTTCTGACCCGGGAACTGCCGTGGCATGAAACTCCACTTCAGGCCGGTCGGAAAGCCGGCACCGCCGCGACCGCGCAGTGCAGAAGCTTTCACCGTGGCGATCACCTGATCCTGCGTCATTCCCTCGCCACCATCAAGCGCCAGGATCTTGCGAAGCGCCTGGTAGCCCCCGCGGCCTTCGTAATCCTTCAGACGCCAGTTGGCACCATCAATTCCGGCGTAAATCTGCGGCTCGATGTGCCGGTCATGGAAGCAGGTCTGCGAACCATTGGACTGAAACTGCTGCAACAGCTTTTCGACTGACATCAGCTGGCCTCCGCCGACTTCAGACCAGCGATCAACTGGTCGAGCCTGTCATTGCTCATGAAACTGCACATCGTCCGGTCGTTGACCAGCATCACCGGCGAATCCGCGCACGCGCCAAGACATTCGCATTGCTGCAAGGTGAACAACCCGTCTGCCGTGGTCTCGCCAGCGGACACGCCCAGCTTCTGCTCCAGATGGGCCAGCGCACGCCCGCCGTCGCGCAACTGGCAGGGCAGATTGGTACAGACGTTGAGCTTGTACTTGCCGACAGGCGCCTGGTTGTACATGTTGTAGAAGGTGGTCACTTCATGGACGGCCATCGGCGGCATGTCCAGAAACGCAGCCACTTCGCGTTCGCTTTCAACGCTCACATAACCCAGTTCCTGCTGGACGATGGCCAGACAGGCCATGACGGCGGACTGCTTCTGGTCCGACGGGTACTTCGCAACTTCACGCGCGAATCGCGCCCGGGTAGCTTCAGAGATCATCGGTCAATCTCTCCAAACACAATGTCCATGGTTCCAATGATGGCCACGGCGTCGGCGATCATGTGACCCCGCGCCATCTCGTCCATGGCCGCGAGGTGCGCAAACCCGGGCGCGCGAATCTTCAACCTGTAGGGTTTATTGGCACCGTCACTCACCATGTAGATGCCAAATTCGCCCTTCGGATGCTCGACCGCCGCATAGGCCTCGCCTTCTGGCACGTGCATGCCTTCGGTGAACAGCTTGAAATGATGGATGAGCTCTTCCATGTTGGACTTCATGGATTCCCGCGATGGCGGCGCGACCTTGTGGTTGTCCGTGATCACCGGCCCCGGATTGGCGCGCAGCCAGTCGACGCACTGCGCGATGATGCGGTTGGATTCACGCATCTCCTGCACGCGAACCAGATAACGGTCATAGCAGTCGCCGGTGACCCCGACCGGCACGTCGAAATCAACCCGGTCGTAGACATCGTACGGCTGCTTCTTGCGCAGATCCCAGGCGATGCCCGAACCGCGCAACATCGGACCGGTCAGGCTCATGTTCAGAGCCCGTTCCGGCGTAACCACGCCGACGCCGACCGTTCGCTGCTTCCAGATGCGGTTCTCGGTCAGCAGCGTCTCGTACTCGTCGACGCATTTCGGGAACCGGCGGGTGAAATCGTCGATGAAATCCAGCAGCGAACCCTGCCGGTTCTCATTGAGCTCGGCCAGCGCCTTGGCGTTGCGGATCTTGCTGACACGGTACTGCGGCATCGTGTCGGGCAGGTCACGGTAGACGCCACCCGGCCGGAAATAGGCAGCATGCATGCGGGCGCCGGAAACCGCCTCGTACATGTCGAACAGATCTTCGCGCTCGCGGAAGGTGTAGATCAGAATGGTCGAGCTGCCACAGTCGTTGCCATGGGACCCCAGCCACATCAGGTGGTTGAGCAATCGCGTGATCTCGGAAAACATCACGCGGATGTACTGCGCCCGCAGCGGAACTTCCAGCCCGAGCAGCTTTTCAATGGCCAGGCAGTAGGCGTGCTCGTTGCACATCATGGACACGTAGTCCAGGCGGTCCATGTAAGGCAACGACTGGATGAAGGTCTTGTGCTCGGCCAGTTTCTCGGTCGCGCGATGCAACAGGCCGATGTGCGGATCGGCACGTTGCACGACCTCGCCGTCGAGTTCGAGCACCAGTCGCAAAACTCCGTGTGCCGCCGGGTGCTGCGGACCGAGGTTCAGGGTGTAGTTCTTGATTTCAGGCATGTGATTCGCACATCCGCCACCGCGTCAGTGCAACCCTCCGTACTGGTCTTCCCGGATGATCCGCGGCGTGATCTCACGCGGCTCGATGGTCACGGGCTCGTAGATGACACGGCATTGCTGCGCGTCATAGCGCATCTCGACATGACCGGACAATGGAAAATCCTTGCGGAAAGGATGCCCGATAAAGCCGTAGTCGGTCAGGATGCGACGCAAGTCGGCATGTCCCTCGAAAACAATGCCGTAGAGGTCGAAAGCTTCCCGTTCGTACCAGTTCGCTCCGTTCCACAGTGCGGTAACCGAATCCACACCAGGTAAATCATCGTCCGGACAGAACACCCGGACCCGCACGCGCTGGTTCAGGCTGACGGACAACAGGTGAACAACCACGCCAAAGCGCGAGCCCTGCCATTCGCCGTCACGGTATTCGGAATAGTCGACGCCACACAGGTCGATCATTTGCTCGAACCGGCATCCCGGCGCATCGCGCAGGTCCTGCATGGCACCGAGGTAGGACTCCGGACGAATCGTCGCCGTGACTTCTCCCAAGGCAACATCAACGGAAACCGCGCGGTCGCCGAGCAGCGACAGCAGCGTGTCTTTCAGGTCTTCGGGCCGGATGGCTACTTCGCTCATGTCAGTCCCTCAAACTCTTGCGATCGTCTGCGTGCGACGAATCTTCTGCTGCAACTGGATGATGCCGTACAGCAGCGCTTCCGCGGTCGGCGGGCATCCCGGCACGTAGACGTCCACGGGAACGATACGGTCGCAGCCCCGCACCACCGAATAGCTGTAGTG
Organism: Burkholderiaceae bacterium; assembly: GCA_014879655.1. Classification (GTDB taxonomy): domain Bacteria; phylum Pseudomonadota; class Gammaproteobacteria; order Burkholderiales; family Burkholderiaceae_C; genus JACSRS01. Next base: position 32,446 of record JACSRS010000173.1, read on the forward strand.
GTAGTAACCACCGCCATTGGCGCACGACCCCATCGACAGCACCCAGCGCGGCTCGCTCATCTGGTCGTACACCTTGCGAAGCGCAGGCGCCATCTTGTTGCACAGCGTGCCGGCCACGATCATCAGGTCGCTCTGGCGGGGGCTGGCACGGAACACCTCGGCACCGAAGCGGCCAATGTCGTAGCGCGCCGCTGCCGCGTGCATCATCTCGACCGCGCAACAGGCCAGGCCGAACGTCATGGGCCATAGCGAACCAGTCTTGGCCCAATTCACCACCGAGTCGTAACTGGTGGTGATGAAGCCTTCCTTCATCACGCCTTCAATCATTTGTGCAGTCCTTGCTCAAGCCCGATCATTCCCAATCCAGCGCGCCTTTTTTCCACTCGTAGACAAATCCGACGACCAGAATGGCAAGAAAAATCACGACGGCCACAAAACCGGTCATGCCGACGTCCTTGAGCGCCACGGCCCACGGGAACAGAAAGGCAATTTCCAGATCAAAAAGAATGAACAGAATGGCGACGAGGTAGTAACGGACGTCGAACTTCATTCGGGCGTCTTCAAACGCTTCGAATCCGCATTCGTATGGGGAGTTCTTCTCGGCATCGGGCCGGTTCGGGCCCAGGATGTACCCCAGAACCTGGGGCAGGATACCGATGGCAATGCCAACCAAGATGAACAGGAAAACGGGGACGTACTGATCGAGGTTCATCTTGCGCTTCGAATCATCACTGCAACCTGCCGGATCACAGGGATCCGGCAGGTCTATCAAATTGGTGCCGTCGGCGAGACTCGAACTCGCACAGCTTTCGCCACTACCCCCTCAAGATAGCGTGTCTACC
>JACSRS010000044.1 GCA_014879655.1 Burkholderiaceae bacterium
CCTGAAAGAACTGGGCTTCGCCTGAGCGGCGCGGCCTGAAAGAACTGGGCTTCGCCTGAGCGGCGCGGCCTGAACCCAAAGCCATCCCCAACGGAGAAACCTCATGTCCAATTCCAGCATCCCCCTGTTGACGCTCACCGTCATCGCCGCCGCTGCACTGGCCACCGCCCGCGCAGTCAACCAGGCCGGCAACTACCCCGCCGCCGGCGGCCTTGCCTTTGGCATCACCCGCACCGACGCCGCCACCGGCGACCCATTGCCCGTTGACGTGCAAGGCACCGCCCTGGCGGAGGCCGGCGCCGCGTTCGACGCCGACGTCCCCCTCATGGTCGGCACCAGCGGCAAGCTCATCGCCCACGACGGCGACGGCGACAAACACGCCGTGGCCCGCAGCATCGACGCCGCCACCGCAGATGGTGATGTGGTCGAAGTGCTGCTCGTGCCCAGCGCAGGCGTGCTCGTCACCGCCGCCTGATCGCCCGCCTGAACGTCTGAACGTCTGGACACAGATCCCCCAACCGGAGAAACCAAATGTCTCAAATGAACCCCTCCCAGGCCCGGGCCGTTGACCCGATCCTGACCGCCGTTGCCCGCGGCTTCCGCCCGCAGGTCGCCGCCGTGGCGAACGTGCTGTTCCCCATCGTCAACGTCAGCGCCCGCGCCGGCAAGATCATCAGCTTCGGCCCCGATGACTTCAAGCTCATCGGCACCGTGCGTGCGCCGGGCAGCAACACCCGCCGCGTGCAGTTCGGCTACGCGACGGACGACTACGCGCTGGTCGACCACCGGCTCGAAGCCGTGGTGCCTGCAGAGATCCAGGAAGAAGGCCTGGCCGTGCCCGGCATCGACAACATTGCCATCCACGTGCGCAAGGTGCAAAACCTGATGGCGCTGGAGCGTGAGAACCAGTGCGCCACCCTGGCCCGCGCGGCCGGCAACTACGGCAGCAACAACAAGCTCACGCTCACCGGCAACGACCGCTGGGACGTTGCCCACGCCGACAGCGACCCCTTTGCCGACATCCTCGCAGCCAAAGAGTCGGTGCGCAGCCAGATCGGCCTGCGCCCCAACGTGCTCACCCTCGGCCCCAAGGTGCTGACCGCGCTGCGCAGCCACACCAAGGTGCTCGACCGCCTGTCCACCGCCACCGACCGCCCGCCGGCCACGCTGGCGCAACTGGCCGCGCTGTTCGAGCTGGACCAGATCGTCGAAGGCGGCGCGGTGTACCACACCGGCAGCGCCTTTGCCGACGTCTGGGGCACCGACGCCATCCTGGCCTACACCGCGCCGGCCAGCCTGGCTGACATGGGCAGCCCCAGCTACGGCTACACCTACCAGCTCGAAGGCCGCCCCGTGGTCGAGCAAGGCTACGAAGAACGCAACCTCAACTCCATGGTGTACCCGGTGGCCGACGCACGCAAGCCCGTGCTGGCCGGCGCGTCTGCAGGCTTCCTGTTCAAGACCGCTGTTTCCTGAGCCTGACCACCATGCTCGACACGGAAGACCTCGCGCTCTACTTCGACACCGGCGACTTCGCCACCGCGCTCCACATGGTGCGTGGCGGCGCCGCGCCAGTGGCCTTCGCCGGCATCCTGTCGGCGGTGGACGAAGAGGGCGCGCAGGGCTACTTTGTGGGGCAGGTGGCCGAGCTGCGCTACCCGGCCAACGCCGTCACGCTGCTGGAAGGCGACACCGTATCGGGCGTTGACCCCGCTACCGGTGTTGCCACCACCTGGCGCGTGCTGCGCGAAGGCCGGCGCGTGCTCGATGGCCTGGAGTGTTTCACCTTCCTCGGCGCGCCCTGATCGGCCCCACCACCATGCCCACCTTTGCCACACCCAGCGCCCGCTGGGCCATCCTTGCCGCTGTGCACCAGGCGCTGGCCACCGCGCCACAGCTGCAGGGCCTGCCCGTGGTGCGCAACCCGCGCACCGCACAGGCGCTGCGGGCGGGCGAGCAAATGGTGGTCATCAAGTGGGGCACCGACAGCCTGGTCGACAAACCCGGCCAGGTCGAGCGGCGCAGCTTCCGGCTCATCGTGGGCAGCATCTCGCGCAAGCCAGATGGTGCCGACGCCGACGCCGACGCCATTCACCAGGCCACCGGCCAGGTGGTGCGGGCCGCTTTTGCCACGCTGGCGCAGCAGGCATCGCGCGCGCTCAGCCTGCGCGAGGAAGACATCACCCCGGACATCGAGGGCATCGAGGTCGACGGCGCCCTCGTGCTCAGCAGCTGGGCCATTGCCTATCAACGGCAAACCTGAACCGGCAGACAAGCGGTCAGCAAAACGTATTCCCAACCCAACCACTTCAAGAGGTACTCATCATGAGCGCACGTGGATTCCTGGGAGCTGGCAACCTGCAGTTCTCCCTCATCGTCAATGACATCGCGCAAGGCTTCGGCGACAAGCGCGAAACGTCAAAATTTGAAATCAAGCCCAACAGCGAGATCAAGGAACTGGTCAGCAAGGGGCGCGACAGCTACGGCCAGGTCATCGAAACCGTGGCCCTGCAGCAGCCGGCTGAAGTGTCGATCTCGCTGCGCGAGGCCGACTACGAAAACCTCAAGCTGTCATTCATGGGCACCGACGGCACCGGCGCCAACCAGGCCGCTGCCACCGTGACCGACGAAGCCATCAACGCCAAGCTGGGCAAGTATGTGCCGCTGGCCAACCGCAACCTGGCGTCGGCCGGGCTGAGCGTCACCAACGCGGCGGAAGACGTCACCTACATCAACGGCACCGACTACGTGGTGGACTACCGCCTGGGCGAAATCAAGGCCCTGGCAGAAGGCGCCATCGCCGATGCGCAGGCGCTCAAGGTCAACTACACCGCGCAGGCCTACACCGGCACCAAGATACTGGGCAACACACAAACCAGCATCCGCGCCGTGATCCGCTTTGACGGCGTCAACCTGGCAGACGGCAAGCCCGTCATCCTGACCGCCTGGGAAGGCGTGTTTACGCCCGACAGCGCGTTTGACATGCTGGCCGACGACTTCGGTGAAGTCCAGCTCAAGGGGCGCCTGAAAACCCCGGCCGGCAAAGCCAGCCCGTTCGAAGTGGAGTTCCTGACGCTCTGAACGGCCGCAGCCGCCGCATCGCCATGAAAACAGCCCGCATCCGGCGGGCTGTTTTGTTGGGATCTGCGCGGCCGTCAGCGCCGCTGCAACCGCTGCTTACGGGTCGGCCACACCAGCCAGGCAAAAAACAGCGGCCAGAAGGCATGCACCAGAACCATTCCCAGCGCCAGAACCACCCCCGCCGCGATCTGGCCCGCGTGGCTCCAGCCGTGCTCCCACAGCCACAAACCCGCCACCAGCGCCCAAATCAAACCCACCACCCTGTAGACCATGGCTGACCCCAGAATCAAATACGACATTGAGGCCAATGTTACCGGGCAGGGCGACGTCGGACAACTGGTGCAGCAGATCGATGCGCTTGCGCGCGAGATCGACGGTCCCCTCAAGTCCGGCGCGCAGCAGGCCGCAGCCGCCCTGCGCGAGCTTGCGGCCAAGAACCAAGCGATCGACAACTTCGTCACCCTCAAGCGCGAGGCCGAAGGCGCTGCACAGGGCCTCAAGCAGGCCCAGGCCGCCGCACAGGCCGCCGCCCGTGAAATCTCCGCGTCGGGTGCACCCACACGCGCCCAGGCCGGCAACCTGGAAAAGCTGCGAGACGCCGTCAGCGCCGCCAAAAGCGAACTCATCGCCAAAACCGGCGTCCTGGGCGGTGCCCGCGCCGCCCTTGGTGCATACGGCATCAGCACCACCGATCTGAGTCAAAAGCAGGTCGCCATTCGCAAGTCGATTGCCGACGTGCGCACCGAGGTCGCCGCGCAGACCCCGTCGTGGCAGGCTGCGGCCACAGCAACGGCCAATTCGTCGGCGTCGCAGGCCCGCTCGCACCGCGTCATCAAAGACGGAGTGGACTCCATCAGCTCGCAGCTCAAGGTCATGCAAGGCGTGTACGCCGGCGTCGCCAGCCTGCGTGGCTTTGAGTCGCTGGCCAAAGATATCTCGCAAACGGCGGACGAATACAACAACCTGGCCGCCCGCATCAAGCTGGTGACCGGAGAGGGTGCTGCGTTTGACGCCGCTTTCAAGGGCGTGCAGGAAATCGCCCTGCGCACCAACAGCGAACTCTCGTCAACGGCCGAGCTCTTCACCCGCGTTGCGCAGGCCGGCAAAGAAATGGGCCTGAGCCAGCAGCAGGCGCTGGCGCTCACCGAGACCATCAACCAGTCCATCCAGCTGTCGGGCGGATCGGCAGATTCAGCCAAGGCCGCCATCACGCAGCTGATCCAGGGCCTGCAATCGGGCGTGCTGCGCGGGGAAGAGTTCAACTCCGTCATGGAGCAGTCGCCCCGCTTGGCGCGCGCGCTGGCCGACGGCCTGGGCACCACCACCGGCAAGCTGCGCGAAATGGCGCAGCAAGGCCAGCTCACCACCGACGTGGTGATCCGCGCCCTGCAAGGCCAGGCGCAAACGCTGCAGCAGGAGTTTGCCCAGCTGCCGCCCACCGTGGGCCGGGCCATACAAAACCTGTCCAGCGCGTGGACGGTCTACATCGGCGAGGCAGACGCCGCCACCGGCGCCAGCGCCGCCACTGCCAGCGTGCTCAACGCGCTGGCTGGCAACCTGAACACCGTGGTGGGCTTGCTGCTGGACGCGGGCCAGGCCGGCGCCGCCTATGCCGGCCTGCGGCTGGCGCAGCACTTTGCCGGCATGGCCACCGCTGCGGCCAGCTCGGCCACGCAGGTGGGCGCATCCACCACCGCGCTCAACGCCAATGCCGCCGCCGCCACCACGGCCGGCACTGCGGCCAGCCGCTTTGGCACCATCCTGAGCGGTCTCAAGACCTTCACGCTGCTGGGCATCGTCACCAACTTCAAAGACATCGGCACCGCCATCGGCGAAGGCGCTGCCAGGCTGGCCGGCTACCGCGACCGGTCTGACGAAGTGGCGCGGTCGCTCAAAGTCGCCGACGATATTGCCAGGCAAAACATTGCCACCAACGCCGCCATGGCGCAGGCCATCCAGTTGGCCAGCGAAAAGTCGCGCGGCCTGACCGACGAATCGCGCCGCCTGCTGGGTGAGTTTGACAAGATGGTCAAAACCGGCGCCAGCGTGGAAGAAGCGCTGTCCAAGGTCACCAAGGCAGCCAATCTGGGCGACCTCAAGGGCATTGAAGAATACGGCCGCGCCCTGGCCGATCTGGGCGCCCGCGGCGTCATCACCGGCGAACAGCTGCGCAAGGCGCTGGGCGAATCTCTCAAGGGTGAAGACCTCGTGCTCTTCAGCACCAAGGCGCAAGCCGCCTTTGCCAGCGTCAAAGACAACGGCGACCTGCTGGCCGCCACGCTGGACGCCGTGCTGCGCGAATCCATCCGCCGCGCCGGGCTTGAGTTTGATGTGCTCGCCGGCGGCATGGGCAAAGCCAGCCGCAGCGCCATCAACGACACCGAGGCCATGATCGAAGGGCTCGACCGCCTGAAGGCGCAGGGCATCGACGTGGCGCAAGCCCTCACGGCCAGCATTGGCCAGGGCATCAAGACGGCCGACAGCCAGGCCGCCATCGAGGCCGTGCGCCAGCAAATCGAGTTCCTGCGCAGCAAGCTGGGCGACAAGCTGGCCGACGGCCTGCTCGACCAGGCCGCCGAAAAGGCCAAGGCACTGAAGGCCGCGCTGGACGATGCCACGCCCGGCATCAACTCCGTGGCCGAAGCCATGAAGCGCCTGGGCGTGACCAGTGAAGAATCGCTCCAGCGTGCAGCACAAAGCAGCCGTGAGGCGTACCAGACCATGGTGCAGTCTGGCACGGCCAGCACCCGTGAGTTGACCGAAGGGTTCAAAAAGTACGCACAGGAAGCCATTGAGGCGAACAACGGCGTGGCCAGCTACACCCTGGCCAGCGAAGCGGCGATGCGCGGCCTGGAGATCCAGACCGACCGCGCGGGCAAGTCCATCGTGCGGGCCATGGATGAAGGTGGCAGCGCAGCCCGCAGATTCCGCGACGGCATTGACCACGCCACACGCGGGTTCAATGATCAGCGCACAGAGATCGAACGGCGCAACGAGGCGCTTGAACGCGGCATTGATGCCCAGGAGCGGGCCAACAAGCTTGCCGAACGCGCAGCCGAGCTGGAGCGCAAGCGCCTCGGTGTCGACAAAGAAGGGTTCTCCACCGACAAGAGCGGCAACCGCTTGGTGGCAGGGGGCGACCTCACATCGCGCACCGGCATCGTCAACTTCCTGAAGGCCGCTGGCGTGACGGATGAAGCCGTGGCTCGCAGCATTGCGAATGAATTCGCCGACTCCAAGGGCGAAATCACCTACATGAACAACCCCGGCCAGCGCAAGTATGGCGGCTACAACTCCACCATCAGCTCGGCTTTGCTTCGGGCCGCTGAACAGTGGACGTTTAACGAAACCAACGCGGGTGGCGGCAAATCTGGCGAGTCCAGCAACTCCAAGGGTCAGACCGTCACCGTCAACCTCAACGTCAACGGCCGCAGCACCGCCATCAACGTGGCCAGCCAGTCAGACGCCAACGCGCTGATCGCCGCGCTGCAGACCGCCCAGCGCGCGGCGGGCGGCTGAGACACCGCACCGGCACAGGAACCAACCCGCGCATGTCCACCCTGACCCTCACCTGCAACGGCATCACCCTGGCGCTGCCCGGCGACTTGCTGTGGGCCGACGAATACGACTGGCACCCGGTGCAGCAGTCCAAGACCTACACCACCACCGGCGCACTGGTGCTCGACGTGGGCGTGCGCCAGGCCGGGAGGCCGCTCACGCTCAATGGCGCCGACAACGCCGCCTGGCTCACCCGCGAACAGTGCGAGACCTTGCGCGCCTGGGCGGCGCTGCCCGCGCCCGCCATGACGCTTGAGCTGCGCGGCGAAGTGCGCGCCGTGGCCTTTGACCACGACCGCACCGCCTTCGAGGCCCGCCCCGTGTTCCAGGTGGCCGATGGCGACGAAGAGGCGGCTGACTGGTACGTGCCCACCCTGCGCCTGATCGAACTCTGATCCCCAAGAAATCCCACACCAGGACACCCCACCATGACCATCACCGCATCCGACATCAAGCTGCTCGAATCCGAGCGCATGCGCGACACCAGCGACGGCGGCGGCCGGCGCACCAGCCGCGTCATCCCCGACGGCGTGCCAGGCAACATTTTCCCCAAGGTGAGCCGGCTCGACAGCGTCTACGGCCGCGTCAACCTGCGCAAGATCTATGGCGCGGTCGTCACTGTCAACCTGGACGTGTACGCCGGCGCCCACGCCATCATTTCCGACGCGCCTGACAACGACAAAATCCATGCCGCGCTGTTCAGCACAGGCTCCGAGTTTGACGACCGCACCGCCGCGCGTGACCGTATCGAGAGCTATGTGATCGCCGGTCCCGAGTCGCGCATGGTCATCTATGGCCGCCAGCTGGTCGGACAGGGGGCCGTGCTGGTGTACCAGTCCACCGACGAACCGCTGCCCGAAGTTGGCGACGTCTTCTGCCTGAGCAAGGAAGCCGCTGGCGTCACGGCGTACCAGCAGTACGTCCGCGTCACGGACATTTCGCACGAAGTGCGCACCCTGGTGGATGACCGTGGCGAGTTCCGTGCTCGGGTGGTCACGCTGCGCATTGGCAGCACCTTGCGGTACGAGTTTTCCGGCCCCAGCGTGCCATCGCGTTTCAGCAACGTGGCGCGCGAGTCACTGGTGCGGTTGACCACCGTGGCCGATGCCTCGCGCTACTTTGGCATCCAGCCGCTCACGCTTGACGCTGAAACCGGCGCGCTGAGCGTGCAGGTTGCGTCGGTTTACACACAGATCGTGCCCACCACCAACCGTGAGACGCCGCTGTCGAACATCACGATGGTAGGCGCGTCCAGCCGTGTGCCCATCGCGACCGAGCCAATCGGCCCCGTGACGCTGGCAAAAACTGTGCTTCCATACCCGGCGGGCATCACGCTGCGTCTGCCCAAGTTGCCCAAGCCCGGCACCGTGGTTGTCAAAGTGCCGGGGCGCACCAATGTTGGCGTTTTTACGGTGTTCTCAGATTTGGGCAATGGGACGTCTTCCCGCACGTCAGAGGTTCAGTGGGGCTACCTCGAACCTGGCGACGCCATGCCGACGAGCATGACGATTGACTATGAAGCTGGCACCGTTTTCATTTCAATGGCCGGCGCCGAGTTCGGGGCACTGTCGAATGCGGCGGTGCGAAACATTGTGTTGACCTACCTGCCCGCCGTGGACGTGTCGCGCCCCGCGCATACCATGAACATCCCCGTCACCCTGGCAACGCGCGGCACGGTGTACGCGCAAACATTGCTGCCCATCCCGTACCCGGGCAGTTTGTCGCTCTCTTACCGCGCCCTGGGCAAGTGGTACACGCTGCGAGACAACGGCGCGGGCGAGCTCAGCGGCAGTGACGCCGCCTACGGCACCGGCAGTGTGGACAACGTCACCGGCGCGCTGGTGGTCACGCTGGGCGCGCTGCCCGATGCGGGTTCGTCGGTCATCATCACCTGGGGGTCATCGGTCCACGTGACCCAGCGCAACAAGGCGTTCATCGAGCCGCCGGTGTTTCGCCACGCACTGCCCGACACCGGCATCGAGCCCGGCACCGTGTCGATCAGCTGGGATGTGAACTACCGAGACGTGAACGGCAACGTGACCAGTACGGTCGAACAGTCGCTGACGGACGATGGCGATGGCAACCTGACGGGCGACGGCATCGGCCGCATCGTCTACTCCACCGGCAGCCTGTGGTTCTTGCCCAGCAAGTTGCCCGACCCCGGCAGCACACCGGTGATTGACTATGAAAAGTCTGCCATGGTGGAAGACGCTTTCAGCCCGTCGGCTGACGGCGCCGGAATGATCAGCGTGACGCTCACTGACGGACCGGCCGTGCCAGGCAGCGTGACCGTGCTGTGGCAGACCACGCGCGACAAGACGGTTGAAGAAAAGACGGGTGCGTCGTCCAACAACGTGGCCTACCTGGTCACGCCGGTGGCAGACCCTGCCACACCCACGGTGGGCGGCGCGGGCGTGACGCCGGTGTCGCCCGCGCCGGAGGCCCCCATCTATGAAGGCACCCTGCCCGGCACCAGCTATCCGCTGATCGGCGCCACCTTGAACAACTCGCTCGGCTTGCCGGTGAAGTTTCAGCCCTACAGCGGCGCCAGCCCCTACAGCGCGGCCTATCACGTCAACGCGGCCACCGGTCAATTCATCGTGCACATCCCCGAGTCGGTCACCACCTGGGGTGGTGTGCCTATCGCGGCGGCAGACCGCCTGCCAACCATCCCGGGTAACACGGCCCCAGCCACCACCTACACGTACGCCGCCACGGGCATGACCTTGCAACCCGGTGGCTACTACGCGGGCGTCGCCTCGGGCGGATAAGGAATCACCATGCCAGAGATCTCATCACGAACTTTCAGCGAATCCAGCAGCAGCGCCAGCAGCTATGAGGGCAACATCGTCGTGGCCAAGACTGCCACCGATGACGGCGCGGGCAACTTCCTGGGGGTTCAATACGGCGCCATCAACTATGCAACGGGTCTGCTCACGTTCAAGCCCACCGATGTAATCGTGCGCAACACCTGGACGGATTCGACGGGCGGCACCAGCGTGGGCGGCAACGCAGAGAGCAGCAGCAGTGGCAACACCTGGTCGTCGACCGCCGTGAACGACGCATGGGGCGCATCGGTGGTGCGCGTGCGCTACCGCAAAGACACCGGCACCCCGGCGGTGCGGCAAGACACCATGGACCCGCAGCCCATGGTGATCAACCTGACCCCGCGCAATGCCGAGACTATCGTGCCCGGATCGGTGGGCTTCTGGTTTGCGGGCTGGTACTACGAAGACCGCAGCGACGGCCTGCTGTGGACCAACATCAACACCGTGACCGACGTGGGCACAGTGGCTGGTGTCATCAACTACCAGAGCGGCCTGGCCACCATCGGCTGGTGGAATGCTGGCTACAACTTCACCGGGCAACAGGCGGTTCGCATCGCCACCTTGCTCACGGCCTATGGCGAGTGGGCGGCCGAGCGTGCGTTCTTCCGCACAGCCGGCTCGCCGCTGCGCCCGGCCAGCCTGTTCGTGCAGGCCACGGCCGAAGACGGCACGTTGATGACTGGCACAGCAGACGCCAACGGCAACATCACCGGCACCTGGATGCGCGGCAGCGTGCAGCAGGAAATGGGCGTGGTGCGCGTTGAATTCGGCCAGATGGTGACAGCGGCAGGCAACGAGGCCGAGCCCTGGTACAGCGAGTCGGCGGTGGTGGGCGGCATGATCTGGCGGCCCAAAAGCACCATCCCGGCGACGATCCGTTACAACGCCGTGGTGCTGGCCAACCTGCCGCTCAATGCCGACATATTGGGCATTGACCCGGTGCGCCTGCCCACTGACGGGCGCGTGCCCATCTACCGCCCTGCTGACGTGGTGGTGCTGCACAGCACGCTCACCACCACGCTGCCAGAAACAGCCGCGGCTGCCGCAACCTACAGCGCGGGGCGAACCAGCCTGTCAGACCTGTGGGTGCTGGACGCCGAGGGTGCAGCCGTTGACACGTCGCACTACGTGGCCGACCTGGCGGCGGGCACGATCACCATGGCCGCTGACCTGGACCTGGGCGCAACGCCGCAGCCGCTGGTGATCCGCCACCGCATCGAAGAACTGAACCTGCTGAGCGACGTGCAGATCAACGGTCAGCTCACGCTGACAACGCCGCTGGGCCGGGCGTTCGACGCGTCTGACGCCTGGCTTTCCAGCGCCCTGCTTTTTGGCGACCTGCAGGCGCGCGTGACCAACTTGTTCGACCAGAACACCTGGACCAGCGTGTGGAGCAACGCGCTGATCGGCACGCAGGCCACCGGGCAATTCAACGACATTGACTTTCCCGTTGAAGTCTTCAACGAAGGCGCTGTGTCTGAGCGCTGGCGCATCAACTTCACCAGTTCCACCGCCTTCCAGGTGATTGGTGAAAACCTTGGCGTGATAGCCACCGGCACCACCAGCGCTGATCTTCAAGTGTCGAACACGCTCACCGGCCTGCCTTACTTCACCTTGCGTGCGGCCGGATGGGGTGCCGGTTGGGCGGCAGGCAACCAGTTGCGCTTCAACACCATCGGGGCCACCGCGCCCATCTGGATCGCTCGCACAGTGCTCCCTGGCGCAACACTCAGCGGCGACAGCATTGACCTTCAACTCCGTGGCGATGTAGACGCCGAAGAAAGCTAAATATGGCAAATTTCCGACTTGCAACAGGTGCCGCTGCCGTCTTGGCGGCAGCGTTGATCGCTGACTTGGACAGCGACACCGACCCCGGCTACATCGAGCTTTACACCGGCACGCAACCCGCTGGACCAGGCACGGCAGTGACCGATCAGACGCTGCTGGGCACCGCGGTGCTCAGTGCAGACCCCAGCGCCACGAACAGCGGCGGGCTGATCACCTTCAACGCGATCACGCAGGACGACGCTGCCGACGCATCTGGCACGGCAACGTGGATGCGTCTCTACCGTGGGGATGACACGGCATTCGCTGACATGGACGTTGGCGACCTGGCAAGCAGTGCCACCGCAAAAATGAACACCGTGACGGTAGTTGCTGGCGGACCGATCAAGATCAACGCCTTCACGATCCAGATCGGGGGCTGAGCATGGCGGGTGATGCCAACTACGCAAACGTAAAGCTACTGCTGCATGGCAACGGTGTAAACGGCTCAACCACGTTCATCGACAACAGCCCGGTCACGCGAACTGTCACAGCTTACGGTAACGCACAGATCAGCACCGCGCAGAGCAAGTTTGGTGGCGCGTCAATGCTGTTCGACGGTAGCGGGGACTACCTGTCGGTGCCCGATAGTGCTGATTGGGACTTCGGCACGGGCGACTTCACCGTTGAGCTGTGGGTGCGGTTTACCTCGCACGCGAGTGTAATGACGCTCGTTTGCAACTACCTGAACTCGTCGGTTGGTTGGTCGTTGCAGCGACGGAACGACGCCAACACCATTCGCTTCGGCAACGGCGACGGGGCGCTGCTGGATGTTTTATGGACGCCCACCGACGGGGTTTGGTATCACCTCGCCATTTCACGCAACGGGACGGCACTACGCGCTTTTGTGGACGGCACGCAAGTCGGCAGCACCGTGACGAACTCTACGAATATCACGGGCTCAACCAACCCGCTCTTGGTCGGTGCGCTCTTTTTTGGGTCGTACTTGCAATTTTTCGCCGGGCACCTCGAAGATTTACGGATCACCAAAGGTGCCGCTCGGTACACGGCTGACTTCACCGCGCCGACGAGAGCGCACCCGGACGGGCTGGGCGAAATCGAAGGCGTTGTTCGCGACGATACAAACACGCCGTGCGGCAGAACTGTGCGCGCGTACCGGCGCGACACCGGGGCGCTCGTCGGCAGCACGGTAAGCGACGCGACGCTAGGCACGTACCGGATTGGTTGCCCCACACTGGACGAGGTTTACCGCGTTGTGCTGGACGACAGCGGCGGCACGCTCTACAACGACCTGATCGACCGGGTAGTCCCGGCGTAGCGGCATGGCCTACACCCGCCCGTCAGCCAGCGCGGCAGACGCCACATTTGTTGGCGCTGCGGCCTACACCCGACCGTCAGCCAGCGCTGCAAATGCCGGCTTTGCGGCAGCCTCATTCGATCTTGAGGTCCACGCCAGCATCAGCATCACTGCCGGCGCAACGGCTGCCCACGGTGTTGCCGGCACGAGTGTTGCCGTTGTCCCGATCACCTCAAGCCTTGACGTTGAGCACACCGCAAGCGACTTTGTTGTCACGGTCGCTGCCATCTTGCCGCTCCTGGCTGGTGCCGCCGTTGCGCACGGCATGGCAGGCAACGTGGCCGCATCCGTTGGGCTCACAGCCGGGGCGGCAGCGGGGCATGGTATTGCGGGCGAAGGGGTGGCCTCGATTGGGCTATCGGCGTCCATTTCCGCCGCCATTGAGCGCTACGAACTGAGCGGTGAAGTGCGGCTCGAAGGCATCTTGGTCAACCGTCGCGTGCGCGCATATCGGCGCGACACTGGCGTGATGGTGTCTGAGGCTGACACCGTGGCGGGTCGCTTCAAGTTGCCGGCCGGGTTCACAGCCGGTGTTGAGTTCTTTGTGGTGCCGGTGGACCTGGATGAAGGCGCTACAGACTGGTCGCCGCCCGTTGCGAACCGGGTCGTACCGATCATGGCGTCAGACACGGCATGAGCGCGCAACTCGGTTCAGCCGTCCTTCTCGGCTACGGCCCGCAGGGGGTGCAGCAGAGTGGCAGCGCGCTGGTGCTCGGCTACACGCCACCCCCTGCGGAAAGCCGGCGCGTGGCAGCCGGTGTGCATTTCCCTTGGGGTCGGGCTGCGTTGGTGAAGCCCACCACGCGCGCGGCGCACCAAGCGGCCGACTCAGCGACGCACCGGGTGTTCGGCAAGTGGGGGTCGGGGCACACCAGGAACCGTCAGAAGTTGTCGCCTTGGGGAAAAAGTCGCCGCACAGACACTGGCAAGGCATCGCCGTGGCTCGGCCCCATGTTCGTCCTGCAGCCCCAAGACCTGATTCCGTGGGGCAAGTCGCGCAAGACGGATCAGCAGCGCAACGCTCACTGGCTCGGCCCGTTGGCTGTGTTGCAGCCGCAAGACCTGATCCCATGGGGCAAGTCACGCGCCGAAGATCAGCAGCGCAACGCCCACTGGCTCGGCCCATTGGCTGTGTTGCAGCCGCAAGACCTGATCCCTTGGGGCAAGTCACGCAAGACGGACATGGCGCAATGGATTCCCTGGACGCGATACAGCCGACAACTGAGCTCCAGTTGGATGGTCATTGCCCCAGTCGACCCCGGCCCCGCGCCCGACGCGCTTTTCTACATCCTGCCTGCGAGGTTCTACATGACCGTTCACAACCTGTACGCCGAGCGCCTGCCCGACAGCGCCGACGTGCCCATTTACTTGACCACCATCGGGGCCGATGCCGGCTCCTTCGCCTGGTCATTCACCGCCAGCGGCCCGCCGGCGCTGTTTGACCTGCTGGCGCCTGTGGACGGCCTGCCGGCGCAGATCCGCATCATGGTCGACGGCATCGCCTTCGTCTTTGCCGTCGAGAGCCGCCGCCGCAGCGAGAAATTTGGCCAGCGCGCCGTCAGCATTGCCGGGCGCAGCGCCACCGCGCTGGTGGGCGCGCCCTGGCAGCGTGAGACGGCCCGCAGCGCCGCCGTCCCGTACACCGCCCAGCAGCTGGCCGCTGCCGCGCTGGACCTGAGCGGCGTGGCGCTGGACTGGGGCCTGACCGACTGGCTGGTGCCCGCCGGCGCCTGGAGCCACCAGGGCACGCCGCTGGCCGCCGTGATGGCCATTGCCCAGGCGGCAGGCGGCTATGTGCTGAGCCACCGCAGCGCGCCCACGCTGCTCACCCGCCACCCGTACCCCACCGCGCCGTGGTCATGGGGCGCGGGCGCGGCTGACGTAGAGATTGCGCCCGACGCGCTGATTACCGTGGCGGCCGAAGAGCGCGGCGGCAACGACATCAACGCCGTGTACGCCAGCGGCACCACCACCGGTGTGCTGGCACGCGTGCTGCGCACCGGCACGGCGGGTGACAAGCTGGCCGCCATGGTGACCGACCCGCTCATCACCCACGTGGACGCCGCCCGCCAGCGCGGCCTGGCGGTACTGGGTGCGGCCGGCGCCAAGCAGGCCATCACCCTGGAGCTGCCCGTGCTGACCGGCGCCGGCGGCGACCCCGGCATTCTGGACGTGGGCCAGCTGGTGCAGATCAACGCCGCCACGCCCTGGCGTGCCCGCGTGCGCGCCGTGAGCGTGAGCGCCCGCATGGCCAGCGTGCGCCAGAGCGTCACCCTGGAGCGCCATCTGGAAATGGAGGAAGTCTGATGAACCTGCCCGCCACCAACCTGTACCGCGCCCTGCGCGAACTGCTGCCCGAGCCGCCCCTGCAGGTGGCCACCGTGGCCGCCGTGCACACCAGCGAGGGCGCCAGCACCGTCACTTGGCCCGGCGGCGCGCAGCAGCGCGTGCGCGGCACCAGCGTGGCCGTTGCCGCCCTGGCCTTTGTGCGCGACGGCGTCATCGAGGGCCCGGCGCCGGCGCTGACGTTTGAGACCATCGAGGTCTGAGCCATGACCGCCCCCAACGCAGCCCGCCTTGTGCGGGCCTTTTTTTGTCTGCAATCGGAGGAAAACCATGAATGAATTCAAGCGATGGCGCTGGTGGGCCGTGCTGGCCTTGCCATTGGCCGTGATCGTGCTCAACAGCTTTGGCCCTGACGGCTGGCGCGAACCGGCCACCCGGCTGGTGTGGCTCAGCTGGTCAGCGCTGGCCGTGGCGCTGGCATGGAGCGCCAGCAAGGCCTTGTTTGACTACGCCCACGGTCGCGAGGCATGGGTGAAGGCCATGGAGCACCCCATCGGCGCGGGCATTGCCTTTGCCGGCCTGTGCGTGCTGCGTGCGGTGCTGTTCTGGGGCATCGTCAACTTTTCTGCGCGGGCGGCCGATGACCCGGCCACCTACGTGCCGGCACCGGCCCACGAGCTGGCCAGCGTGGCCCGGGCTGAGATTGACCGCACCTGGCCGCAGATGCCCCGGCGCAGCTACCTGGGTGCGCTGGTCGAAAAAGAAACCTGCATCACCCTGCGCCACCGCAGTTGCTGGAGCCCGGCCGCACGGCTCAAAACCAGCCGGGAAGAAGGCGCCGGCCTGGGCCAGATCACCCGCGCCTGGCACGCTGATGGCCGGCTGCGCTTTGACGCCCTGGCCGAGGCCCGCGCGCTCGATCCACACGCCCTGGCCGAGCTGGACTGGGTGAGCGTGTACCAGCGGGCAGACCTGAACTTTCGCGCGGCGCTGGTCAAGCTGCGCCAGTGTGATGCCCAGCTGCGCCGCCTGGGCAACTTTGCTGACCTGACGCGCGTGGCGTTTTGCGACGCCGCCTACAACGGCGGCTGGGCCGGCCTGCAGCAAGACCGCCGGTTGTGCCAGCTCACCCCCGGCTGCGACCCGGCGCAGTGGTTTGGCCACGTAGAGCACACCAGTGGCAAAAGCCGCCAGCGCTGGCAAGGCTACGGCCAGAGCGCGTTTGAGATCAACCGCGCCCACGTGGCCGCCACCGTGCGCGAGCGGCGGCTCAAATACGCGCTGCTGCTGGGGGTGTGATCATGGCGAAAGCACTGCCCATCATCGTCGCCGCCATCTTCATGGCCTTGCTGCTGTTTGGCCGCATCGAGGGGTGGCCGTTTTGATGCTCTACACCCACGCAGCTGCCGCCATTGCCGGCGCCGTCATCGCTGGGGCCGTCGCCTGGAACGTCAACGGCTGGCGCCATGAGGCCAAGGAAGCCGAGCGCCTGGCGGCGCAGATTGAGCATGCCCGCATGAACGAGCGGGCGGCTGACCAGGGCGCGGCCGGCCATGAGGCCGACAAGGCGCGCATCCGTACCCAATACATCACCCTCACCGAGGAGGTCGAACGTGTGGTTCAAAAGCCTGTTTATCGCGACGTGTGCCTGGATGATGACGGCCTGCGCATCCTCGCCGGTGCCATCACCGGTCAACCCGCCGCCGGCCAGCCTGCGCCAGCCGTGCCCCGACCTGAACCAGCCCGCTGACGGCACCGGCGCGTCGGTGCTGAAGTGGTCGCTGGCCACCGTGCACGCCTACCGCGAGTGCCAGAGCCGGCACCGTCGGCTGGTGCAGGCCTGGCCGGGTTAGGGCGTGGCTGCTGCCGTGCGCCGCCGCCTCGTGCGCTGCGGGGCCACCGGCAGCAGGCTGGTGATGCGCTGGTACAGCTCGAACAAAAAGGCCACGCGCTCGGCGTCAGACTTGTAAGCCTTCTTGCCGCCGCTGGGCTCATAGGCTTTGTCCACGGCCGCATCGAGCTTCTGGTGGGCCTTGAGCAGCGCCGCCGGCATGGTCAGCGGGTCGTACAGGTCGGCCAGCGTGGCGGGGGTTGGGCCGGTCTGGAACTGGGCCCGGGCGTCCAGCACGCCCTGCGCGGCGGCTTCGATGGCCCGGCGCTGCGCGTCGGTGGGCGACTCGGGCCAGGGGAAGTTGTTGTAGACGATGTCCTTTGAGTAGCGGTAGTCGCTCTTAAGCCGGCCACAGGTGTAGCGCGCCCACGCGTTGTGCATGGTGCTGGAGAGAATGCCGAAGTGAAAGGTTGTGGCGCCCGTGACCATATGCGCAGAATCGCTGGTTAGTGTGGGTCCCGGGACATAGCCCATCGGAATAACCATCCGCCGCTCCGAAGACACTCGTGGTATGAGCAAATATGGCGTGGTCGGCATGTTCTCGACATGAAACCTTGTCGGAGTGGAGGCCAGCCGCTGAGTCGGAGCGCTGCGGCTCGCCAGCCTGAAGGCTTTCACAGCTTGCACTCGCTTCATGGCCTCGGGCATGGCTCGCAGTTCAGCAGGCGGGCAATCGCCCAGCCAGAGGCACCAGCGTTCGTAGCCGTTCAGAAATTCGACCGACCCGAGCCAGCGACGAAACCACTTTTTGCTGGCGGGCTCCCTCGCGATGAAGGCGTCGCGCTCCTCAGGGGTGAACAGGTAGTTGCCGTCATCAATGGGCTTGTTGCCGATGCCGATTTCGGGCACATCGCAGATCGGTCGTGAGCGCCGGGGTAGCACCACATCCGGCGCATCAACCAGGTAGGGGTTGATGTTGGCTGCCGCCACCGCATGCGGCTCGCCCCGGATGTCGTCGTATTCAAAGATCAGCTTGCCCGGCCGGTCCTGAAGGCCAAAACCAATGATCACGCAATGCACCGCCGCGTTGCCGCGCGCCTCGTTGCTCCAACTGAACGTGCGGTGCGCAAACTGAATGTGCATGCCCTGCGCCAGCAGCCAGCCCCACAGCACGCCAACCTGTTCGCCCTGGGTGATGCTGTTGGTGGAGACAAAGGCGCAGCGGGTGCGTGCCGCTTCACTTCCGGCCCCGGGCACCAGCAAATAGCGCGCCGCCTTCACATACCAGGCGGCCACAAAATCCAGCAGCCCGGCGTTGTCGATGCCGGCAAACACGACCCGCGTGTCGTCGCGCTGGGCGTCGTCCATGTACTTGGCACCCACAAACGGCGGGTTCCCCAGCACATGGCTGCACTGCTGCGCCGGCAGCACGTCGTTCCAGTCCAGCCGCAGGGCGTTGCCGTGCACGATGTGCGGGCTGGTCTTGAGCGGGATGCGGGCGAAGTACTGGCCAAACTCTTCGCTCACCCGCAGGTTCATCTGGTGGTCCACCAGCCACAGCGCCACCTGGGCGATCTGCGCCGGGAATTCCTCGATCTCGATGCCGTAGAACTGGTCCACGTCCACGCCGATCAGGCTGTGCACGTCCACGCTTTGCTGGCCGGCGTGCCCGCTCAGTTCGTGGCTGGCGCGCAGCACCTGCAGCTCCAGCGCGCGCAGCTCGCGGTAGCTGATCACCAGAAAATTGCCGCAGCCGCAGGCCGGGTCAAAAAACGTCAGCGCCCGCAGCTTCTTGTGGAACTCGAACAGCCGGTTGCGGTTGCCCCTGACCCGCTCGAATTCGGCGTGCAGCTCGTCCAGAAACAGCGGCCCGATCAGCTTGCGGATGTTTTCCTCGCTGGTGTAGTGCGCGCCCAGGTTGCGGCGGGCCTGCTCGTCCATGATGCTCTGGAACAGGCTGCCAAAGATGGCCGGGCTGATGGCCGACCAGTCGAGCGCGCAGGCGTCCAGCAGCGCCTCGCGCATCGCGGCGGTGAAGTCGGCCATCGGCAGCGGCTCTTCAAACAGCCGGCCGTTGATGTAGGGCAGGGCGGCAATCTGCGCGTCCAGTGCGTGGCTGCGGCGGGTCTCGGCGGTGTTCAGCGCCTGGAACACCTGCGCCAGGCGCGAGCCCAGGTCGGAGCCGTCGGGTGCGGTTCGCTCCTCCACGAATGCGCGGAAGGCTTGCGCCGGCTGAAAGATGCCGGTGTCGTCGGCAAACAGGCAAAACAGCAGCCGCACCAGCAGCACCTCAAGCGGGTGGCCGGTGTAGCCGCTGGCCTTGAGCGCATCGTGCAGCCGGCCTAGTGCGGAGGCCGCCTGGATGTTCACCGGGTCCTGCGCCTGGATCTCCTGCACCTTGTAGCCGGCAATGAAGCCGAACTGCCGGATGTGCTTGTGCAGGTCTTTCAGCGCGAACTCGATGGTGTCGCCGCTGGTCAGGCGGTGCACCCGGAACCGGGCAAAGTCGCACACCACGATGATCTGCGGCAGATCGCGCTCGGCCAGGCCGGGGAAGTAGCCCAGCGCCTGGTCAAAGGCGGCGTCCAGATCCTTGCCGCGCGACTTCTGCTCCACCAGCAGCATGCCCGGCCAGAACAGGTCGACAAAGCCCTGGCCACCACCGTGCTTCTTCACGTTCAGCTCGAACGTGGCCACCCGCTTGTCGGTGACGCCGAAGATCTCGAAAAAGGCGATCCAGAACGGCTTGGCCTGGCTGTTCTCGTTGCTGGCGTCGGCCCATTCCCGGCTGAACGCCATGGCGCGCGACTTGATTTCGTTCCAGGACAAAGGCATGGATCGGCTCCCTTTCTCAACGCGCCATCGTAGCCTGCATGGTGCTGTATGCTTTCACAGTATGTGGTGCGAAGTGATCGTCTTGCGAAACGCCGGGGTGCGGCTGCGCAAGGCCGACTGGCCAGCGCCTGTGCGGGGTGACTTGCGGATCTCGGACTGGGATGGTGCCAGCAACTCCTTCAAGCGCCATGTGCGCCAGGCCGAGCTGTGGGGCGACGACCACCCAACCATCAAGCGCCTGCTGCGGGTGCCCATTTTTGACCCGGTGATCCTGCGAACCGTGAACGATGGCTTTCTGCTCTCGGGCATCGAGCTCGACTCGTCAGACAGTGGGCGGGTGGTGGCCGAGCACGTCCAGATCTGGTTGTGCCGGCCTGTTGGCGCCGCATCGTCCAAGGCTGATCATGTGTCAGTGATACTAAATTGATACGAACGAATGATTTCACCTAGGACGGCGATCCATTGAACTACGGCGGCAAGGGTGGGTAATTGTAAGGGCCTGTGCTCGGTCGGGTCAGTCGTAGCGGATGGTGAAGATCAGGTCGACCGAGGCGTGTTCGCCGGTGCGCGCCCGCAAGGTCAGCCGGCGCGTCAGGTCGTAGAAGATCGAGAACGATCCCATTGTGCCGGTCAGGCTTTGTTCGTAAGCGATGTAGAAATCCTTGGTGAGTCGCTTGCCCAGCGTGAGTGCGGCCGCATTGGTGGTGCCGTCGCTGTTGCTCGATTCACCGCTCACCGACACTTCGTCCAGCCCGATGGCCTCAGTCAGGTCGCTGGTCGGGCTCTTGCCGTTGGTGCCCAGCAGGGCCAGCGCCGCCTGTTGCAGCAGGGCTGCATCTGAACCACTGCCCGAGGATCCGCGACCGAGCAGCAGCCACGACAGCTTTTCGGCGTCCGGCATATCCGGCTCCGAGAACAGCCTCACGCGCGGCGACAGCACCGTGCCGGTGATTTCGACGCCCACTTTCTGCGTGGAGTTGGCCCGCACCGCCCGGATTTCGAGCGCCGGGTTGTCAAAGGG
Organism: Burkholderiaceae bacterium; assembly: GCA_014879655.1. Lineage (GTDB taxonomy): Bacteria > Pseudomonadota > Gammaproteobacteria > Burkholderiales > Burkholderiaceae_C > JACSRS01. Next base: position 20,583 of record JACSRS010000044.1, read on the forward strand.
CCCTGAAAAGCGCAACACGCCGTCTTCGATGGCCAGTTGCTGCCCATAGGCCTTGTAGGTGCCATCGATGGTGCGGATCTGGCCGAACAGACGCGGCGCCAGCGTGCCGCGCGTGACGTGGTTCAGCACCAGACGGCCTTCCAGCCGCGTCGCCAGGCCGTGGCCGCGCACGCGGAAATCCTTGCCCAGGTCCAGGGTGACAGAAACATCGGGCATCACCTTCACCTGCCCAGGCGTCACTTCCAGAGCCGCGCGCTTGGTAGCGCCGGCGACCCTGCTGCGCACCACCACGTCCGACCCGAGCCTGGGCGTGGTGTCCTCGGGCAGGATGAACAGGGCCTGGTCAGCGGTCAGTGTGCCTCGCAGCACGAACTGGGCGTCCTTCAGCTGAGCTTGGAGATCGCCCGACACCGCCAGCCGCAGGTCGGAGCGGGTACTGAGGCGCAGACCCTGGGCCTTCACGTCCAGTTCCATCAGCACGGCTTTGACACCGCCAGCTGCGTCCAGCGGGGGCCACAGCGCGAAACCGCTGGCGCTCAGCTCGCCACCGCCGCCCTTGGCGTCGCCCGCGCCGCGGATGCTGAACGACTCAATGTTGACGCGCTGGCCCTCAAGGCTGGCGCGCAGGCGGCCCTTGCTGAAGTCGATGCCATCAACGGCCGAGCGCACGGCGAGATCCTCGGCTTGGAGCTGACCGCTCCATTGGGGTGCCGCGCGGGTGCCAGCCAGCGTGGCCTTCCCATCCAGCGTGCCACGCAGGCGCCAGCCCGGCGGTGCCAGCACCGACCAGCCGCCAATGCGCGGCAGCTTTGCGGTCAGCTGGCCATTGACGGGGGCGTTGTCAGTCCAGCTCCACTGCCCGTTCTCGCGGGTCAGTTGGGTGCCCACGACGGCATCCAGGCGACCGCCGCGGGTGCTGTCCCAGACCAGATTGGCCGTCACCGCTTCGTTGTCGACGGACAGGTCCAGCCTTGCCTCGCGCAGGCCCGAGGTCAGCTGTACCGCGCTCTCGTCTTCGCCCTGCAGCCGCAGGTCGCCACTGCGGCGCGCCATAGACGCGCGCAGGCGCAGTTGGCTGCCCATGCTGATATCCCACTGGCCGCCGAGCATCAGATCGCCGCCGAGGTTCCAGTTGCCACCGGTGTTGTCGACCAGCGACCCGAGCCAGGCGAGTGGCACTTCGTCGATTTCGCCCTGGCTGCGCCAGTTCAGTGCGCCAGCTCGGTCTCGCGAGCCGGTGACGGTTTGCCACTGCAGGCGAACCTTGCCCGGCTGGGGCCCGGTCAGCGCCAGTGCACCGGCCGAAACCGACAGTGCCTGCGTCGCCGTGCCGGGTTGCCAGGCAGCCGACAGGGGTTGCTCCAGCTGCAAGGTCCAGCTGCCGGCCACGCGACTATCCTGCATCTCGAAGCGGGTGGTACCGACACGGGCCTGCCAGCCACCGTCGCTGGTGCGCCCGCCGCTGGCACTGATCTGGCCGTTGTACCGCATCGATCCGTTCGCGGCCTGGCCGCGTGCCTCCAGCGTCAGTGTTGCCAGCGTGCCCTGCAGGTCAGCGCGCAGGTCGCTGAACCGCCAGCTGGCGGTGGTGGCGGTGCCCGACGCCATCGCCGTCAGCTCGGGGACGGCCAGCGTCGCCTGCAGGCGCAGCGCCTGCCCCTGGTTGTTCCAGCCACCCTGCCAGCTGCCGGTCAGGTCGGCGGTGCCGGCGGCCCGGTAGGGCTTCAACGCCGGGCCCAGCACCGGCCAGCGCGCCAGCCATCGGGTTCCTGCCGCTGCATCTGCGAGCTTCAGCTGAATCGTGCCCTGACCCGCGTTGGGGCTGATGGCTCCGGACAGGTTGCCCTCGCCACCCGGAAACTTCAGCAAAAGCTCGCCCTGTGTGGCCAGTGTCTTGACGTTGATCGACAGCTTGCTGGCAAGCGATTCGTCCTGGCTTTGCACGTCCAGCGTGGTGAGCCGCAACACGGGCGCTTGCCAGACACCCTGCGCTTTCAGCGACTGGATGGCCAGTTGCGTCAACGGGCCCGTCGGCGCCGCGACTGCCTGCTTGCTGGCCAGAATCTGGACGTCGAATTCAATGCCTTCGCGGCTTTGCCGGGCGTCAATCTTTCCGTCCAGCGCGTTGTGCGCCATGCGACTGTCGACGCGGGCAATGTCGATGCCCTTGAAGCGCACGTTGGCCACCCACGCAGCACTGGCTTCCACGAATTTCCCCTGTGCTTCGGCCTCGCCGCCTGCACCACTGGCTTTCAGGGATTCGACCAGCCATTGGCGGCCATCGCTCCGGGCCGTTGCTCGAAGCGTCTGCAGTGGCAAGTGTTGCTGATCCCAGGTGCCCGGCTCGGCGTTCTCAGCCCGAACCTGGGCCATCCACCCGCCCTTGCCAACCGGTTCCACGGTCGCTCCACCGCTCAAGCGGGTCAGTGGCGCGCCGGGCCACAGCAGCGCCAGATCCAGCGATTCCCATGTGGCCTTGGCCTGCACCACCGGCTGTGGCTGCCACGGCTGCAACTGCGCGCTGACGACGGCGCGCATCGACGCAGACGGCACGCCCTTGGCGGGCGCTTTCGAAGGTGGTCCGGGACGTGTGTTTCGGCCAGTGCCCGGAGAAGGCACCTGCGGTGGCAGCGAGGCGGTGCCCGCCGGCGCGATCTTCGCCTGCAGCGTCAGCTGCGCGTCGTTGCCGGCGAGCGCGCCGTTCAGTTGGGCGTCGGCCACCAGTGTCAGAGTGCGGCTGCCGCCCGGCACGGTGGCCAGCACGGTGCCACCGAGACTCAGCGCGGTGACCAGTTCGCCGCGAGCACCCACCGTCCCCGAAAACTGATAACTTCCTGATGAAAACTGAACTGATCCATTGTCAATTCGATGATTAATGCTATCAAAAAAATACTTTCCGGTCAGCGCTGTCAGGTGGGCAGCGGGCGGGCCGTCCCACACCAGCTCACCGATGCTGAACGGGATGTCCAGCCGCAATGGCAGGGACAGGTCGGTAGGTGCTGCGGCTTGCGGGCTGGGTGGGCGCTGGTCACTGATACGCAGATGGTCGACGGCAAAGCGGGTGACTTGCAACTGCCCGTCCAGCATGGCTCGCCAGTTCCACAGCAGTTCGGCACCTCGGGCTTCGACCTTCAGCCCATCTTGCGCCCAGTTCAGCGAGCCGATGCGCCCGCCCGCCAGCAACGAGCCGCTGACGTCCGCCGTCTTCAGCGACATGCCGCCGGGCCGAAGCTGAGCCGCAAGCGCCAGCGCCGTTGCCAGCGAACCCGGCGTAGCGGTCCACAGGCCCAGCGCCAGCAGCAGGCCCAGCGTCGCCAGCAGCACGAAACGCAGCGAACCGAAGACGAGGTTGAACGGCAGCATCAGAACTTGAACCCGACGGCCAGCACCAGCCGCAGTTTCTGGGTGGCAAATCCCCAGGCCAGATCGGCCTTGAGCGGCCCCACCGGGCTGTTCCAGATCACCCCGAATCCGGCGCCCACCTGTGCCTTCAGCGCAGAAGGGGTGTTGGCCACGGAGCCAACGTCGACGAACACCGCGCTTTCCCAGTCGCTTCGCCGCCCGTTGATCTTGATCGGGCGCTGCCATTCCAGACTGCCCACGGCCAGATAGCGACCCGACGCGGTTTGCCCATCGGGCAGCGTGACACCGATGCTCTCGTAGGCGTAGCCGCGCACCGTGTTGTCGCCGCCGGTCAGGAACAGCAAGGTGGTTGGCAGATTGGCATTGGCGTTGGCCACCACTGCCCCCAGTTCGGCCCTCATCGAAAGGCGCCCGGCGTCGGGTGTGGCGATGGCGGGGCTCGGCGGCTTGCCGATCGGCAGGTAGGCCTGCCAGCGCGCCAGCGCCCGGGCAAACGGCCAGCGGTCGGCGTCAAGGGTGGCGCCCGCGCCGACTTCCAGACTCAGGCCCTGGCCGCCGGTCGGGAATGGCAGCCCTTTGAAGGCGCGCCAGGTCCAGCCGAGGTTGGCGCTGAGCGCACTGGCGTTCGGCGGCGCGTTGATGCCGTCGTTGGTGGCGAAGTCGTACAGCAGGTACATCTTTCGGTCGAGACGGTCGGTGCTTTTGCTCTGGCCGCCGCGCAATTGCACGCTGCTGACAAGGAAGGATGGTTGTTGCTCACGCTCGATCTTGGCCGTTGCCAGCCAGCGCCAGTTCTTCTCATCGGGTGGCGCCAGCAGGTCGGTGCTGATGAACTGCTTCTTTTCGTCCAGCGAAAGGTTGGAGACGGCGCGCCAGCCCAGAACGGGCAGGAGGTGGTGGGTGTGCTCGGCGGTGAGGCGAATGCCGACGTCGGTGTTGGCGCCCACGCCCAGCACCAGTTTCTGCTTCTTCGCTTCCTTTACCTGCACCAGCAATGGCGCGGCCTCAGGGTCGCCGGTCGTATCCAGCGACAGGAAAATTGAGTCGAAGTATCCACTTTCGCCGATCTTTTTCTGCGCCTCCAGCAGCGCGTTCTGGTCGTAGATTTCGCCGGTGACCAGTTGCGACAGCCGGGCTGCCAGATTGGCGTCATAGCGGTCGGCGCCCTGAACGATCAGTTCGCCGATGCGAAACGGCGGCCCGGAATCGAGGCGGACGTTGAGCCGGGCGCTGCGGGTTTCCGGGTCAACGTCGGCCAGACTGTAGCCGATGATCCCGGTGGCATAGCGGCGCCGCACCAGTTCCCGCAGCGCCTTTTGCTTGGCACCGTCCCAGGCCGCCTGCGTGAATCTGTCTCCCGCACGAAGCGCCCAGTCCTGGCGGATGCCTTCACGTTGCAGCCGGTCTTTCGGATCGGTGGTGATGGGTCCTTCGAATTCGATGTGGACCTCGGTGACCCGTGTGGGTTCACCGGGCTCGACCTTCAGCAGCAGCCGGGCGGGTGTATCCGGGGAAATGGCTGGCTCGCGCTCCAGTGAGATCGACGGCGAAAAGAAACCCTGCGTGGCCAGCAACTGCTGGCTGTCCTTGCGGGCCAGTTCGATCAGGCGGGAAATCTCTGCGTCCGTGAGATCGGGTTGATCCCTGAAGCGACCCAGCTCCAAGTTGGTCTGCAGCAAACTGCGAACCTCTGCCGGCGCCTCGATTTCCAGCTCGAATGAGCCTTGCACAGGGCTTTCAGACTTTGCAGGTGGTGGCTCCTGGGCGTGTGCCGGTACCCCCGAACCAGCGAGGATCAGGGCCAGACAGGCTGGCCGGGCGCAGCGCTGCATCCATCGCTTGAACATCCGGCTATTCTGACAGTGCGCTTCAGCCCAGCTGTACGGGTTCCCCGCTGGTATTGAAGGGTATGAAGCCCTGGATCGCGCCGGCCTTGATCGCCGCCACCATTTCGTTGAGCGGGCCCTCGGCGTCGGCCGACGAAGGCACCTTGCCGTCGCGCCCCGACAGGCTGGCCGCGAACACGATCACCCAGTCCAGGCTGAACTGGCGGGATTCCTCGACGAATTCGGCAAAGCTGCCTACCTCGTCAAGCGCCTTGTCCACACAGACCGAGGGCACCAGCGCGCCCCCATGGCCTTGCGCAAAAGCATCGCGCTGGGCCGGGCTGGCATCGTCGGGCAATTCAGCGCGGGTGAAGACGAAGAGCAGGCGTTGCGGTTCGGGTTGGGCGCGCGCGACTGCGATCAGGTCGTCAAAGCTGGAAATGTCCATGATGGGTTCCGGGGTCAGGAAAGGCCGCAATTTTGCCAGTCACCGCACAATAAGGATTTTGCACGGAGCCGAACACATGGGAACGTCTGCCGCTTTGCCGGGTTTTGGCTCACCTGCCGTGGGCTTTGAGCAGCCATTTGAAATGCTGGAGGCCTGTCACGAGCGGGTGAACCGCACGCTGGACCTGCTGCAGCGGCTGGTGGACCATGTGGCGGCCAACGGTCACGACAAACAGTCGCGCGCAGCTGCCACCGACGTATTGCGCTACTTCGACATTGCCGCGCCGCTGCACCATGAAGATGAAGAGTTCCACATCTTCCCGGTTCTGGTCGGCGGACAGGATGCCCGCTTGCGCGACGCCATCACCGCGCTGCAGCGCGACCATGAAATCATGGCCACCGGCTGGCAGGCGCTGCGCGCAACCCTGCTGGGCTGGCGCGACGACAAGAAGCCGCCGTTGCCCGACGCGGCGCTGCGCCAGCGCGTGGACGATTTCATCGGCATGTACGCCGCGCACATTCACACCGAGGAATCATTGGTGTACCCAGCTGCGCGGGCGCTTTTCGACGAGGCGGGGCTCAAGCGCATCGGTGCCGAAATGCAGTCCCGGCGGACGGCGGGTTGATCAAGCCGCTGTCGCGCTGTCGAAGAAAGCACCGCAAGCGCGGTGCTACTTGCTCAGCAGCCGCATCGCATCTTCCAGCCCCTTGAGGGTCAATGGGTACATCCGCTGGCTGACCAACTGCTGGATGACCGAAATGCTCTGGCGGTACTGCCAGACGCCTTGCGGTTCGGGGTTGATCCAGGCGAATTTGGGGAAGGCGTTGGTGAGGCGCTGGATCCATTCGGAACCCGCTTCCTCGTTGTTGTATTCGACGCTGCCGCCGGGCTGCAGGATCTCGTAGGGGCTCATCGTCGCGTCACCGATGAAGATCAGCTTGTAGTCCTTGTTGTACTTGCGGAGGATGTCCCAGGTCGGGAACTTCTCGGCGAAGCGACGCCGGTTGTTCTTCCACATGAAGTCGTAGACACAATTGTGGAAGTAATAGAACTCCAGGTGCTTGAATTCGGCCTTGGCGGCCGAGAACATTTCCTCGACGCGGTGGATGTGCTCGTCCATCGTGCCGCCCACGTCCATCAGCAGCAGCACCTTCACGTTGTTGTGGCGCTCGGGCACCATCTTGATGTCGAGCCAGCCCGCGTTGGCGGCGGTGGAGCGGATGGTGTCGGGCAGGTCCAGCTCGTCGGCCGACCCCTCACGCGCAAACTTGCGCAGGCGGCGCAACGCGACCTTGATGTTGCGCGTGCCCAGCTCCTGCGTGTCGTCGTAGTCGCGGTAGGCGCGCTGGTCCCAGACCTTCACCGCGCTTTTGTTGCGGCTCTTGTCCTGGCCGATGCGGATGCCCTGCGGGTTCGAGCCATAGGCGCCGAACGGCGATGTGCCACCGGTGCCGATCCACTTGCTGCCGCCCTCATGGCGCTCCTTCTGCTCCTCGAAGCGCTTTTTCAGCGTCTCCATCAGCTCGTCCCAGCCCATCTTCTCGATTTTTGCCTTTTCTTCGGGACTGAGTTCGAGCTCCAGGTTCTTGCGCAGCCACTCCAGCGGCACATCCTTGGTGAAGTCGGCGATCAGCTCCACGCCCTTGAAGTAGGCGGCGAAGGCACGGTCGAACTTGTCGAAATGCTTTTCGTCCTTCACCAGCGCGGTGCGCGAGAGGTAGTAGAAATCGTCGATCTTGTACGCATCGTCCGAGCCCGGGCCCACCACATCGGCCTGCAACGCTTCCAGCAGCGTCAGGTATTCCTTCACCGATACCGGCAGTTTGGCACTGCGAAGCGTGTAGAAAAAGTCGATCAGCATCGGTCTCTCCTTTCGGCGGGCCGCCCGGCGCTCAGCCGTGACGGTCCAGCAGGTACAGCAGCTGTGCCCTGGCTTCGGGCCACTCGCCGGCGCGCAGGCTGTACATCACGGTGTCGCGGATGGTGCCGTCACGGCGCAGGCCGTGGCCACGGATCACGCCGTCTTTTTTGGCGCCCAGCCGCTCGATGGCCCGCTGCGACGCAAAGTTGAAGTTGTCGGTGCGCCATCCCACCACATGGCAACCCAGGGTTTCAAACGCATGGCGCATCAGCAGCAATTTGGCCACTGTGTTCACGTGGGTGCGCTGGCAGCGCGCGGCGTACCAGGTGTAGCCGATTTCCAGCCGCTTCACTGCCGGCAGGATGTCGTGGTAGCTGCTGCTGCCCAGCACCGTGCCGTTTTCGGCGTCCAGCACGGCAAAGGCAAAGCGATTGCCGTCGCGGCGCATCTGCAGTGCCGCCTCGATGTAGCCGCGCGTCTCGCGCGGCTCGGGTACCGAGGTGACGCGGATCTTCCAAAGCTCGCCGTCCGCGGCCGCGGCGCGAAGGCCCTCTTCATGCTCAAGCCTCAAGGGCACCAGCCGCACGCCGCGCGCCTGCAGTTCGACGGGCGCGACGAACTCGTCAGCCATCACCGTTGCCTCAGCGGTTGCGCTGGTTCATGAAAACCAGTTTTTCAAAAAGCGTCACGTCCTGCTCGTTTTTCAGCAGTGCGCCCACCAGCGGCGGCACGCTGACCTTGCTGTCGGTGCTTTGCAGGGCTTCGAGCGGAATGTCTTCGGCCAGCAGCAGCTTGAGCCAGTCGAGCAGTTCGGACGTGCTGGGCTTTTTCTTCAGGCCGGGCAGGTTGCGCACGTCGTAGAAGGTCTTCATCGCCGCCGTCAGCAAGTCCTTTTTCAGATCGGGGAAGTGCACGTCGATGATCTGCTTCATCGTCTCGGGGTCGGGGAACCTGATGTAGTGAAAGAAGCAGCGACGCAGGAAGGCGTCGGGCAGTTCCTTTTCGTTGTTCGAGGTGATGAACACCAGCGGACGGTGCCTGGCGCGCACCAGTTCGCGCGTTTCGTAGCAATAGAACTCCATGCGGTCGATCTCGCGCAGCAGGTCGTTCGGGAACTCGATGTCGGCCTTGTCGATTTCGTCGATCAGCAGCGCCACCGGCTGCTCAGCGGTGAAGGCCTGCCACAGCACGCCCTTGACGATGTAGTTGTGGATGTCTTTCACGCGCTCGTCGCCCAGCTGCGAGTCGCGCAGGCGGCTGACCGCGTCGTACTCGTACAGGCCCTGCTGCGCCTTGGTCGTGCTCTTGATGTGCCACTGCAGCAGCGGCATGTCCAGCGCCTGCGCCACCTCTTCGGCCAGCATGGTCTTGCCCGTGCCGGGCTCGCCCTTGACGAGCAGCGGACGCTTGAGCGTGATGGCTGCGTTGACGGCCAGCATCAGGTCTTGCGTGGCGACGTAATTCTCGGTGCCTTTGAATTTCATGTTCGGGTGGAGTCGTTAAAGCGGGAAGCCGATCAGGCCGGCGGTGGGTCGATATAATTCCCGGTTGATATTTATCAAACCCTGATCGATTGTGCGCGCAAAATGAACAAGTTGTTGACCACGGTATTTGCCTTTGCTGTCGCTTCCGTGACGGCTGTTTCAGCCCAGGCCGAGGCCATCAAGGGTGACGCAAAGGCGGGTGCCGACAAGAACGCCATGTGTATCGGCTGCCATGGCATCTACCGTTACCAGGCGAGCTTCCCCGAAGTCTACAAGGTGCCCAAGATCTCGGGGCAGGGCGCAGGCTACATCGTCGCCGCACTGACCGCCTACAAGAAAGGCGAGCGCAAGCACCCGACGATGCGCAGCATTGCCGACAGCCTGAGCGAGCAGGACATGGCCGATCTGGCCGCGTTCTATGAAGCCAGCGGCAAGACCGACGCGGCACCGGCGCCTAAGCCGGCGCACGAGCCCAGCACGGCTGTCGCCGAACTGCTGAAGAAGGGCGCCTGCCTGTCCTGCCACGGTGAAGGCTTTGCCAAGCCGATCGATCCGAGCTATCCCAAAGTGGCCGGCCAGTATGCCGACTACCTGTTTGTCTCGCTCAAGGCCTACAAGGACGACACGCACCAGACCTGGGGGCGTGCCAACGGCATCATGGGTGGCGTGGCCAAACAGTTCAGCAATGCCGAACTGAAAGCTCTTTCCAAATACATCGAGTCGCTCGACGGTGAGCTCAAGACGGTTCCTGAGCGCAAATTCCGCTGAGCGTCGTTGCGGTCCCCGATCAAACCCGCCCCACTGGCGGGTTTTTTTTGACCTGTTCAGCTGTTATTGACTGAATTTTTCGTCAAATCGTCAATGTTTGCTATCGAACAGTGAGTTCAATCGAGCGCAGTCGGCTTTGGCCGATGCGCCGTTGCCGATGGCACTGCGTTTCAGCGCGCGGCCTTGTCCAGATAGGCATCCAGTGCAAGCTTCAGGTTGCCCGGTTTGAGCAGCGTCTCCGTCAGTACCAGCGCCTTCTTCACGTCATCCACCGGCATCTGATTGGCCAGCACCTGACGGTTCCTGGCGGCCTGGGTTGTGCCCTTGCCCGCATAAGCCACTGAGACGTTGTACAGCGCCAAGCCCAAAACCTTGTCCTGTCGCACGCCCTTGCCGCCCTGATAGAGAAAGCCCAGGTTACTCAGTGCATCGATGTCGCCTTGGTCGGCGGCGAGGCGGTACCAGCGCGCCGCCTCGGCATAGTTCACCTCCATGCCCACGCCATGCTCGTACATCGCCCCCAGGTTGTACTGTGCGTCCGAATTGCCCTGTTTCGCCGCCTTGAGGTACCACGCCGCTGCCTGCTTCAGGTCTTTGGCGACGCCATAGCCGTTTTCGTAGAGCACGCCCATCGCGTACTGGCTGCGCGGATCGCCTCTTTCGGCCAGCGGACGGGACTCCCGCAAGGCCTTGGCGTAGTCGCCCGCAGCGAAGGCGGCGGCGGCTTCGTCGAAGCCTGCCACGGCTGGCAACATGGTCAAGGCCAGACCGGCGCAAAGCAGCAGGCGGGCGGCCGTTTGGCGTCGGGCCGGGGTCAGCGGGAGGTAGATGGTTCTCATGGTGGAGGAGGGGGGAAGGAGTTTTGGCATATTTTTCACTAGTTTTGGCAGGTATCCATCGTCGAATCGTCAGATGGCGCTATCAATTACATTGCGATCGACAGGCGCGATCCGTTCAGTCCTTCGTCGCCTGGCGCTGCACGCAGTCGATGTAGGCCGCACCGTCGGGCGGGCGGCCGGCGCGCTGGCTCTCCCAGATCATGCGGCCCAGACAGTCCATGGCGGCATGGTGGGCCTCGTGCAGCGAATCGCGCCGATGCGCCAGCAGCTCCACCGCCTGGCGGATGCCGCGGGGCTGGTCGATGCTGCACTGCTCGCTGATCGACAGGTGCATCGACAGGTGCAGGAAGGGACTGGTGGCGACATCGCTGGCGGTTTCCATGTTGCGAAGCGCGGCGTCAACATCGGCCAGATCGGCGTGATATTCGGGATGCTCGGCAATCCACAGGCTGGCCAGCGTCTCGATGGCCTCCATGGGTTCGCCGGCGCAGGATTTGGCATAGACGGCGCAAAAGAAGCGCCGCACGTCGGCCTGACTCGGTTGGATCAGCATGGACGCTATTGTCCCGCAGGGCGCACGGCTGTGCCGGGTCTTGGGTACAGTGTGGGCGTCCCGGGCGACCCGCCTGCCCCTTGCCCCTTGCTGAACCGATCTACCGGAGGTATTCATGAGCCACTCATCCAGCGCAGCTTTCGTCTGCGACGCCATCCGCACCCCCATCGGCCGCTACGGCGGCTCCCTGTCCGGCGTGCGCACCGACGACCTCGGGGCGCTGCCGATCAAGGCGCTGATGGCGCGCAACCCGTCGCTCGACTGGGGCGCGCTGGACGATGTGCTGTACGGCTGCGCCAACCAGGCCGGCGAAGACAACCGCAACGTTGCGCACATGGCGAGCCTGCTGGCAGGCCTGCCAGCGGAGGTGCCGGGCGCCACCATCAACCGACTGTGTGGCTCGGGGCTGGACGCACTGGGCACGGCCGCGCGAGCCATCCGTGCGGGCGAGGCCAGCCTGATGATCGCCGGCGGCGTCGAGAGCATGAGCCGCGCGCCCTTTGTGATGCCCAAGGCCGAAAGCGCGTTCTCGCGTGCCAACGCGGTCTACGACACCACCATCGGCTGGCGCTTTGTGAACAAGCTGATGAAGGCACAGTACGGTGTCGATTCGATGCCTGAAACGGCCGAAAACGTGGCCGCCGACTACCGCATCGAACGCGAGGCGCAGGATCGCATGGCGCTGGCCAGCCAGGAAAAGGCGTTGGCCGCGCAGCAGGCCGGCCATCTGGCGCGCGAGATCGTGCCGGTGAGCTTGCCGCAGAAAAAGGGCGATCCGGTGCTGTTCAGCCAGGACGAATACCCGCGCCAGACCAGCCTGGACGCGCTGGCCAGGCTCAAGGGGGTGGTGCGGCCCGACGGCACGGTCACCGCCGGTAACGCCAGCGGCGTCAACGACGGTGCCTGTGCGCTGCTGCTGGCCAGCGAGGCCGCCGCCAACCGGCATGGTCTCGCCCCGCGGGCGCGGGTCGTCGGAATGGCCACAGCAGGGGTGGCGCCGCGCATCATGGGCATCGGACCGGCACCTGCGACGCAGAAAGTGCTCGCACTCACCGGCCTGACGCTGGCGCAGATCGACGTGATCGAACTCAATGAAGCCTTTGCCGCGCAAGGCCTGGCGGTGCTGCGGCTGCTGGGCCTGCGCGACGATGACGAGCGCGTCAACGCCTGGGGCGGCGCCATTGCGTTGGGCCATCCGCTGGGTGCGTCCGGTGCCCGGCTGGCCACCACCGCCATCAACCGCCTGCACGCCACCGGCGGGCGCTACGCGCTGTGCACCATGTGCATCGGCGTGGGGCAGGGCA
>JACSRS010000167.1 GCA_014879655.1 Burkholderiaceae bacterium
ACCCGCCTCGTGCTGGGTCAGCACCAGCGCCACGCCAAAGGTGGCGGCGGCGGTCAGCGCAAACGCCACGCCCACGCCGATGCGGCCCCACTGGTCGGCTACACCCAGGCCCGAAGCCGCGCCCAGCACGTCCAGCGCCAGGCTGGTATGCGCAGGCGTAGGTCCGGTGGCCGTTGGGGAAGCGCTTCATGCGGCCGCGATGATCGTGATCTCCACGAGCAGGCTGTCGCTGGCCAATTTAGCCTGCACGGTGGTTCTGGCCGGCGCCGCAGCGCCGGCCAGCCAGCTTTCCCAGGATGCGTTCATCGCAGCAAAGTCGGCCATCGACTTGAGATGAATCGTGGCCGAGAGAATCCGGCTGCGCTGGCTGCCGACCTCTGCGAGCAGCGCATCGATGCGACCCAGAACCTCCCGGGTCTGGCTGGCCACATCGGCGAACGGCGTGCCGCTGGAGGTCTGGCCGCACAGAAAGATCAGATCGCCGAACCTGGCGATCTTGCTCATCCGGGCGGAGGTGTGGTGGCGCTGGATGGTATGGCTCATGCCAGAGGGTCCTTGGGTGATGGTGCGGCCAGAGAAGCCAGCGAGGCCAGGGGAATCGGCTTGAGGGGCGCTCGGATGCGGTAGGCACCGACTTCAGCCGGTGTCTTGCCCAACTCGTCAGCCAGAATCTGGGTGACAGTCAGCCCACACACGCGGCCCTGGCAAGGGCCCATGCCACAGCGGCTGAAAAACTTGGTCTGGTTGGGCCCCTGACAGCCCAGGCTCGCCATTTCCCGCACACGTCCAGCGGTGACTTCCTCGCAGCGGCACACCACAGTGTCATCCGCCGGCGTGTTGAGCCATTGTGGCGGGCGGTACAGCGCGTCGAGAAAAGGCCGGATGCGCAATTGTTTTGACAGGGCGCGGCGTGCCGGCTCGGCACGCTGGTCGCGCTCGGTGTCGGTGATGCGCTGTATCGCGTGCGCTGCGCCCAGGGCGGCCAGGGTGCCTGCCGCTTCTGCTGCGAGGGCGCCGGCGATGGAGGCGCCATCCCCTGCGATGCGCAGGCCCGCAAGCGAGGTCTGGCACCAAGCGTCAATGTCCGGTTGCCAGGCCAATTGCGCATCGTCCCAGGTGTGTGCCACGCGCATCAGCCGGCTGAACTGGGTGTTGGGAACCACGCCGTGGTGCAGCAGCACGACGGACGCGGCAAGCCGGTGCTCGCGCCCGCCGGCCTTGAAGCGCAAGCCTTCAGCCCGCTCCCGGCCGTCGACGGCCAGTTGACTGGCACCCGTGAACCAGTGAACGCCGGCGCGACGAAGATGCCACATCATGCGCAGACCCTTGGCCAGGTAAGCCGGTGCGGTAAGCGCGGCTGCAAGGTGTGGCATGGCCTTCCGGCGGTTGCCAGGCGGCGAAGTCTCGATGATCCCCGCCACTGTGACGCCGGCGTCGAGCAACTGGCAGGCCACCAGCAGCAATAGCGGACCACCGCCGGCAAGCACCACGGGTCCCGAGGGCACCGAACCCGTCCCCTTCAGCGCGATCTGCGCCGCCCCGGCGTTCATCACCCCGGGCAGGGTCCAGCCGGGGATCGGCGACGCCCTTTCCATCGCGCCTGTGGCGGCGATCAATTGCGGGGCGCGCAACTGGAACGATTGACCATGTTGAAGCGCCGTGACCGTCAGGTCGCGCGCGACATCCCACACCAGCGCGCCCTGACGCACCTCGACGCCCGAACGCGCCAGTCTTTCCGCCAGCGGGCGGCCGTGCAGATAATCCGGTCCGAGCAGTTCGGCGACGATCGGATCGACGGCGGTGACGTTGCGATAGATCTGTCCCCCGGCGCGGGGTTGCTCGTCGAGCAGCACGGTTTTCAAGCCCAGCGTGGCCGCCGTCAGGGCTGCGGACATGCCGGCGGGGCCGGCGCCGATGATGATCAGGTCGTGGGTCATGCAGCGTCCTCCGCCCGCCGGGCTCCGGTGGGCAGTCGGACCTGCATGCCTTCGCTCACCTCGACCATGCAGGACTGCACGTTTTGCCGTCCGTCAACCTCGACCAGGCAGTCGAAGCACGCCCCCATCAGGCACAACGGTGCGCGTGGCTGGGCTGATACCGGCGTCTGACGGAAAGGAATCACGTCAGCGTTCAGGAGGGCAATCGCCAGGGTATCGCCTTCTCGAGCGGTGATGGGGCGGCCATCCACTTGCAAGGTCACTGCGCGCCGCGCTCCGGTATTGGCGATCGGTCTAAACATGAAAGCGCTCCGCTTTGAATCCTGCGGTCTCTGCGGGTTCGACGCCGCCGCGAATCCAGTCGGTCAGCACGCCCGCGTGCTGTGGGGCAAGTGTGACGCCGCTGTGGCAGGTCACCACGAATGCGCCGGGGCAGGCCGATGACGCCTGATAGATAGGAAATCCGTCCGGGCTCATCACCCGCAGCGCGCCCCAGGTGCGTACGATGTTGATGCCCTTGAGCAGGGGAAAGCAGCGTTCGGCCCGATCAGCGATGCGGGCAAGCTGCGCCAGTGTGGTGCCGTCGTCCAGGCCGACGTCTTCCTTGGAGTCGCCAATCTGCACCACGCCCTCGCCGGTCTGGCGCACGTAGAGCGAGGGGTGACGCAGGAACGGCTGGACCCGTTCGCTGACCAGGATCTGGCCGCGGTTCGGCTTGACCGGCGCTTCCAGTCCGACCATCGGCGCCAGCGCGGCGTTGCCCAGCCCGGCCGCCAGCACCACTTTGCCGGCGGCATGGGTGGTGTTGCCGGCGCGCACGCGGAACTCTCGGTCGCGGTATTCGATGGAATCGACGCGCCCACCGGCCCGGAGTTCGCCGCCCATGGATTCGAAGCCCTGCACCAGGGCGCGCAACAGCCTCAGCGGGCTTACATGCCCGTCGAGTGGACAGAACACTGCCCCATTGACTTCGGGGCCCACGTGCGGAGACAACTCGTGCACCTGCGCGGCGTCGAGGATTTCGTAGGGGTAGGGAACACCGATCTGGGCGCGGATGGTTTCCATGCCGGCAGCGCGCTCGGCGAGTTCGGCCGGGTCCAGGCACATGGTGAGCCCGCCAATCTGGGATAACTCGACGTCGACTCGCGTGCGCTCTGCAAGCTCCAGCGCAAACGCAGGCCACTGCCGGGCGGCGGCGATCGTCCAGCGCGCATATTCCGGGTTGCCAATTCCCTTGCTCTGCACCCACACCAGGCCGAAATTGCCCCGTGCGGCGCGGAAGGCGTCGTCACCTTCGTCCAGCAGTCGAACGCGTTCGCCGGCCCGCGCCAGTCCATAAGCGATGGACATCCCGACCACGCCGCCGCCGATCACCAAGGTGTCCGCTTCAAGGTTCGAGTTCATGATTTGCCGCCCAGCACGCGATCAAGGCCATAGAAGCGGTCGAGTACCAGCATCAGCACCAGCGTCAGCACGATCAGGACCGTGGAGACCGATGCAAGCAGCGGGTCGATGGTGTTGGCGATGTGGTTGTACATCTTGACCGGCAGCGTCTGCGTACTGGCCGAGGCCACGAAGATCGACATCGTCAGTTCGTCAAAACTGTTGATGAAGGCGATCATCCAGCCTCCGGCAACTCCGGGCACGATCAGCGGCAGTTCGACGCGGCGGAACACTGTCCAGGCTGAGGCGCCAAGCGACTGCGCCGCCTGCGCAACGCTTCGGTCAAAGCCCGTTGCTGCAGCGACGACGAGCCTCAGGACATAGGGCAACACGATGACCGTGTGCGCCGCGGTCAGGCCCCACAGGGTGCCCGAGGCGCCGATCTGCGTGAGGAAACGCAGCAGGGCGATGCCCAGGACCACGTGCGGCACCATCAGCGGTGACAGCAGCAGGCCGAGCATGGCTTCGCGTCCGGGGAATCGATGCCATGCGATGGCCATGCCGGCGGGTACCGACACCACCGTAGCCATCGTGGCCGACGCTGCCGCCAGCCCCAGGCTGCGCCAGAAGGCGTCGATGAAATCAGGCGCGTCGAGAATCGCGCGGTACCAGCGCCAGGATGCGCCATCGAAAGGCATCGCGATGTAGCCCTTGTCGGTAAATGACACCAGGACCACCATCGCCAGAGGGGCGAGCATGAAGATCGCAAAGAGCCAGTGGAACACCAGCAGGGCGGGAGGCGTGCGGTTCATACGAACACCTGCTTGAACTTGCGCTCGATCAGGCGGTTTGCCCCCAGCGAGACGGCCAGCACGATCACCACCAGCACCACCGCGAGAGCGGCGCCCAGCGGCCAGTTGAGGTTGCCCAGGAACTCGTCGTAAATGGTTGTCGGTACGACCTTGAGCCGACGTCCGCCAATGATGGCCGGCGTTGCGAAGGCACTTGCGGCAAGGGCAAACACGATCAGACCTCCGGAAAGAACCCCGGGGATGACCTGAGGGAAAACGATGCGCCGCAAAACCGTGGTGAGCCCGGCGCCGAGCGATTCGGCTGCCTGCTCGGTGGCGTGGTCCAGCTTCTGCAGCGAGGTCCAGACTGCCAGAACCATGAAGGGAACCAGTACATGCACCAGTGCAATGACGACACCGGTGAAGGTAAACATCAACTTCACCGGTTCGGCAACCAGTCCGCTGCCCAGCAACAGTTTGTTGATCACCCCTTCGTTGCCGAGCAGCACGGCCCAGCCCAGGGTGCGCACCACCACCGAGATCAGCAGGGGACCCAGCACGATCACCATGGATACGGCACGCCAGCGGGGTGACAGGCGGCTGAGAATATAGGCTTCCGGGACGCCGATCACGATGCAGATCGCGGTCACGAGAATCGCCATGCCGAATGTTCGGGCGAAGATCACATGGAAGTATTCGTCGCGCGCCACATCGGCGTAGTTGGCGATTGTCATTGCGTCACCGACCCCGCCTCCTGGCAAGAAGGGGTACAGGCTCAATGACAGCGTCAACACCAGCGGCAAAACGACAAGTGCCAGCATGACCAGCACCCCTGGCGCCGTCAGCCAGTAAGGCAACAGGTTGCGGTCTTCGTTCATGCCTTCGCTCCCCTCGGGACGATGCGGGCATGGTCCGCCGACCAGATCAGGCCCACCTGATCACCCTCGGCCGCCTGCGGCAGGCCGGTGTTGGCATGGGTGAGTTGCATGGTGCCCAGCGGTGTCTCGATCTGGAACAGCCAGTGGTTGCCGAGGAACACACGTGCGCTGACCGAACCTCGCACCAGTGCGTCTGCATCGGCAAAGGCCACTTTCTCAGGGCGAACGATGTAGTCGACATCGCCCGACGCGACGGCGCCAGCGCTGGGCAGACTGTGGCCCATGATTTCGACGGTGCCGACCTTGGCCCGGCCTTCGAACACGTTGGCTTTGCCCAGAAAGGTCGAGGAGAAGCGACCGTTGGGCTGTTCGTACATGTCAAACGGCCGCCCAACTTGCTCGATGGCGCCTTTGTTCATCAGTACCACGCGATCGGCCAGTGTCATCGCTTCGGCCTGGTCATGGGTGACCATGATGGTCGTGATGCCCACGCGGTGCTGCAGCACGCGCAACTCGATCTGCATTTCCTCTCGCAGCTTCGCGTCGAGTGCACCCATGGGTTCATCGAGCAGCAACACGGGCGGCTGAATGACCAGCGCACGTGCCATCGCGACGCGCTGGCGCTGGCCACCAGACAATTCCCGCGGGTAGCGCGCAGCCATTGCGCCCAGGTGCACCAGTTCCAGCGTTTCGCCCACCCTGCGCCGGCGCTCGGGCGCGGCTACACCGCGCATCTCCAGACCGAAGGCCACGTTGTCCGCGACCGTCATGTGCGGAAACAGGGCGTAGCTCTGGAAAACAATGCCCAGACCGCGTTTGTCCGGCTTGATCCCCGTGATGTCCTTTCCGTCAAGCACGATACGGCCGCTGGTGGGCTGCACGAAGCCAGCGACCATCTGCAAAGTCGTTGTCTTGCCGCAGCCCGAGGGCCCGAGCAGGCAGACGAACTCGCCTTTGGCCACCGACAGCGTGCATTCGGTCACTGCGCTGAAGTCGCCATAGCGTTTGGACAGGCCTTGAAGTTCAAGAAAGCTCATCGCATGCTCCGGTCGAGGGGTGTCAGGGCTTACTTTTCGACAGCCCGGTTCCAGCGGTTGGTCCACTCGGCGCGCTTGGCGTTGATGATCTCGTAGTTGGGTGCAATCATCGCGTTGACCTTCTCCGGTCCGAAAACCACTTTCTTCGCGATATCGGGCGCGAGCTTGGTGTTCTTGTTCACCGGGCCCCAGCCGACGGCGTTGGCGAGCTGCGCCTGCGTTTCGGCAGATACCACATGCTGCAGGAACTGCTGACCCAGCTTGGACTGTGGTGCTCCTTCGACGACGCAGCCGGCGATCATGAGCGCCACGGCCCCTTCCTTGGGGTATACGAACTCGACCGGTGCGCCCTGGTCAATGACAGCCTGAACCCGGCCATTGCCCCAGACGGCCAGCGCTCCTTCGCCGGTCTGCAGCATCTGGGACATCTTGCCTGGCGATGGTTCCCAGGCAACAACGTTGGGCGCGACCTTTTTGATCATCACGTCAAAACCCGGCTCCATGTTGCTTTCACTGCCGCCGTTGAGCTTGGACATCATCACCAGTGTCAGCAAGCCATATCCATTGGTGATGGGCGGGATCACGACCTTCTGCTTGTATTTCGGATCGGTCAGGTCCAGCCACGAGGTGGGCGCTTTCCAGCCGTTCTTGGCGAACACGTCTTTGTTGTAGGCCAGGCCGGTGGCAATGAAGCCAATACCGACCGACTTGTCGCCGACCATGCGAGCGTTCGGGTAGAGCTCCTTGATGCTGCCGGTGTCCTCGACTCTGGCGCAGAGGCCCTGCCCAATGGCCTGGTACATCGGGCCATCGTCAATCAACGCGACCGAGATTTCCTGCTTGCCTTTCTGCGCCTGCAACTTTGCAAGGATGTCGGTGGAATTTCCGGTCACGTAAACCACCTTGGCGCCCGTTTTCGCCTCAAAGGCCGGAATGATCTTTTCTTTGAAAAGTGTCTCGTTCGAACCACCGGAGCCACCGACGTAGATCGTTTCGGCCGCCTGGGCGCTCAGCGAGGCGGCCATTGCGACGGCGCTCATGACAGTGAGGTATTTGCGCATGAAGAACTCCTTCTGGGATGGGGTCAAGGGAGGAAAACGTTATCTGGAAACAGAATATTTCAGGAATGAACGGATGTTAGGGAGGCAAGCCGTGAATGAAAATGTAAACTTCGTCGCTTGTATATGCCGAAAGGTTATGTATGAAGC
Organism: Burkholderiaceae bacterium; assembly: GCA_014879655.1. Taxonomy (GTDB): domain Bacteria; phylum Pseudomonadota; class Gammaproteobacteria; order Burkholderiales; family Burkholderiaceae_C; genus JACSRS01. The sequence continues at coordinate 7,235 of JACSRS010000167.1, forward strand.
CGGGACTCAATCTAAGGCAGATCGAAGCATTCCGCGCCGTGATGCTGACCGGCAGCGTGGTTGGCGCGGCCCGGCTGATGAACGTGACCCAGCCCGGGGTCAGCCGGACGATTGGCCTGATGGAGTTCCGGCTGGACTACGCACTTTTCGAGAGAAGGGGCCGCAGACTCGTTCCGACCCCGGAGGCTGAAGCGCTATACCGTGAGATTGAGCCCCTTTACGGCAGCATCGAGCGCATTGCCCAGGTGGCCCAGGACATCCGCTTTCAGCGCGCCGGCGCTTTGCGAGTGGCCACGCTGCCCGCCCTGGCCCAATGGCTGGTGCCACGTGCAATCACCCGCTTCTTGTCATCAAGGCCCAATGTCACCTTGTTCGTTCAGAGCCTGCCGTCGCGGCAGATCGCCGAAATGGTCTCGACGCGTCAGTTTGACGTTGGTGTGGTGGAACTTCCCCTGGCGCGGCCGGCGATTGAAATCGAGCCGCTCGATCCCGTCCTGGCGGTTGCCGTAATGCCGGCAGGGCATCGACTGGCAGCGCAAGCGACGGTCTCGCTGAAGGACCTGGACGGGGAGCGCATGGTGATGCTGTCCCAACACAGCTTTGTGCGTTACCAGATGGATGATGCGTTTTCGACGCTGGGTGTCGCGCCCAATGTGGTGCTGGAGACGCCGAGTTCTTCCATCGCGTGTGCGCTCGTCGCGGCAGGTGCGGGCATCACATTGGTGTCGCGGTGGACGGCGGAGCCCTTCGAGGGACCGGATATCGCTGTTCGACCGCTGCGCGAAGCCCTCGCTTCACGCTACGCGATCATCTTCCCGCAAGTAACAGCGAGATCGTCTTTGGCCGATGCGTTTGCCAAAGACCTGCAAAAAGAAATCGAGCTTTCTGGCCAAACCACACCAGCCGACTGAAGGAATGCTTTCATCTGCAAGCCTTTTTTGCGGTTTCGCTGAAAAGGTGATGGTCCATCACCCGCGGCTCCAAGCGCATCGCCACCGTTCCCGGGGCATCCGCCGGCAGCAGACCCTTCAAGCTGTTCGCCGACCCCTCACCGCCGCCGCAACCCCAGCCA
>JACSRS010000059.1 GCA_014879655.1 Burkholderiaceae bacterium
TAGTCTCGTGGGCTCGGAGATGTGTATAAGAGACAGGTGCTGGCCGGCTTCTTGTCGCCCGAAGGGGGCGAAGAAACGGATATCTCGATTGTGGAGTCCATGACCGAGATCCCCCCCTGTGGCACTTTGGGCTCTCGGTCACAGTATAGCAAGCATGACACGTTGACCGGACTATTCAGGAACCTAAATGAAATCAGGCGACACCAAGTCGCCTGATCCGGAAGATGCTGCTTTTTGACGCTTGCCACGCCTCTGCATCGGTGCGTGGCAGAGGGTTCATTGCTTGTAGAACTGATATCCCGGGCTGCCAGGGGGAGGAGCACTCAGATCGCTTTCGAGAGTATATGCGGTTCCACCTGCGGTCAGCCCGCGCACCGAGCCGAAGCAATCGAGGGCAGGAGTCTGCCATGCACCGACCGGCTTCCGATCACCTGTTACGGCCCGTGAAGCGGGCTGAATGATTGAGGCGTCCATGGTCTGACTCCACTGCTCTTTTCAAGATGCATGTGACCGAAGTATAGGCAGCACAAAGTCCGGAGGGCAAGTCGCGCCGTCGTCCCCGGTCAGCGCTTCGTCCCCCGGCACCCCGGTCCTTCCTGGTCATGGGGAGGCGAACATTCGGCCGTGATTTCCGTCCAGTACATGGAGCCGGCGACGGTGAGCTCCGCAACCGGGCTGAAGCAGGTGAGGCTGGAGGTGCGCCACGCTTGGCTCCCGGGCCATGGGCGCGGTCCGGGATTGCGGGTGGTTTCGGTCATAATCAGTCGCGGGAAGGGTTGGTTTCATTCCGGGTTGCGCATGATCCACCTTTCCAGTTGAACGGCCTGCAACAGGTGTCGGGACCAGCGGTGTTCCGGGGACAGGGGCTCGCTGGCCGGGGGGCTTGGATCAAGGTAGGTAGCCAGTGATCGTTGCACGACTGCGGACCAAGTCGGCAGGTCGGTGCGCCGGCTCCAGAGTCGGCCGGTCAACCGCCAGCCCAGGTGCTGCTTGTCGGTGCGCAAGCGCACCGGCTCGGGCATGCGCCCGGCCATGGCCAGGCGCAAGATGGGCTTGGTCCAGCCCTCGCGCAGGCGCTGGCGGTCGGGCAGGTTGACGCACAGTTCCAGCAGGCGTCGCTCGGAGAACGGGGCCAGTGGGGTGATGCCATGGCGGGCGGCGACCCGGGCGTAGCGCTCGGCGCCGGCCACCGGGAAGGTGTGCTGCAGGGCTTCGGCCGCCTCCGCCGTGGTGTCCAGCGGGATGCGGCTGCGCAGGGAGCGGATCTGCCGCAGCCGGTCTTCGGCCCCGGTCCGGTCCGCGAAGGCCGGATCCAGGCGGGCGCCGGCCATCACTTCCTCGCGCCAACGGCGCTCGCGTCTTGGCGTGACCAAGCCGCGCAGCCAGTTGGGGACTAGGGCCGCGCGCAGCGGCACGCGCAGATGCTGCCAGGGCCGTCCGCCGAAACGAGCCAGCCCCTTCGCATTGTCCCAGGCGGCCCGCCAGTGGCCGGCACGGATCTGCCGGCGCAGGGTGCTGCCGGGCAGGAACAGGCAGTCGCCGTTGCCGCCGTCGATCACCGCGTCCACGCCGGCGCCGGCCGCGTTGGCGTACTGAGCGTCGAGCAGAGCCATCGACGCATCGAACGGTTCGTCGAACTCTTCGAGGAAGCGCTCCAGTTCCGGCAGCAACTCGCCCAGTTCGGCCAGGTCGACCAGATGGGGCTGGAAACCCGGGTATTGCAGTGCGGCGCGGACGGCGCGGGTTTCCAGGCAGTCGGGCCGGCTGCTGTCGATGCCTGAAAAGGTCGGCAACGGTCCCCGCCCGGCGGCCTGCAGCTGGTCGGCGGCGATGATCGCCAGCGAGGTGGAGTCCAGGCCGCCACTGAGCATGCTGCCGGCACGGCCAGGGCCGGCCAGGCACTGGGCCACGGCGCGCTCCATGGCCTCGGTGAGGGCCTCGGCCCAGCCTTCGTCGGTGGTGGGCAGCGGTCCGGCGCGGCCGGGTTCCAGTTGCCAGTAGCGGCGCGAATGGGCGCTTTGCGGGGTGATGCGCAGCAGATGCCGTGGTGGATGGCGCTGCACCGCGCGGTGGAACGTGGTGGTGAAATCGACGCCTTCCAGGCCGCCGCCAGCCACTTCCAGCAGGTAGTCCGCGATGCGCCTCTCATCCAGGTCCTGCGGTACACGGGAGTGGGCCAGCACCGCATGCGCGCTGCTGCCGAACACCAGCAGTTTGCCGGGGACATGATGGACGTACAGGGGGCGTTCGCCCATGCGGTCGCGGGCCAGGTACAGGCATTGCCGCCGCGGATCGTGGACGGCAAAGGCGAAATCGCCGTCGATCCGTTCCACGCAGTCCTCGCCCCAGCGCAGCCAGGTGTGCAGGATCAGATGGGCGGCGTGGTCGGTGGTGCGGTCGGGCGCCTCGTCCGGGGCGGGCAGATCCAATGCGGCGCGCAGCTCGGCCGGATTGTCCAGGCGGGCATCGGCGATGGCGACGCAGCCGCTGTCCGGATGGATGGCGATGCAGCTTGGCGCTGCCAAGCCGGGTTGCGGCGACCACCAGGCGCTGCCGAAGGCCAGGTTGCCGTCGCCGGCTGTCCAGGCCCGACGGATCGCGTGCCCGGGCGCTGGCCGGGCCGCCTGCATGGCCTCCAGGGTGCCGGCCCGGGTAGGTGCGCCGTCCAGGGCCCAATAGCCACAGATGGATTTCATGCCGGCTCCGGAAGGGTCAGGCCCGCTACATGCGATGCCAGCGTGTCCAGCAATATCCCGTTGGCGGCGTAGTCCCTGGGATAACTCAGCACGAAGGCCGGTGCATGGCCCAGCACGGCGGCCGCCTGCTGCAACAGCAGGAGGGTGTGATGGGTGGAAGCCAGGTCCAGTCGGAAGCTGTGCTCGACCAAGGCCATGCAAGCCGGGACCGGGGCCAATGGTGCGATGACATGGTGGCGGGTCGGGGCAGCCGGATCGTTCAGCAGGTAGATCGCCTGCAGGGGCCAGGCACTGCCTTCCGGCTCGGCCGGGCCCAGCGCAAGGCGTTGCTTCGGGCTGTAGGCGGCCACGGGAGTCGTCGAGGCAGCGTCGTATCCGGCAGCTTGGCCGATGCTGTCTGCGAACAGGCGCAGGCTGGGGTAAGTGGGGACGACGTGAGTCGCCTCGGCGGCGGCGACCAGAAGCGCGCAATCGTCAGAGAGCAGACGGTGGCCGGCGCCGTGCAGCAGGCTGGCCAAGGTGGATTTGCCCCAGCCGCTGTGGCCGAGGAACAGGACCGCCCGACCCGCGATGCAAACCACGCTGGCGTGTGCCGCCAGCGCGCCGCGGTGCGCGAGAACGCGCGGCAGCAACTGGTCGACGACCAGGTGTTCGAGGGTGGCCGGATCCAGTCCTTGCGTCGGTTCGACCTGGATGCGGGAGGCATCGGCATCCAGGAGGAAATCGCACAGCCCCGGAAAGCGCAGGCGATAGCCTTCGCCGTGGGCAGCGAGGGACAGGGTGGGCGCGCCATTCGCATCGAGCCAGTGATGCAGCCACTCGGTGACAGGCACCAGGATGTCCTGCGTGCCACCGGCCTGCAGGATGATGTCCGCAGGGGTGTCCTTGTTGGCAGCCGGCGGGAGCACGGGCAGGGGGACGGCCGAGTCCACGCGCGTCTGCCCGAAACGGTAACGGTGGACGGCGGAGGCATTCATCGAACCGCTTCCTGGGCCGTGTCATCGACGCGGCCGAACGGTTTGTAACCCTCATCGGACGGCAACAGGCGCTGGCCTTCCAGTTCGATCCAGGCATGGGCCTGGAACGAACCTTCGCGCTCCTTCACGCCTAGTTGCAGCGCCGGGCGCAGGCCGCGCCGGCGCAGCCAGCCGTGCAGCAGCAGCGAGCGGCGCAGGCAGGTGGCCTCCACCGCGCCGTGGCGGCTGGCGATGGCGGCCAGCCGGGCGAGGTCGCGGGCATCGGCGATTTCCGCCTCGGTGGCGGCGCGGGGTTGCGGGTGTTGCGAGCCGCGTTCGACCATCCTCCGGGTGCGCTCGTAGCCGAACAGGGCCAGCGCGGCGTGCATGCCGGCCAGGCCCAGGACGCAGGCGGCCAGCCGCCGCCGCTGGCGCCAGTCCAGCGCGCGCCAGCCATCGAGCCGACGGCCCATCGCTAGCCGATCTCGACCAGGCCGGCGTCGGCCAGTTGCCGTACCAGCGCCAGCAGGTCGGTTTCGATGCGGGCCGGTTCGGCGTCGAACTCGCCGCACAGGGTGGCGTGCACCTGCTCCAGCGCATTGGCGTCCCCCAGCAGCGCCCAGATCCGGGTGCCCACCGGATCCAGGCCGAAATACCGCTCGCTGCCCAGATCCAGCAGCACGGCTTCGCCGCCGACTTCCTGGATCAGTACCTTGGCCGAGTGCCGCACCTGCGTGGCGAGGGTGACGTCCGGGGAGGTTGCGGTCATGCTTGCCGGGTTTGCGGGAATCAACCGCTGCAGGGTAGGCGATGGCACATGGTGGGTAAAGCGAAGCGGGCCTCGGCCGGGGCCGGGCCGTTGCGGGCCATGCTGGCCGGTCTGGTGCGTCCACACGTGCCCGCGCTGGCGTTGGCGCTGCTGCTGCTGAGCGCGCAGAGCGTGGCGACTCTGTTGCAGCCCTGGTTGGCCGGCGAGCTTTCCACCCGGCTCCTGCAGGGTCGGGAGGCGTTCGCGTCCCTGCTGTGGGTGTTGTTCGCCCTGGTCGTGGCCCAGGCTGCGCTCGGTTACGTGCAGTCGATCCTGTTGCAGCGTGTCTCCGGGGAACTGGTCGCCGATGCGGGCACGCGGTTGTACGCGCACCTGCAGTCGTTGCCGCTGGCCTGGCACAACGAGCGCCGCCGCGGCGACGTGCTGGCGTTGCTGCTGGGCGACATCCGCCGGCTGGCGAGCTACCTGACCGGTATCGTGCTGCCGCTGCTGCCGCTGCTGCTCACATTCTTCGGCGCGCTGGTGGTGATGCTGCGCATGGCGCCGGTGATTGGCCTGGCCGTGGCGGTGTTGTTGCCGGCGGTGTTCGTGCTGCTGCGCCTGGCCGGGCGCAAGTTGCGTCCGCTGGGGTTGCAGGCGGCGCAGGCGTGGGCCGACCAGGCCGCGCAGGCAGACCGCAACCTGTCCATGTTGCCGGTGATCAAGGCGTTCGCCGCCGACCGCACCGAAGCGGAGAACTATCGAGGGCGCGTCGTCGCGGTGCGCGACATCGAATTGCGCCAGCGCCGGCTGGAAGGCGCGATCATGCCGGTGGTGCAGGTGCTGGGCGCCGGCATCGTGCTGTTGCTGCTGGGCCTGGCCGGCGACCGCATCGCCCGCGGCGAGCTCACGACTTCGCAGCTGGTCACCCTGTTCCTGTACGGGCTGGTGCTGATCCAGCCGGTCGGCCAGTTGGCGCAGGTGTACGGCGGCACGATGAGCGCCCGCGGCGCATTGCAGCGCCTGGAAGACGCCTTCGCGGCCCTGCCCGAGCCGGACACCGGCACCCGCACGCTCGATGGCGCGCGCGGTGAGCTGGGATTCGAAGGCATTTCCTTCGCCTATCCGGGGCGGCCGCCGCTGTTCGAAGGCTTCGACCTGCACGTGCGGGCGGGGGAAACGGTCGCCTTGACCGGCGTCAACGGCGCCGGCAAGAGCACCCTGGTCCATCTGCTGCTGCGGTTCATGGCGCCGGACCGCGGGCGGATCACGGTGGACGGAGCCGACGTCTCCGACATTTCGCTTGTATCGCTGCGTTCGCGGATCGGTCTTGTGGCCCAGCAGGTGCAGCTGTTCAATGCCACCGTCGCCGAGAACATCGCCTACGGCAGTGCCGGGGCGGGAAGGGAAGAGATCGAGCGGGCTGCCGTGGCCGCGCGCGCGCACGATTTCGTGATGCGCCTGCCCGATGGCTACGACACCGTGATCGGCGATCAGGGGGTGAAACTGTCGGGTGGCCAGAAGCAGCGGATCGCGCTGGCCCGGGCGTTGCTGAAGGATCCGGTGATCCTCATCCTGGACGAGGCTACGGCGATGTTCGATCCTGAGGGCGAGCGCGAATTCATCGAGGCCTGCCACGACGTGCTCGGCCTGCGCACCGTGCTGCTGATCACCCATCGCCCGGCCAGCCTGGCACTGGCCGACCGTATCGTCCGCATCGAGGACGGGCGGCCGGTGGATCCGGATGGCGCGGCCAGGGTTTCCTGAACAGGGTGGATGCCGGGACCGGACCGGTTGACCGGTAACGTCATTCGGCCGGGATTCCGGCCAATTCGTCTTGAATCGTCATCCGGCGGCGTTTAACGTGCACGCAGGGGATGCATCTGTCCCCGGTCCTGGCTGAAGCCGGGCAAGGAAAGCGCTGCCGTGCCGGCGGCTTTTGGAGTAGTGGACGTTCCGGATGTTGGGACAGGCGATCGATATCGGGCAGCGCATGGCCGAACTGGTGCCGCTGGTCCCTTTGCTGACGGGGACGGTCGCCGCGGGCGTGACGGCGTGGGCGTTCATCTGGGCGCTGCAGCCGTACGCGACCCGCCTGGGGCTGCTCGACCACCCGCACTGCGAACGCAAGGATCACGGCCGGCCGACGCCGGTCACGGGTGGGCTCGGCATGATCCTGGCCTTGGCCCTGTTCTTCCTGCTGGTGCCGGTGGCGATGAGCCCGACCCGCTGGTCGTTCCTGCTGGGGGCGCTGGTGCTGATCGTGGTCGGGCTGGTCGACGATATCCATGACCTGCGCTGGTGGTGGCGGATCCTGGCCCAGGTCGTGGCGGCCTTGTTGATGGTGTATCTGGGCGACGTGCGCGTGGAACAGCTGGGCCGGGTGTTCGGCCTGCACGACCTGTCGCTCGGTCCGCTCTCGGTCCCGTTCACGGTGTTCGCCACGGTGGGCATGATCAATGCCGTGAACATGATTGACGGTGCCGACGGCATCGGCGGGATGCTGGTGTCGGCGGCGTTGCTCATGCTGGCCGCCGCGGCCTGGTATGCGGGCCATGCCGCGCTGGTCGGCGTCGCGCTGGCGGTGATGGCGGTGGTGGTCGGTTTCCTGGCGCACAACTTCCCGCTGCCGTGGCGACCGAAGGCGCGGGTGTTCATGGGCAATGCCGGCAGCGGGTTCCTGGGATTCGCGATCATCTGGATCTCCTTCCGCCTGACCCAGAACCCGGGGCATCCGGTCAGCCCGGTGCTGGCCCTGTGGCTGATTCCGATCCCGGTGATGGATTGCCTGGTGCTGATCGTGCGTCGCTGGCGTGAAGGCCGCTCGCCCTTCGATGCCGGCCGCGACCATATCCACCACATCATGCGCGACGCCGGCTTCAGTGCGGGCGGACTGGCGATCGTGTTGACCGCGTTCAGCCTGGCGGCGGGGTTGGCCGTGGCCGTGGCGATGCTTCTGGATATTCCCGACCCGCTGTTGCTGGCCGCCTTCCTGGCGATGTGCGGCGTCTGGTACTGGCTGACCAGTCGGCGCGAACGGGCCGTGGCCTTGTTCAGGGCGTTGCGGTCCGGTACTTCGATGCAGCGCGTGCCACCGGCTCAGGCCCCGTAGTACTCCCGGTACCAGCGCACGAAGTTGCCTACGCCCTCTTCCACGTCCACCACCGGGCGGTAGCCGACACCGGCGATGAGGGCCGACACATCCGCCTCGGTGTCCGGCACATCCCCTGCCTGCAGCGGCAGCAGCTCCATCTTCGCCTTCCTGCCCAGGCACTGTTCCAGCACTTCGACATACCGCAGCAGTTCCACCGGCCGTTCGTTGCCGATGTTGTAGATCCGGTACGGCGCCACTCCGCTGCTGGCCGGGTCGGGCGCGTCGCCGCGCCAGGCCGGGTCCTTGCCCGGCGCCTGGTCCAGGGTGCGGATCACGCCTTCGACGATGTCGTCCACGTAGGTGAAGCTGCGTTTGTGCCGGCCGTGGTTGAACACCTTGATCGGCTCGCCGGCCAGGATCGCCTGGGTGAACAGGAACAGGGCCATGTCCGGCCGGCCCCAGGGGCCGTACACGGTGAAGAAACGCAGGCCGGTGCAGGGAATGCCGTACAGGTGGGCGTAGCTGTGTGCCATCGCCTCGTTGGCCTTCTTGCTGGCCGCGTACAGGGTCAACGGGTGGTCGGTGCCCTGGTGTTCGGAGAACGGCATCTTGGTGTCGGCGCCGTACACCGAGCTGGTGCTGGCGAACACCAGGTGCTCGACGCCGTGGTGGCGGCAGCCTTCGAGCACGTGCAGGAAGCCGGTGACGTTGCTGGACACGTACACGTGCGGGTTCTGCGCGGCGTAGCGCACG
>JACSRS010000168.1 GCA_014879655.1 Burkholderiaceae bacterium
GTCTTGACACCAGAGGTTCCCCATGTCCAATTCCTCCATCCACGCCGTCACCGGCGCCTTCGGCTATTCGGGCAAATACATCGCTCAGCGCCTGCTGGCCGCCGGCCGGCAGGTGATCACCCTGACCAACTCCACCGACCGCGCCAACGAGTTCGGCGGCCGGCTGCCGGTCTACCCCTTCCACTTCGACCAACCCGACGAGCTGGCGGCCAGCCTGGCCGGGGTGGAGGTGCTCTACAACACCTACTGGGTGCGCTTCAACCACAAGCTCTTCCGCCACGCCGACGCGGTGCAGAACACGCTGACCCTCTTCGACGCAGCCAGGCGCGCCGGGGTGCGGCGGATCGTTCACGTCAGCATCACCAACCCATCGGAGGACTCGCCGCTGGAATACTTCAGCGGCAAGGCGCGGCTGGAGCGGGCGCTGATCGAGTCGGGCCTCTCCTACGCCATCCTGCGCCCCACGGTGCTCTTCGGCAAGGAGGACATCCTGATTAACAACATCGCCTGGCTGCTGCGCCATCTGCCGCTCTTTGGCGTCTTCGGCGACGGCAGCTATCGCCTGCAGCCGATCTACGTGGACGACCTGGCCGCGCTGGCCGTGCAGCAGGGGGGCGCGACGGGCAACCTCACCCTCGACGCCATCGGGCCGGAGACCTTCACCTACCGCGAGCTGGTGACGACCATCGGCCGGCTGATCGGCGCGCCGCGGCCGGTGATCGGCGTGCCGCCCGCCGCCGGCTACTGGGTGGGCAGGGCGGTCGGCGCGCTGATGGGAGACGTGACCATCACCCGCGAGGAGATCGCCGGGCTGATGGCGGATCTGCTCTACGTGGACTCGCCGCCCACCGGCGTGACCAAGCTCAGCGGCTGGGTCGCCGATCACGCCGCGACCCTGGGCCGGCATTACACCAGCGAGCTGGCCCGGCGTCAGGATCGGGTCGGCGCGTATCGCAGCAATTGAACTGATGCGCAAGGCAGCCAGATTCCCGTTGCTGATCACGCCAATGAACGAATCGGTCGTTCCGTCCGGGCACGAGTTGTTTGTGACCGCGCGTCAGTCATAGTACAATGCGGCCATCGACCCACCACCGCACAAAATTCTGAATTCGAGGAAAAGCTCATGGGTGTTGCAATGGTTATCGAATTGGCAGATCGGCAGACAGCCAATACAGTACAGCGTGTTCTGGAAAGCTATCAAGCGCGGCTGCTGGCCAGCATCGGACGCACGCGGCGTCGCCTGGCTGGTTTCGAGGAACGGTACTCTGTGAGCACGCAGCATTTCCTGGCCGAGATGACCGCTGAAGACCTTGAAGGCGGCGATTTGGAGTATGTCGAGTGGGCGGGCGAGGCGAAGTTGCTCGCAGGTCTGGAGACCGAGTTGCAAGAGCTGAGAAATGCCCGATTCCAGCTTCAGTGAGCATACGCAGCGCATCCTTGACATCATTTATCAGAATCGCAGTGGCGTCCTCGTTTTTCGCTACGACAATGCTGCGCACAAACCACCGCTCCCTCAACCCGAGCATAAGCATTCCTCTTCGGGTATTGAGACATCGCCAGCTCCGACGTTCGAGAGTGTGATCGACGAGATTCTCGGGTAATCCCGCTGGTGAGTCTGAAGCAACTGCTCAGCAGTCTGGCGACACACTGGCGGCCTTCCATCGCTGAGCGCCGCGTCGATGTGTCACGAACGCAGGTTGTGCGGGCAAGACCTGGGGGATCGTAGCCATGAGCCACCGAGAGAAACAGGACATGACCTCGACAGACCTCATCGTCGCAACCCACATCATCCTCTACGTCGCAGACCAGGCCCGCAGCGCGGCCTTCTACGCCCGCGTCCTGCACTGCGCGCCATCCCTCGACGTCCCCGGTATGACGGAGTTCAGGCTGTCCGCGGCCTGCGTGCTCGGACTGATGCCCGAAGCGGGCATCAAGCGCCTGCTCGGAAGCCGCCTGCCCGATCCCGCGCAGGGGGCGGGGATCCCGCGCGCTGAACTCTACCTGCGCGTGGCCAATGCGCTCGAATACCATCGCCGCGCGCTCGAAGCGGGCGCCATCGAGTTGAGCGAACCGAGAGACCGCGATTGGGGCGACCGCGTCGCCTACTCGCTGGACCCCGATGGCCATGTGCTGGCGTTTGCCGAGAAGCAAGTTGCCAACTTTGCGGACGCGGGGCCTGAGTAGTTCCTCTTTTTGTATCGGAAAGCGATACCCACGGGGGTGGATTTTGTGCTTCAATGGGGATTGTTAGTGACCAGCCTCGCATCCTAGAAGGAGACGAAGATGGCCGACCCAGCGTCGGAAGCGCCCAACCCCGGCCTGATCTACGACCTCTACGCCGGCGTCTTTCGCCCACAGATCGTCCGCCTGGCGCTGCAAGCGGATATCTTCACGCCGCTGGCCAGCGGCCCGGCCGACGCGGCGACCGTGGCCCGCGCCTGTGGGTGCAGCAAAGAAGGCATCGCGCACCTGCTGGACGTGCTGGTCGGCGTGCAGATGTTGACGCGTCAGGAGGGCCGCTATGCCCTGACGCCCAGCGCGGCGACCTTCCTGGTGCGCGGTCGTCCCGCCTACGCCGGCGACCTGATCCTGGCCTGGTCCGGCCCGGAGATCTGGCGCTGCGCGGCGCACGCGGTGCGCACGGGAGAGTCGGCGCCCTTCGAGGAGTACCACGAGCAGGACGCCTGGCTGGAGAGCTACAGCGATTGGCGCATCGGCAACAGCCGGGAGATGTGGCAGGCGGCCGGCGTCGCGCCGCAGCCCGACCGGCCGCGGCGCCTGCTGGACATCGCCTGCGGCTGCGCCATCAAGAGCCTGGCGCTGGCGCAGCTCGACCCGGCGCTGCACGTTACCGGCGTGGACACCGAACGCGTGCTGCCCGTGGCGCGCGCCCTGGCCGCCCGTCTGGGGCTGCTGGCGCAGGCGGAGTTCGTTACCGCCGACCTCTTGACCACCGACTTCGGCGTCGCGCGCTACGACCTCTGCCTGCTCGGCCAGATCACCGACTACCTGACGCCGGCGCAGAACCGCGACCTCTTCCGCCGCGTGTATGCCGCGCTCAAGCCGGGCGGGCTGCTGCTGCTCGACGTGCCGATGACCGGCGCGCAGCCTTCCGAATGGACGGCCATCGTGTCGCTGCTGCTGTGGGTCAACGGCGGCGGTGCGACGCATGGTTTCGAGGAGTATCGCGCCTGGCTGGCGGAGGCGGACTTCGTCCAGGTCAGGCAGGTGAACGAACGGCGGCTGGTCGCGGTCAAGGTGGATGCTCACGCAGGAGGTTGAGATGACCGCATACGCCCACCCCGAAAGCCTGGTCAGCACGCAGTGGGTTGCCGAACATCTAAACGATCCGGGGGTTCGTATCGTCGAAGTGGTTTGGGGATCGCAATCTGCCTATGGATGGCAGGCCTATGCGTCGGGGCATATTCCTGGCGCGGTGGCCTGGGACTATGAAGCCGATTATGGCGAGGCGCAAGGCGACGTCATCGATCGGGTTTGTCCTGACGCAACTGTTGGGATACCCGCAGGTTCGGGAATATGACCGCTCCTGGGCCGAGTGGGGCAACCGGGCAGATGTACCCGTTGAGAAATAGCGAATATCCGCCCTTGTGTAGGTCGGACATTCGCTATTGCCGGTTGCGGACCTTCAGCGAAGACTCAAACGGGCGCCCCTTCCAGCACCGGGCCGCGGGTGATGGCCGTGTGCGCCTCCATCACGTCGAACATCCGCACGTTCACGTCATGGACGGTAGGGTCGGCGCCCATCGCGGTCACGATCGGCCCGGTCAGGAAGCCTTGCACGGCCGCTTCATCGTCGAATAGGTAGATGCCGCCGGCCGCGTGTTCCGCCTCGTTCTTCAGCCAGATCTTCCAGCGCAGGCCCGGCGTATCGGCGATGGGCTGGGCGGCCGGCAGCCAGGCCTGTTCCAACTCCGCTGCGGAAAGGCCGCGAAACTTGAGATTGATTTGCAGGATCTTTTGAGACATGATACGGTTCTCCTGGTGAGTGAGGTGGTTGCCCTGTTGGACAACCGGTTCTGCGGACTGGTCGATCCTTCGCTCGCCCAGTCACATCGTCGTTTCTAAAGCGCATTCTAGCGAACGACCGTCCCCACATCGTCCCAGAATGCGTCCCGCAGCGGCTAGATTAGACCAATTTATGCTGAATTGGAGAGTTGACCATGTCAGATCTGACGCTGACCTTCCTGGGTATCCCCGGCGTCGAACGTGACGGCCGGCCGGTGGCGTTGGCGCGTCACAAAGCTCTGGCCCTGCTGGCTTACCTGGCCGTCACCGGCGCGCCGCACCGCCGCGACGTGCTGGCCACGGTGTTCTGGCCGGAGCTGGACCAGACCCGCGCTCGCGCCGCCCTGCGCCGGACCCTCTCCTCGCTGCATGTCGCCCTGTCTGGGGACTGGCTGGCGATCAGTCGCGAAACGATTGGCCTTGCGCCGACGCCCGCTTGCCGGTTGGACGTGGCCCATTTTCGCCAGCTTCTGGCGCACTGCCGGGAACACGGCCACCCGGAGATGACCCCCTGCGCCGACTGTCTGCCGCTTCTGGCCGAGGCCGCCGTCCTCTACCGCGGCGACTTCCTGGCCGGCTTCACCCTGCGCGACGCTCCCGCCTTCGATGACTGGCAGTTTTTCGAAACCGAGACCCTGCGCCGTGAACTGGCCTCGGCGTTGGAACGATTGGCGCGCGGGCATGGCCAGCGCGGCGAGCATGAAACGGCCATCCGCTTTGCCCGCCGCTGGCTGGCGCTGGACCCGTTGCACGAGCCGGCCCACTGCCAGTTGATGCGGCTCTACGCCTGGGCGGGCCAACGTCAGGCCGCGCTGCGCCAGTACGCCGACTGTGTGCGCCTGCTGGAACAGGAGCTGGGCCTGCCGCCGCAGGCGTCGACCACCGGGCTTTACACCGCGATCAAAGAGAACAGGCTGTTGCGCCAAGAGCCTGACAGTCGTCCCGAGGCAGCCGCAGAAGCTGGCGCCGTATCGGCTCTGCTGCGGGCGCCTGCGGCTGCGGCGCCCCCCGCGACCGCCGCCTATGCCTCGTTCGGGCGGATCGCCCGCGGCCAGATGGTTGGCCGGGAGCACGAATGGGCAACGGCCGTGGCCCTGTATCAGCGCGCCGCCGGCGGCGAAGGTCAGGCGCTGTTGATCAGCGGCGAGCCGGGCATTGGCAAGACGCGGTTGGCGCGCGAGCTGGCCGGCCTGGCGCAGGCGGCCGGGGCCGTCGTTTTGGTCGATGGTTGTCACGCCGAAGGCGGGCCGCCCTACGCCCCTCTGGCCGGGATCATCCGCCAGACGTTCGAAAACCACTCCGGCCCCGCCATTCCCGATTTCATCGTGGCGGAACTGCTCACCCTGGCCCCGCAGTTGCGTTCTTACCGGCCGCATGTCGCCCCCAACCCGCCGCTTGGCCCAGAGTTCGAGCAGCAGCGGCTTTTCGACAGCTTCGTCGCCTGGTGCGAGATCTGGGCCGCCTCAGCCCCGCTCCTTCTGCTGGTGGAGGATGTGCATTGGGCCGACAGCGGCACACTGGCCCTGCTGCGTCACCTGGCGCGGCGGGCGCGGCCGGCGCGGCTGTTGCTGGTGTTGACTTTCCGTGACACAGAGGTCGCAGCCGATCTGGCGCATCCCCTCAACGCCGTTTTGCTGGACCTGAACCGGGAGCGGCTGGCGGAAACGATGGCGCTGCCGCGCCTGACGCTCGACCAGACGCGCGCCCAACTGGCCGCTTTGCTGTCAACCGGCGGCGAAATCTCGCCCGAATTCCTGGAGAGCCTGTACCAGGAAACGGAGGGCAACCCGTTTTTCGTCGAAGAAGTCTGTAGAGGGCTGATCGAGCAGGGCAAACTGTACCACGCCGGCGGCGTGTGGCGACGGGCCGACATGCAAAGCATCTTCATCCCTTCCAGCGTGCGCGGCGCGATCCTGGCGCGGGTGGAACGGCTGCCGGCCCCGGCGCAGGAGATGTTGCGGCTGGCGGCTGTCATCGGCCGCGACGTTCCGTTGGCCTTGCTGCGCGGCGCGAGCGATCTGGACGAGGACGCGCTCAGCGCCGCGTTGGCGCGGGCGGAGCAGGCGCAGTTGATCAGCGAAGGCGGGCCGGCCGGGCAGCTCGTCTACACCTTCGCCCATGCCCTCATCCCCTTTGCTCTGCGCGAGAGCGTGAATGGCCTGCGCCGCCAGCGGCTGCACCGGCTGGTGGGGATGGCGCTGGAGCGCCAACGCCCCCACGAGGTGGAAGCGCTGGCCTATCACTTTGCCGCCGCGGGCGAAGGGCAGCGGGCGATCGAATATGCACGCCGGGCGGCTGAACGGGCGCAGCGCAGCTTTGCCTATGCGGTCGCGCGGCAGCATTTGCAGACGGCGCTGGCATGGACGCCGGCCGACGGCGCCAACGACCTGCGTCTGGCGCTGCTGGAGGAGCTGGCCGACGTCCACTGCCTGCACGGCGAGCGCGCCGAGGCGATCGCGCGCTATCAGGAGGCCCTGCGACTGTGGGCGGAGACGGCGGGCGGTGATCGTTGGACGGCCGTGCGTCTGCACCGCAAGACGGGCGAGACGTTCAACCGCCTGGCGCAGAGCAGTGAGATCGAACGGTTCAAGGCGGTTGTTCCTGCCGGCTTGCAGAGCGCCCTGAAGCTAATCGCCGCCGAGCCGCCGCATCCAGAAAGCGTGCGCCTGCTGACGACGATGGCCAACTACGCCTACTGGGAAGGTTTCGAGCTGTACGGCCAGGTCGCCAGCGCGCCCAAACAGGGCGAGCAGTACGCGCGCGCAGCGGTGCAGATGGCGGAACGATTGGACGCGCCCGGTGAATACTCGGCGGCGTTGGAGGCGTTGGCAAACAGCTACAGCAGCCAGGGGATGTTGCGCGAGGGGATCGGCATCGTGCAGCAGCGGCTGGCAGTCGGCAACGATCCGCGGCTGACGGACCCGCGCGAGCGGGTCAGCATCCTCTCCCACGCCGGTTCGGCGTTGTGCGCTGTGGGCGACTATGCCCAGGCGTTAGCGCATCTCTTGGCGGCGGAGCGGCTGGCGGACGAACTGCGCGATTGGGGGCAGGTGATCTATACCTTGAACAAGCAGCTTCAGTGCTACTTCGGGCTGGACCGCTGGGACGAGATCTTGCAGGTCGAGGAGAAGCGGCTGGCGCTGGAAGCGCGCTACGGCCGTGAGCGCATTGGCCGGATGTGTTTTCAGTGCGGGATCAGCGCCTACGTGCATGGCTGGCGCGGCGAAACGGAGCTGGCGCGCGCCCGCCGGGCAGAGGCGTACCAGATGATGACCGACAGCGTCCCATTGGCGAACTGGCTGCCGATCCATCACTACTGACTGGGCCAGGCCCTGGTGGGTGAGGGCGAGTTCGCCCTCGTCAGGCAGCACATGGAGGTGTCGCTCCACTCCGCCTCGTGGTGGGTCAGCGACCACGACATCTACGCCACGCTGGTGGATGCCGCCGTCTTGCAGCGGGACGAAGCCGGGATTCGCCAGTATGCGCCGCCGGCCGAAGAGCTGGCGTTGCGCTACGGCCACACGCTCTATCAGGCCATCGTCCACCGCGCCTGGGGCGTGGCCCACTGGCTGGCCGGCGAAACCGTCGAAGCTGAAACGCGCTTCAAGCAGGCGCTGGCGCTTTTCAGCGATCTGGGGACGCGCTGGCAGATGGGGCGCACGCTGTTCGAACTGGGCGAACTGGCGACGCCGACGAACCGCGCCCAGGCGCAGGACTATTTCACCCGCGCGCTGGCGGCCTTCCAAGTAATGCGCGCCGCGCCGGATGCAGCCCGGACGCAGGTCGCTTTGGATAAGTTGAGGTAAGAATTGCCTGTTATGACCCAATCAACCCACAACCCCTGGCAAGACGACGAAACCGCCCGCTTTTTGCGCTTGCGGATGAAGAGTTTTTGGAACATGGACACTTTCGAACGGGTCGTTGCAAAGGAGCCAAATCATGGTCAACTATCCGCTGGCTACCATTCCCGGCACTGAGGTCAGAACGCTTCGATCTGCGTTCGTTGACCAGGAGTATTCGATCTCCGTCGCCCTGCCCTTTGGCTATTCCGAGAACCCGGAACAGACCTATCCGGTGATCTACGTGTTGGATGCCAACACGTACTTCGGCATGGCGGTGGAGATGGCGCGGACGTTGGCGATCCGCGTCCCCTTCTGCAACGCCTTTCCCGATGCCATCATCGTCGGT
>JACSRS010000169.1 GCA_014879655.1 Burkholderiaceae bacterium
GAGCATCCAGACCACGCTGCGCAACCAGCTCAACGGCATCACCAACGGCTTTCAGCAGATCATGAGCAACGTGATCCAGAGCGCCACGAGCGCCGTGGCGTCGCTGCCTGCGTTGATCATCCAGCGGGCCGATCCCGGCCTCTACAACCTGCTCACCAATGGCGTGCTGCAGGCGCGGCTAGATTTCGACCGCTCCAAGCTGACATGCCGCGCCATGGCCGAGAAGATGGCCGACATGGCGGGCGGCCAACTCGGCTGGAGCCAGATGGCCGAAGGCATGGCGTTGCGCGATGCGGTGTCCAGCACCGACGCCGTGTCGGCGATCGAGCAGGCCGAGACGCGGCGCGGCAACGATGGCGTACCCTGGGTGGGCGGCAGCAATGCCGGGGGCGCGGGCCAACCCGCTATCCGGGTGGTCGGTGACGTGACCCGTGCGGGCTACAACCTCGTCAACGGCCGTGGCGTGACGGATACGTCGTCCATCGCCCCCGCCAGTTGCGCGAGCCTGTCCTGCCAGACCTGGACCTCACCGCAGCAGGCGGTCGAATGGGCGACGCGGGTGCTCGGGGAGCAGCAACAGCGCACCTGCGATTCCTGCACCAAGACCGAGACCGTACCCGGCGTCGGGCTGACGCCGCTGATCCAGGAGGAATACGAGGCGAAGCTGGAAGCCCTGCAGGAACTGGTCTCGGGGACGCGCAACACCACGTTCGAGAACCTGCGCGCGGCCGGCAGCACGTCGCTGCCCATTACGCGCGGCGTCATCGAGGCGCTGCGCGACGAGCCGGACCAGGATCTGCTGGCGCGCCGCCTGGCATCGGAGGTCGCGCTGTCGTCAGTGCTGGAGAAGGCATTGCTGCTGCAGCGGACCCTGCTGACCGGCAAGAAGGAGCCCAACGTCGCGGCCAACGAGCTTGCGGTGGAGGCAGTGAGCAAGGAAAGCGACACGCTCGACCAGGAGATCCGCAACCTCAAGACCGAACTGGAGCTGCGGCGCGAGCTGGCGAACAACTCGCCTATGGCCATCATTCAGCGCCATGGCACGCGCGCGGCGGGCTCGCGTGGCATCTACGAAGGCGACCCCATTCCCGACCGCCTCGACCGGCTTCAGAAGGGTAATCCAGGAGGCAACCCATGAACCCGACACGCGCCAGTTGGCCGCGCCCGCGCTGGCTGTTCAGCCGCCGCGCGGCGAAGACGCTGCTGTGGACGGTGGTGCTCGTCACCGCCGCCGTGGGTGCCAACCTTCTCGGCATCTACCTCGGCGGTAGCGTGACCAGCTGGGAGCAGTGGCTGGCGGCGGCTTCGGGCTACTTCCTGGTGTGGCGGCTGTGCCTGTACGGCGCGACGGCCTACGGCTGGGTCTGGATGCGCCGTCGGCTGCTGGCGCGCGAGGGCGACGACGGGCAAGCACGGCGGAGGCTGGTGCGCAGCGAGGTCGCCGGCGTCGTCGCCATCGTAGCGCTGGAAGCCAGCCTGCTGATGCAGGGCTGAGGGGAGACTGGTGCCATGACGCTCTTTACGACCGACTACCTGGAGTACTACCTGACGCTGGTGTCCTGGATCGTCCATAACGGCATCTGGGCGGTGCTGGTGTCGAGCGGAGTGTTCGCGCTGCCTTTCGTCGCCATCATCGTGCAGGAGTGGTTGAAGGCCCGTGCGGAAGGCGCCGACGAGGGCAACAAAGGCCTGCTCTCCGCTGCACGCATCGAGAACCGGGTTTTCGTCGCCATCGTGGTGGTGATGTTCGCGGGCATTCCGTTCATCGACGTGGATCTCAACACCATCCAGTACGACAGCTCGCGCTCGGCCCAGTGCCAGGTCAGCGTGCCACAGCCCACGGATACCGGCTGGTCGCAGTCCTTCAGCACCATCAACAACCAGTCGGCGAAGGTGCCGGTCTGGTGGGCCTTCATGCACGCACTCTCGCGCGCCGTCACGAGCGCCTCGGTGGCAGCGATCCCGTGCGGTACGGACCTGCGGCAAATGCGCATGGAGATCGATGCGACCCGCATTGACGACCCGGTGCTGGCCCAGGAAGTGGCGGACTTCTCGCGAGATTGCTATGGGCCTGCACGGGCCAAATTGTTCATGCAGCGCCCGCAACTCGATGAGCAGCAGATGCACGACGTAACCTGGGTCGGATCGAGGTTCTTCACCGACACCAACGGCTACTACGACACCTACCGCTCCAGCACGCCGCGCGACGACTGGCCCTACGACAGCAACCGTGATGCCGGGCTTGCGCAGGTGGTCAGCGGTGGCGGCTACCCGACCTGCAAGCAATGGTGGGCCGATGGCAGCAATGGCTTGCGGGCACGCCTGCTGGGACAGGTGGCCCCGAGCCTGCTTAATCGCCTGGCGGGCTGGGCGGGGTTCCTGAGCCGGGCCGAGGTGGACGACTCGGTGATCCGCACCATTGCTTCACCACGGCAGCAGAAATTGAACCAGGGCAGCGTCTATACGGACTATGGCGGCCAGATCGACAAGACCTTGCCGAACATCGTGACGCGGGCCACGGGCGACGTCGGGATGGCAGTCGGCGCGATTGCTGCGTTTCCGGCCATGGACGTTGTGCGGCAGGCCCTGCCCATGGTGCTCGCCTTGCTCAAGATGGCGCTGGTCATCTGCATCCCGCTCGTGCTGGTCGTGGGTACCTATGACCTGAAGACGGTCATCACTGTCAGCGTCGTGCAGTTTGCGCTGTTCTTTACGGACTTCTGGTTCCAGCTCGCACGCTGGATCGACAGCACCATCCTTGATGCACTCTACGGATGGGGTTGGGGGTGGAACCGGCCGCACACCAACTTCGACCCACTGGTGGGGCTGAACAACGCCTTCGGCGACATGCTCCTGATGTTCGTCATGGGCACGATGTTCATCGTGCTGCCTACCTTCTGGATCATGGCCTTGGCTTGGGCGGGCGTTCGCGCCGGCAACGTGTTGCAAGGCCTTGCTGGTGCCACAGGAGATGCCAAGGCTGCTGGCGGGAAGGGAGGAGGTATCGCAATCAATGCCGCATCGAAGAAGTGATCACAGCTATTCGTCCTCGACATGAGGATCAATGCGAAAACCGTCGTAGGTGTATAGGCCAAACCCGGCTGGGCCGTTTCGCCATTCTGGCTCGGGTAGCTCCTCGCCCAGGTCGATGTTGCGGGCCATCCAAGCGACCACCATGACACATACCAGCAGCAGAGCCAGCCAGAAGGTGGTGTGCAGCAACACCCCGAGCACAGCCAGCTTGACCACCCACACGAGCACGGAAGCACCAGCTACCGGCACTCCCTTGGACACCAACCAGTTCGACGCCCGCCGTTCGCCACGTGCATAGGCGCGCCATCCGCGACCGAAGGTACGGCCGAGGCGTTCTGCGGTGCTGATGCGGGTGGTGGTGCTCATGGTCGTCTCCTGTTACAGAGGAATGCCTATTCCAGTTTGCTCCAATCCTGCTTGCTTACCTGTACCAATGCGTTCCAGTCGTCTGGCGGATTTCCACGTCCGAGCATTTTCTCGAACACTGCGTAGGGGTCCGACTTGCTGCCCGATGAACGCAAGGTCTGCTCGTCGTTGACCCATGCGTACACGATGACCTTCGCCTTCGAGTCGTACCGGAAGAACAGCCGGTAGCGCCTTCCGAGCTTGGCCCGCCGCCAGTGGCGATAGGCCGACCCCATGGTATTGCCCTGGCGGTATTCGTCGCGCGCCGGATCGCTCGGCACTACGTCCTGTATCAACTGAACCAAGGCCCGGAAGAACTTGACGTTGGCGTTGGACCCGAACCCCTGCGGGTCGTTCTCCTGGGCGCGCAGCACAGCCGCGCGCAGCTTCATCATCTGCTCGATCAGGTTGTCGTGGAACAGCAATGTCCAGCCATGCTGTTGCATCAGATTTCCACGTCCTCATCGAAATCGTCACCCAGGCTCACTTTGTGGCCCGCGTGCTCCAGCATCGTGCGCGCCAGATCCTCGGGCAGACCGCGAACATTCCGGCCTGCTTCGATGTCGCGTGCCAGCAGGGCCAGGAACGCGGAAATGGCCGGGTCTTCGTGCTCGGCATCGGCGCGGGTCACGACCACTTCACTGCCGCGAAGCTCGAACGCGAGCTTGCTGCCGGTGTCGGCACCCAGCGCCTGGCGGATGGACTTGGGCAGCGTGATCTGCCCCTTGGAGGTCAGCGTGGCAACTTCGTGAATGGCAGGCATGGCGGCTCTCCTGATGGCAATGCCTACATGGTAAGGATATTTCCTTACTTCGTCAATATGAGGTCGCATGGTGCTCTCCGGCATTCAACATTGAACCTCATCGTAGAGCGGGAACAGCGAGCCTTCAGGCATCAACACGGCCTCAGCGAACTCCGCATTGATGGTGGATGGTCAGTGCTTTCCGCTCTATACCCAAAGGCTGTAACGGCCAAAGGGTCGAAATGGCAAGGGAATGGGGTGCAAGGGGAAAGGCCCTACCTCGAAAAGGCAAAAAGGCCTCCCGCCCGGCCCGCCATCAGGACACCGACATGCTCTCCCTGTTCCAGCGAAAACGGCCCCTGGTCGCTGTCGCTCCATCGGCACCACCCGTCACCAACCTCCCAAAAGGGTTGATGCGGCCAGAGTCGGCCGCATCGCTGCTGGCCACGCCGCGCCGGCAGAAGCTGCTGGAACACATCTGGCAGCGCACGTCGCTGTCGCGCCGGCAGTTCGCCACCCTGTACCGCACGCCACTGGAGCGCTACGCCGAGCTGGTCCAGGCGTTTCCGGCCTCCGAGGCGCACCACCACGCCTACCCGGGCGGCATGCTCGACCATGGCCTCGAAATCGTCGCCTACAGCCTGAAGCTGCGGCAGTCCCATCTGCTGCCCATCGGTGCCAACCCCGAAGACCAGGCCGCGCAGTCCGAGGCCTGGACCGCCGCCGTCGCCTACGCGGCACTGCTGCACGACATCGGCAAGGTAGCAGTGGATCTGCACGTCGAGCTGGCCGATGGCAGCACCTGGCACCCTTGGCATGGCCCGCTGCGTCAGCCTTACCGCTTCCGCTACCGCGAGGACCGTGAGTACCGCCTCCACAGCGCTGCCACTGGCTTGCTGTACCGGCAACTTCTCGACCGCGACCTCCTGGACTGGCTCAGCGACTATCCGTCCCTGTGGGCGCCGCTGCTCTACGTGCTGGCCGGGCAGTACGAGCACGCCGGGGTGCTCGGCGAGCTGGTCGTGCAGGCCGACCGCGCCTCCGTCGCCCAGGAGCTGGGCGGCGACCCAGCCCGTGCCATGGCCGCGCCCAAGCACTCGCTGCAACGCAAACTGGTCAACGGGCTGCGCTACCTGCTCAAGGAAGAGCTGAAACTGAACCAGCCCGAAGCCTCCGATGGCTGGCTCACGGACGATGCGCTATGGCTAGTGAGCAAAACCGTTTCCGACAAGCTCCGCGCGCACCTGCTGTCCCAGGGCGTCGATGGCATCCCGGCGAACAACACCGCCGTGTTCAACGTCCTCCAAGATCACGGCATGTTGCAGCCGACGCCCGATGGCAAGGCGATCTGGCGCGCGACCGTAAACAGCTCCACCGGCTGGACGCACTCATTCACTTTGCTGCGGCTGGCACCGGCGCTGATCTGGGAGCCTGGCGAGCGACCGGCCCCGTTTGCCGGTGCCGTGGTGATCGACGCAGCATTGGCGGACAAAGACTCCGATACTTCGACGCCCAATCCAACGCGCGTGGCAGAGCCCGCAGCTGAAAATCAGCAACACCATCAAGGGGAGGATTCCATTGGCACGAGTGCCCCGGCTCAACTATCCGCCAAGACTGGCTCCGACGCCCTGGAAGACATGCTGGCGATGGTGGGAATGGAGCAGTCGCCTGCGACCACGCAGGATGTGCAAGCGATCTCGAACGAGGTGCCCAGCGCACATGCCGATGCATCCTCGCTGCTGGTGCCTCCGGCACCAGTCTCGCCGCCTGCGGCTGCATCACCTCCCTCCGCGTCATCGCCATCCGGGGAGCATTTCATGGCATGGCTGCGGCAAGGCATCTCCTCGCGGCGGCTCATCATCAACGACGCCAAGGCATTGGTGCATACCGTCAGCGATACCGCCTACCTGGTCAGCCCTGGCGTGTTCCAAAGGTATGCGCAGGAGCACCCACAGGTTGGCACGCTGGCGAAGCTGGAAAACCAGCAGGATTGGCAATGGGTACAGAAGCGCTTCGAGCGGCTGCAACTGCATCGCAAGCAGCCCAACGGCCTGAATATCTGGACTTGCGAGGTCACAGGGCCTCGAAAGTCACGGCGGCTGCATGGCTATCTGCTGCTTGAGCCTCGATCAATATTCAGTGACGAACCGCCAAATAACCCATTCTTGAAGTTGGCATAGTCAACCGCCAAAGGAATATTTTCTATTGCTGTGCAGCGCTGCTGTCCATAGCCGCATGAGGAGGTGTGGCGTCTTCTGCTTTTTTGGCGGCGGCGACGCGTTGAGCGGCTTCCAGAACCGCGATGCGCGCCCCAAGGACGTTTACTTGTTCTCGAAGCGCTTCGTTCTCATGTTCTGTCGCAGACCGTTGCTGATTCCCTTGCTCGATTGCGGCCAGTAGCTTCACTTGCCACTGCTCCTCGGAGGAACTGCTGCCCCGGTCTTGGACGTAAGCGAAACCAGAGACGATCAAGGCAAACAAGGCCAAAACCGCCGAGATGCCAACCGACCACACCGCGATGGTGATCTGCTTGCGCGTGGACTGATCGGCTCTTCGGTCGCGTTCGTCCATCTGCTCCATCAGAGTTGTCGCTGCCTCCGCCAAGTCCTTGAGGGTCTGGGCCGACTCTGCGGTCATCTTCCCCGTCAGGCGCGTCATCTCCATTTCTTCCGCGCGCTCTTCTGCACGCTCGCGCGCTTGCTGCGCTATCTGCCTGTTCAAAGCATCGAAGTGATCCGTGCGAATCGGCTGGATTTCCAACGGCGCTGGCTTTGCGAATTTCGTCAGTTCCTCGTAGGCGTTCAAAGTTGATCCCAAGGCCGACGTGCTCTTACGGACTTGATCGAAAAGACTGGTGCTCTTTTGAACTTGATCGAAAAGACTTTGTGCCGAGCCGAACATCTTGTCGTGCATTCGCTTCGTGCTCTGGCGATAGTCCTCGACCTCGGCCTTGAGCAGTCGCACCAGAAAGGCCGATGCCGCTTCACCGGCTTGCTGCACTACAGGCTCCCGCTCTTGCGATCCATCGCGGACGGTTTGCCATGCGGAAGATTTCGCATAGGCATCAGCAGCCCGTTCGATCTCATCGTCCGAGAGTCCATCGGCAATCGCGGCATCAAGCGGGACGCGCTCCGGTGCTTCGTCGGATTCGACGATCAAGCTGCCAATGCTCGGCAGGAAAGCCCTGATCTGGCTGAGCGCATCGCCGGGTTCGAGCTTCTCGAAATCGGTCATGTCGCGCATACGCAGCGGATACAGGTAGATTCGTCCTGCTGATGTCTCCACATCCGTGGCAGGCCTCGACCGAAACAGCAGCTTCAGCGTAGCCTTTTTCGGCGCATCGCCAGATGGTGGATTCTCTTGCGTCATGGCCCGACCCTCATCACACCGCCTCGCGCAAGGCAACGAACTGATTTCCCGGCCCTTCAGATCTCACGGTCAAATGTTCGCTGTTCGACACCAGATAGGCCAATGACTGCGTCAGATTGAACGGAAACAGTACCGGCTGCGTTTGCAGGTTGGTGATAGCCAGCGGTTTGTTCGCGTAGCGCACCGCCGCCTCGATCAGCCATGCCGTGAGTTCATCGTTGTCGATGACGGTTGGCGCGAGCCGAATGACTCGCTTACCTTTCTCGACCCGTTCAACTGTTCCCCAGCTCGCCTGGCTCTGAATGACCATGTTGGTCATGCGCCGAGTGCCTTCGCGCTCCCCATAAGTTTCACTCATGCGCCGATGGACCTCGGCGGACGCGCAGTCGCCCTGAATGGCGGACAGGCGGCCCACCAGCTCGGCCACCTTGCCAAAGAACGGGTACGTCGCCACGGACATGCCCCAGCACAGTGCTGCGACGGGAATGTCTGGTTGCGTCTGGTGGATGGCCGCGCCGCGATCCGCGAAGTCAACCAGTTCAGCGCGCGGCTCCAGCCACAACCGATTCAGGACGGTGCGTGTTTTCTTCTTGGCTTCCACGCCAAGCTCGGCTGCATCGAGCAGTGCATTCAGATCATCT
>JACSRS010000142.1 GCA_014879655.1 Burkholderiaceae bacterium
CAGCGGCGGTTACTGATCCCGCGCCGTTTTCGGCAATCAAAAAAAGGCCCTTGCGGGCCTTTTTTTGTTTTTGTCGGGGTATTCCCTGCCAGTAAACCCGAAATACCGCTTGCCAGACCGGCGGCCATCTGGACGATAATTTGCGGGCGCGGACCCGCCAGGCCCGCGCAAGAGCATGCGGTGAGCAGGTCACTTTCGCTTCATTCCCGTGAAATCCAGGTTTGTTGAATGCGTTTTCGGAACTTCATCGCTTTTTCCATGTGTTTTTAGGAGTCCCGTTCATGGGCAACAAACTCTACGTTGGCAACCTGCCATATTCGGTGCGCGACAGTGATCTGGAGCAGGCTTTTGCCGCTTTCGGCGCCGTGACCAGCGCGAAGGTCATGATGGAGCGTGATACCGGTCGTTCCAAAGGTTTCGGCTTTGTTGAGATGGGCAGCGATGCGGAAGCGCAAGCCGCGATCAATGGCATGAATGGCCAGCCGCTTGGCGGCCGGGCCGTGGTGGTCAACGAAGCGCGTCCGATGGAGCCGCGTCCCCCGCGCAGCGGTGGTTATGGCGGCGGCGGTGGCGGCGGCTACGGCGGCGGTGGTGGTGGTGGTTATGGCGGCGGCGGCGGTGGCGGCGGACGGCGCGAAGGCGGCGGCGGTGGTGGTGGCTATGGCGGCGGTCGGCGTGAAGGCGGTGGTGGCGGCGACGGCGGCTTTCGCAGCCCCTACGGTTCGGGCCCCCGTGGCGGTGGACGCAGCGGCGGCGGTGGTGGTTACGGTGGCGGCGGCAACGGCGGCTACTGAAGCAGCGACCCCCTGCACCCCCTGAAGGCTCCGTTTGGAGCCTTTTTCGTTTCAAGCCAGCGTCAAATGGCTCAATATTGCTATCAATTAAGAAGTTTCCGGATTCAGTACTTGTCTGGCCGCAGCACCTCGACGGCGCTGAAAAAAAGCGTCACGCCGTAATGGGGCGCGTAGTGCTGCATCACGTGCGCGGCCAGCGCGTCGGCGATGCCGGCCGCACAGATGAACTTGATCTCGACGGTGCGGTCCGATTCCCAGATGCCTTCGCGGGTGGCGTGCGGGCTGCCGCCTCGGACGTCGTGCGCGGTGTAGCCTTGCGCACCCAGGCGCCGGGCGTCGGCCACCAGCAGCGGCTCCAGCACCGCCTCGGCGATGATCACGAGCAGGACTTTCGGATGTTTGGTCACGACGACAGGGCCTTTGCCAGTTGGTAATAGAGCGGTATGCCGACCACCAGGTTGAACGGAAACGTGATGCCCAGCGCAGCGGTGATCGACAGCGCCGCATTCGCCTGCGGGACCGCGATGCGCATTGCAGTGGGAGCCGCAATATAGCTGGCACTGGCCGCCAGCGTGGCCATCAGCATGATGCCGCCTTCCGAAAGCCCCAGTGCCGCACCGGTGAGCGCACCGAGCACCGCCAGCAGCACTGGCGCAACGACGGCGAAAACCACCAGGCGCAGGCCGTGCTGGCGCAACTCGCCCAGTCGCGCCCCGGCGACCAGCCCCAGTTCGAGCAGGAACAGCGCCAGCACGCCTTTGAACGGATCGACGAACACCGCCTTGATCGGCGCGACTCCGCTCTCACCCATCACCGCGCCGATCAGCAGGCCGCCCGTCAGCAACAGCACCGACTTGCCCAGGAAGACGTCGTGGGCCAGCCGGCCCCACTGAACCGTTCGCCCGGGCTCGCCGCCCAGGCGGGCGAGCAGGATGCCCGCCAGCAGCCCCGGCGCCTCCATCACGGCCACCCAGAGCGCCGCGTGCGATTCGGCAGCCACGCCTTTTCGCTGCAACCAGGCACTGGCCACGGCAAAGGTCACCACGCTGACCGATCCGTAATGGGCCGCCAGCCCGGCGCTGTCCGCCGCGTTCAGCCCCATCCGCCGCAACATCGGGACCAGGAGGAACGGAATGGAAAAACCGAGGGCGACGCAGGCAGCCACCTGCGGCGCCAGCACCATCAGCGGCTGGCGACTCAGTTCAATGCCGCCTTTGAGGCCGATGGCCAGCAGCAGGTAGATCGACAGCGTCTCATAGAGTGCCTCAGGCAGCCGCAGGTCACTTCTCACCAGCCGGGCGAACACGCCCAGCAGGAAGAAGAGCACAACAATGTCCAGCATGGCGGAATGATGCATGGGGCCGGGAGGCCCCGTGCGGCCTGAGGGATTGCCGCAGTCGCTGCGCCTTCAGTGGTCGCCGGACTGACGGTGCTTGCGAGGCCGTCCGGCGAATGCCTTGTCGAAGACCAGATTGGGCAACACCCGCAGCAGTTTGGCGACAACGCCCATCTGCCAGGGGATGACCCGGTAGCTGTCACCGGCGCTGATGCAGGCAAACGCCTTGTCGGCAAAGACTTCGGGCTGCATCAGGAACGGCATCGCGTAACGGTTGCGGCTGGTCAGCGGCGTGGCAATGTAGCCGGGGCAGATGGTGACCACCTGCACGCCGGTGCCGCGCAACTCGCCGCGTAGCGATTCGCAGTAGGCGATCACTGCGGCCTTGCTGGCGCAATAGGCCGCGTGTCCGGGTAGGCCGCGGATGCCGGCCACGCTACCGATGCCCACCAGCGTGCCGCTGCCGCGCGCGATCATGGGCTGCAGGAACGGGTGAAAGGTGGCCGCCATGCCGACGTTGTTGGTCGCAAAAACGCGGGTCATCAGGTCGATATCGGCGCGCTCGGCCGTGTCCATGCCGATGCTGATGCCGGCATTGGCAATCACCACATCGGGCACGCCTTGCTGGACCATGCAGGCCTGCCCGGCACCGACGATGCTGTCGGTGTCTGCCACATCGGCGCTGTAGGCGCGCCAACGGTCGGCCGGGATCTGTTGCTGCTGCGCCCAGGCCGCCATTTCCGGCCCCCGCCTCGCAACCAGCGCCAGCCGCCAGCCGTCACGGTGGTAGCGCGCGGCCAGCGCCTGGCCGATGCCGCTGGAGGCGCCGGTGATGAAGGTCAACGGGTTCATGGTTGGTCTCCGGTCATCGGTTGGTGCGGGGCTGCAGTTCGCCTTTGACCCGCCCCGCGAGTTCAAGCACCGCGCTGTCATGGTCCCAGCTCATGGCGCTGCCCGACAGCCGGTCCCGGCCTTGTTCGATGACCACGGGCAAATGGGTCGACAGACGGTCCGGTCTGGTTTGCGCACGCAGGTATTCGCTGCGAAACTCCATTGGCGGGCGCGGTGTGCCACGACTGTCGGCCTCCGCTTCCCGCGTCACATGCACCCGGCCGAAAAGTTGCACGTCACTGCCGTCGCGGTTCGACAGCGCCTGCTTAGCGGTTGCAACGGTCGACCGGCCCTGCGCATCCAGGCTGCGCATGCGGACATTTTCGATCTCCATCGTGTCTGTGTCGGGATAATGCCGTGCGTCGGCACCGAAAACCTCGTTCTTCAGCTGGCCGCCGGCATCGAAAGTCCGGATCGAGAAGGCGTTGAGGAAGTAGTCCGGGTCATGGCGCACCGGCCGCGCCGGCGCGCTGGTGATCAGGCTGGGTGCGGTTCGCACCAGCCACCAGCTGCCCAGCGCAAAGAAAGCCATCAGCAAGATGGGCAGGTACAGCGTCAGGCGGTCCCAGGCCGCTTGCAGCCAGCGCATCATGAAGGGTCTGCACCCACGGCGTCCCGCAACAGCCGCGCATAGTGCCCGCCAGCCGTCAGCAGCAGGTCACAGAATTCCCGAGCGGCGCCGTCGCCGCCGCGCGCCAGGGTGACATGATCGGCGAGCGCGCGCGCCTGCGCATGACCTTGCGGCGGGGCGCAGGCAAACGCGCATCGCTGCATCACCGGCAGGTCGGGCCAGTCGTCGCCCATGGCCGCCGCCTGGTCCCATTGCAGGCCCAGTTCGTCCAGCAAGGCTTGCGCCGCCGGCAACTTGTCTTCGGTTCCGTAACGCGCATGCTGCACGCCCAGCGCCTGCAGACGCAGCCGCAGTGGGCGGGAGTCCCGCCCGGTGATAACGGCCGGCGTGATGCCGGCCCGCGCCAGCAGCTTCAGGCCGTGGCCGTCGAGCGTGTTGAAGCGTTTGAGTGTTTCGCCCGCCTCGGTGAAATAGAGGCCGCCATCGGTCAGCACGCCGTCGACGTCAAAGAACACGACTTTGATGCCCTGGGCTTGCAGCAGCAACTCTGGCGGATACTGCAGCGCTGGAATGATGGCTCGAAATGCCGGCATCAGATGACCCGCGCGCGCATCAGGTCGTTGCTGTTGAGCGCGCCGACCAGACGGCCCTCGCTATCAACCACCAGCACGCTGGTGATGCGGTGCTGCTCCATCAGGCCGGCTGCTTCGACCGCCAGCGCATCGTCCCGCACCGTGCGGGGCTGCGGATGCATGACCTCGCGGGCGAGCGCACCGCGCAGGTCGATGCCTTTTTCCACCAGCCGGCGCAAGTCGCCGTCGGTGAAGATGCCCAGCACCCGGTCATCTGCGTCGGCAACGGCCGACGCGCCCAGGCCCTTGGCGCTCATCTCGCGCATCAATTCGGTAAACGGGGTTTCGGGCCGCACCCGGGGAATGGCGTCACCCTTGCGCATCACATCGGCGACGTGGGTCAGCAGCCGGCGTCCGAGCGTGCCGCCCGGATGGGAGCGGGCGAAATCCTCGGCCTTGAAGCCGCGTGCATCGAGCAGCGCAACGGCCAGCGCATCGCCCAGCGCCATCTGCGCGACCGTGCTGGCCGTGGGCGCCAGATTGAGCGGGCACGCTTCCTTTTCGACACTGCTGTCCAGCGTCGCGTCGGCATGCCGCGCAAGGGTGGAGTCGGCACCCCCGGTGATCGCGATGAGCGGCACACCAAGGCGCTTGAGAACGGGCAGGATGGCCGTCAGTTCTTCGCTTTCGCCGCTGTTGGAAATGGCCAGCACGACATCGACCGCCTTGATCATGCCCAGATCGCCGTGGCTGGCCTCGGCCGGGTGGACGAACATGGCGGCGGTCCCGGTCGATGCCAGCGTCGCGCTGATCTTGCGGCCGATGTGACCGCTCTTGCCCATGCCCATCACCACGACGCGACCCCGGACGTCCAGCATCATCTGTACGGCACGGGAAAAATCGCCGTTCAGCCGGGACTTCAGTCCCAGCAGCGCAGCGGCTTCGATATCCAGGGTTTCAATGGCGAGGCGAACCGCCCGGCCGGGCTCGAATTGCATCGGGGCATTCTATCGGTGCGGCCCGGTGAAGGTGAGAAGGGGTGGACAAGTGGCGGTGGTGGCGCGCGTTCAGCGAAATGGCGCCGCGCGTCCTGCACATGTTGCTAGCATCGGGGCATGACCTCCCTTGATATTGCCTTGCTGTACCTGTTGGCGGCGGTGCTTGGCGTGGTGGCTTGCCGCTACCTGAAACTGCCGCCGATGCTGGGCTATCTGGCGGTGGGGGTGGTGATCGGACCGAATGCGCTGGCACTGGCGCAGAACTCGGAAGGCATCAAGCACCTGGCCGAATTTGGCGTGGTGTTCCTGATGTTCGTCATCGGCCTGGAATTCAGTCTGCCCAAGCTGCGGGCCATGCGGCGCCACGTGTTCGGGCTGGGATTGCTGCAGGTTTTTCTCACCGTATTGATCACGGCGCTGGCCTCCATGGCGCTGACGATGCTGCTGCCGCAATGGTGGAACGTCTCCTGGCAGACAGCCGTGGCGCTGGGCGGGGTGATGTCGATGAGCAGCACGGCCATCGTCATCAAGCTGGTGGCCGAGCGGCTGGAACTGGAGTCCGAACATGGCAAACGCGTGGTGGGCGTGCTGCTGTTTCAGGATCTGGCCGTGGTGCCCCTGCTGGTGCTGATTCCCGCACTGGGCGCTCGCCCGGACGCCATGCTGCCGGCGCTGGGACTGGCGTTGCTGAAAGCGGTTGTGTTGCTGGGCATCTTGCTCACCGGCGGGCAGAAGCTGATGCGTTGGTGGCTGACGCTGGTGGCGCGACGCAAGAGCGACGAACTGTTCATGCTGAACCTGTTGCTGGTCACGCTCGGGCTGGCCTGGCTGACCGAGCATGCGGGGCTTTCGCTGGCGCTGGGTGCCTTTGTCGCCGGCATGCTGATTTCGGAAACCGAGTTCAAGTACCAGGTGGAAACAGATATCCGGCCATTTCATGATGTGCTGCTGGGCCTGTTTTTCATCACCATCGGCATGATGCTCGACTGGCGGCTGGTTTTCGAGCGCTGGCCGCTGGTGCTGCTGCTGCTGGTGCTGTCGCTGGGATTCAAGCTGGCGCTGGTCAGCGGGCTGGTCCGGCTGACGGGGGCGGCTGCGGGCACGGCGCTGCGCGTGGGTCTGTATCTGGCCCAGGCCGGCGAATTCGGTCTGGTGCTGCTGACACTGGCCGGTCAGCACCATCTGGTGCCGCCGCAGCTGTTCAACCCGATCCTGGCTTCGATGGTGCTGTCGATGATGGCCACGCCGTTCATCATCATGTACAGCAACCGTATCGTGACCCGGCTGATCGCGAGCGACTGGCTGATGCAGTCGGTGCAGATGACCGGGATTGCGCGCAAGGCCATCAATGCCGACCGGCACGTCATCATCTGCGGCTACGGACGTAGCGGGCAGAACCTGGCGCGCATGCTGGAGCGTGAAAACATTCCCTACATGGCGCTGGATCTGGACCCTGACCGCGTGCGTCAGGCAGCTGCCGCGGGTGACTCGGTGGTTTTTGGCGACGCGGCGCGTCTGCAGGCATTGATGGCCGCCGGCCTGGCGCGGGCCAGCGCGGTGGTGGTGACCTACCTGGACATTGCCGGTGTGATGAAAGTGCTCACGCACACGCGCACCCACGCGCCACAGGTGCCGGTGATCGTGCGCACTCAGGACGACAAGGACTTGGAGAAACTGCAGGCCGCAGGGGCGACCGAAGTGGTGCCGGAGGCGATCGAAGGTTCGCTGATGCTGGCCAGTCATGCGCTGGCGCTGGTCGGCGTGCCGATGCGGCGTGTGATCCGCATCGTGCAGGAGCAGCGGGACGCACGCTACAACCTGCTGCGCGGCTATTTTCACGGTGCTGACGACAGCACCGTGGACGAGTTGCAGCAGGAGCGGCTGTCGTCCCTGACGCTGCCGCTGGTGGCGTGGCCGATCGGCAAACCGATCAACCGGCTGGGCCTGGCCGAGCTGTCGGTTCGGGTGGTCAGTCTGCGGCGGGCCGATGGCAAGGTGCTCGAAGCGACCGGCGACACCATGCTGGCCGGCGGCGACACGCTGGTGCTGTCGGGCAAGGCGGAGGCCTTGTCGCTGGCCGAGACGAAACTGCTCAAACGCTGAAAACGGACGCGTTGTTGCGGTTGCCACATCCGCTCGCGCCCGCGCGGCCGGTGCAAAATCTGCCTCTCTCCCACGCGAAAGCGAACATGTCCGATTCATCATTGCGCCAATTCCTGAAAGAACGCATCCGCACGGTGCCTGACTGGCCAGCGCCCGGCGTGCAGTTTCGCGACATCACGCCACTGTTGCAGGACCCGCAGGTTTTTCACCGGCTGATCGACGCCTTCGTGCAGCGCTACAGCACCGAAGCGTTGCGCCCGGACAAGGTGGCGGCGCTGGATGCGCGTGGCTTCATTCTGGGTGCGGTGCTGGCGCATCAGCTGGGTCGGGGCTTTGTGCCGATCCGCAAGAAAGGCAAGCTGCCCTATCGGACCGAGCAGGAGAGCTACGAGCTGGAGTACGGCAATGCGGCCGTGGAGATCCACGTTGACGCCGTTGAACCGGGAGAGCGCGTGCTGCTGGTCGACGATCTGATCGCGACCGGCGGTACGATGATGGCCGGTGCACGGTTGCTGCGCAGATTGGGCGCGCAGGTGCTGGAGGGGGCGGCCATCGTTGACCTGCCCGACCTCGGCGGTTCTGCACGGTTGAGAGACGCCGGATTGGCGCTCTTCACGCTGGTGGAATTCGACGGCGAGTGAAAAGGGCCCGGCGGGCCGTTTTCAGAGTTCAAACACGTCGCCCGCGCGCAGCCAGCGGATGTCGTGCGACTGGTCGACCTTGAACGGCTGCGTCTGGTCAAACCGCTGAATCTCGGCCATGATCAGTTCGGTCTCGGCCGGCTTGGTGTGGGTGATGTAGATCGGGAACTTCCTGGCGCCGTTGATGCAGTCGAGTTCGTCGGCCAGCACGTGCGGTGACAGATGCAGGCTGCGTTTGGCCAGATCGCGCTCCCGGTTGCTGAACGCCGTCTCGATCACCAGCATGGCCACATTCAGCTGGTTCAGGCGTTCCCAGAATGCTGGATTGCGTTCGGTATCGCCGGAGAAAACCCAGCAACCGTTGCCGCCGGAGACCGCGTAGCCGACGGCGGGAACCGTGTGGACCGCCGGCATGACTTCGATGGCCTTGCCGGCGACCTGCAGCGACTGGCCGGTGCTGAGTGGGTGAAAACTGATGAATGGCGCCAGGCTCGATGGAATCTGGCTGAAATCGGGCCAGATCACGTCGTTGAAGATGTGCGTTTTCAGCGCGTCAATGGTGCCCGCCAGCGCATGGATCTGCAGCGGTGTGCGCCGCCGCGATGCGGTCGAATCGACCATCAGCGGCAGCGCGGCGATGTGGTCCAGGTGCGAATGGGTCAGAAACACACGCTCGATCCGGCACATCTCATCGAGCGTGAGATCGCCCACGCCGGTGCCCGCATCGATCAGGGTGTCCCCATCGATGAGGAACGATGTCGTGCGGCAGTCCTTTGCAATGGCGCCGGAACAGCCCAGCACGCGAATCTTCATTGCGATCCCAGCAAGTTACTTGGTTTCAAAATCGGTTGTGCCGTCCCAACCGGGGTCAAACGGCAGCGCTCGGCGTGAGGCTACACGCTTTGCGTAGAGCCGGTAAAGGAAATTATCCGCATTCAGGCGCTGCAGGTTCATCAGATACAGGTCGCACTGTTCCCAATCCTGCGCGCGATAGGCTTTCAGCAACGACTGCCAGGCCGTTGCTTCGGCGGATCGACCTGCGGCCGGCGCGGAGTCTGCCAGCGGCCGGTAAATGGTGACAGCCTTTGCCTTGCCCTTGACGCGCACGCGATCGAGCTCCTGCCACGTGAACCCGGGCGCCAGAGCCCGTGTGGCTTCGCTGGCCACAATGTCGGTGCCATAGATCTTTGAAAGGCCTTCCAGCCGGGACCCCAGATTCACGGCATCGCCGATCACTGTGTAGCTGCGGCGCACGTCCGAGCCCATGTCGCCGACACACATCTCGCCGGTGTGCAAGCCGATGCCGACGCCGATTTCCGGCAGGCCGCTGGCGCGATGATCTTGGTTGATTGCCTTGATTTCCTCCGACATGGCGAGCGCGGCCGCAACCGCCAGACTGGCGTGGTCGACGGTTGGCACCGGCGCACCCCAGAAAGCCATGACGCAGTCGCCCATGTATTTGTCAATCGTGCCCCGGTGGGCACGGATGATCTGGGTCAGGCGGCTGAACACCGTGTTCAGCAGAGCCTGCAGCTGAGTGGGTTCCATCGTTTCGGACATGCTGGTGAAGCCGCGCATGTCGCAGAACATCACGGTCAGCTCGCGCGATGCCGCCTGCATGCTGTAGCGGTCGGGGTCCTTCACCATCTCGTCCACCAGTTCGGGCGGCACATAGGTGCCGAACAACTGGGCCAACTCCCGCTTGGCGCGGCTTTCGACGAGATAGCCATAACTCATGTTCAGCGCAAAGGCGGTGATGGTCATGACCAGCGCGGTGGCAAGCGGCAGGACCAGGCCGTAGCCGAGGTACAGGCCGAAGTTCAGCCCCACCAGAAGGGCCAGCACCGCGGCGCTGAGCGCGACGGCACGGGCTGCACTGAGCGCGGGCAACGCCAGCGCGAGCAGCCCGCCCGCCAGCAGCAACACCAGCACGTCGTAGCCCAGCGCATAGTCCGGTCGTACCAGCACGTATCCATCGAGCAGGCCGGAAATCAGGTTTGCGTGGGACTCGACGCCGGGATAGGCCTCACCCACCGGTGTCACCCGCAGATCGAGCAGGCCGGGAGCGGTGGTGCCGACCAGCACGATCTTGCCCTTCAGGGTGTTGGCCGCAAGTCGCCCTTCCAGCACGTCGGACGCCGAGTGGTACGAGAAGCTGCCACCGGCAGGGCCGCCCGGACCCCGAAACGGGATCAGAGCCGCAATTCGGTCGTCGACTGGGATGGCCAGCGTCTTGCCGGCTTTTTTCAGCAACACGCTTTCGAGCCCCCGGTAGTCGCGCGAGAGAAACCGTTCTTTCGGAAAGCCGGGCGCCACGTCCGGTGAGCCGACCACCTGCCGGAACATCGCCAGCGCCAGCGATTCGTAGTTCTTTCCTTTGTAGTCAGCAAGCAACGGTGTCGAGCGGACCACGCCGTCGGCCTCGGCAACCGCGTTGAAGAAGCCGGCACGTGGCGCCGCTGCAGCCAGCAGCGCGATGTTGGCGCCGTATCCGTCCCAGACCGTCATGCGGATCTTTTCGCGCTGGCGGGCGTCCAGCGGCATCACCGATTCAGGCAGCTGCCCGGCAGCTCGGGCATCCCGGTCGCTGGTGAAGTAATAGCCCAGCACGACCGGACGGTTGGCCAGCGACTGTGCGAAGAGGGTGTCGTAGTCCAGGCTCTTTTCCATTGAGCGCAGCCGCTCGACGAAAGCCACGTCCTCGCGCAATTCGTTACTGGCGAGCTTGCGCAACTGGGCCAGGCCGGAGCTCTGGTCCGGTTCGGCAAACACCACGTCAAAGCCGAGCAGCGCCACCTGCTGGCGCTGAAACAGCTCATCCATCAGTGCGGCGAGCCGGTTGCGGGGCCAGGGCCAGCGGCCGACCTCGGCGAGGCTTTTTTCGTCGATGTCGACGATGACGATGCGCTCGTCCAGGGTGCGCGGCATGGTGGCGCGCAACCGGGTGTCATAGATCACCTGGTCCAGCCGGTTGAGCACCCCCAGCTCCAGCACGCCACTGGCGTGCAAGAGCGCGAAGATCAGGGGAATCAGTGTGATGGCAATGCGGGGCCAGCGTCGCAACCATCGTGCCGTTCGGTTGTCCGCCGGGCGAGCAGGTTTCATGCTGCCGCCTTCAGGCCATCGTCAGGCCTGCACAAATTGCATCTGGATGCCGGCGAGTTCCAGCAGGTCGCCATTTTTCAACAGCACCGGCTCCACCGGGATGACCGCGCCGTTGAGCCTGGGGTTGTCCGCGCCATCGACATGGGCCACGACGAAGCCGTGCGGACGGCGGGTGATAGCTGCGACGGCAACCCCGGGTTTGCCAATGGTGGTGACCACCTTGACCAGTGCCACCTCACGCCCGGCGGCTGCGCCGTTGAGCACGCGGATGGCCGCGCTGCCGGGCTCTCCGTCATGGGCGGCCGGTGCAGGCGCGGGCGCTGGCGGCATCGCACCCGGTTTGATGACCATCGTCTTGTCGTAGCCGGCCGCGACCTGTTCGCCCAGAAAACGGATCTTGTACTTGCCGATTTCGATGGTGTCATTGTTCTGCAGAACCTGTTTCTTGACAGCTTTGCCGTTGATGTAGGTACCATTCGTGCTGTTCAGGTCTTCCAGCGTCACCTCCTGGCCTGCCATCTGCAAGATGGCGTGCTCACCGCTCACCGCGAGGTTGTCGATCACGATGTCGTTGTACGGCCGGCGGCCCAGCGTGGTCCGATCCTTGGTCAGCTGCACTTCCTTGATCACGACACCATCGATCGAGACGATCACTTTCGGCATGGCCGACTCCTCTTCATTGAATGGTTTTCAACGGCGATATCCGCGAACACTCTATTTTCCCAGCAATCGGGACACCAGACCGTTTCTTTTCGTTCGCGGGCGTGCATTTGCCAGCAAAACGGCGATATTGTCCCGCCCACCGCAGGCATTGGCGCTGTCGACCAGTCGTTGCGCGACAGCGTCCAGGTCGTCGTCGCCGGACAGCAGGGTGGCCAGCGCGGTGTCATCAACCATGTCGGTCAGGCCGTCCGAGCACAGCAGGTACAGGTCGCCGGGTTCCACGACGTACTCGTGTACTTCGAGCTCGACATGGGGCTCGACGCCCATCGCGCGGGTGACCAGATTCTTGTGCGGGGAAACTGCCGCCTCCAGCGGGCTGATCAGGCCGGCGTCGAGCTGTTCCTGCAGCAGCGAATGGTCGCGCGTCAGCTGGGTCAGCGTGCGATTGCGATAGCGGTAGCAGCGCGAGTCCCCGATGTGCCCGAGCACCAGATGGTTGCGCAGGAACACCGCGACGACCAGCGTGGTGCCCATGCCCTCGTAGGGTTCGTGGGTGGTGGCCGCATGGAAGATCGAGCCGTTGGCGCTTTGTACGCAGGCGTGCATCGCTGCAACCACCTCCTTGACGCCCGTCTGCGCGTTGACCCCGGACAGCCAGTCAGACAGGTGATCGGCGACATACGCCGTCGCCATACCGCTGGCAACCTCGCCGGCGTTGTAACCACCCATGCCGTCGGCAAGTACACACAGGCCGGTGGCTGCGTCATAGCGGACCGAGTCCTCGTTGTTGTCCCGCGTGCGGCCGGTGTCGATCAGGGCCGCGAAATCGTAATTCATGGTGCTTGGTCCCGGGCGCTTGACCCAACGTTGGGCGCGCCAGCGGCTGAGTCGCGCGGTTCAATCTGTGTTTTTTCGAAGGCACTTGCAGGGTACGTGGCCGCCTGCACGGCAGGCCTTGCGGATGGTGCGTCGTCGTTCGTCGACCCGTTCGCGGGTCCGTTTGCCAGTGCAGACGCGATCACGGTCCGCAGGTCGGCAGCGAGACGGGCGCCATCGGCGTACCGGGTGTCGGGGTCTTTTTCCAGCGCGTGCGCGATGATGCGCGAAAGGCCTTCAGGGAGGTCCGGGCGAACGATCCGGATGTCCGGTGCCGGCTCGTTGGCGATCTTGTACATCAGCTCGGCCATCGAGTCGCCCCGGAAGGGCAGCACGCCGGTGAGCATCTGGAACAGCATGACGCCCAGCGAGTAGAGGTCGGAGCGGCCGTCCACCCGGCGGCCGGCAATCTGTTCGGGCGACATGAAACTGGGCGTGCCGAGCACCAGCCCGGTCTTGGTCCGGCTCGAGTCGGTGATGCGGGCGATACCGAAGTCGGTGACCTTGACGGTGTCGTTGCCCGCGTCGTACATGATGTTGGCCGGCTTGATGTCGCGGTGCACCACGTGCTGCTGGTGGGCATAGTCCAGCGCGTCGGCCACCCGTGCACCGATCGACAGCACCTGAGCGACCGGCAGCAAGTGCCCTTCGCGGCAATGGTCCAGAAGGTCGCGCCCGCGCAGGAACTCCATCGCGATATAGGCCAGGTCATGCTCTTCGCCCGCGTCGAAGATGGTGACGATGTTCTGATGCTGCAGTCGGCCGGCTGTTTCGGCCTCGCGGAAAAAGCGCTCTCGGGCATCGATCAGGTCGTCACCCTCGAATTCCTGGCTCAGGGCCAGCGTCTTGATGGCAACGACGCGGCCGATCTTGGGGTCGCGGCCCTGGTAGACCACACCCATCGCGCCTTTGCCCAGTTCCTTTTCAATCTGGTAGCGTCCCAGCATCGGTTTTTCGACGGCGCCGTCACCCAGAACCAGCGTGCCGCCCGGATGAGAAGAGCCGCCGCCCAGGATCACCGTCTCCGACAGATTTCTGGCCTTCTTCAGCCGGGCCTGGACGTCACGGTAGCCAGGGTCGAGTCGCACCATGTGCTCGTAGACGGCTTGCGCCTTGTTGAACTGTCGCTTGCGCTCGAAATCCAGCGCGAGATTGCCCAGGTTGTCCATCAGCGCGTCGCTGTGCGCCACCCTGCGGAATCGGTCAAACGCCAGGTCCAGCTGGCCCTGTCCCTGCAAGGCCAGACCCATCATGCGGTTGGTTTCAGCCGACTCTTCATCTGTCCTGACCTTGCCGGCTTCGGTGACAAGAAAGCGCTTGGTGGTGAGTGCCAGGTGGCCGATCAGCAGCACGCTGGCCGGCAGCACCAGTTCCAGCCAGACATAAGCGCGGGACAGCAAGCCGAACTCGACGGCCAGTAAGGCGAAGAAAAACACACCGGTGGCCAGAGCGCCCATGCCGGCCGACAGGCGTGGCAGAGCGCTGGTCAGGTAGCCGGCGACCAGCAGCAAGGCGCCGAGCCCGGCCCACACGCTCCAGGGCGGCTGCACAATGAAATGTTCGCTCAGCAGGCTGGACGTCACATGTGCGACGAACTCGACCGGCGTCATCACCGGGGAGACCGGTGTGGCAAAACTGGTGCCCAGGCCCGCCGCCGTGCTGCCGATCAGTACGATCTTGCCGGCGTAGCGATCGGCCGGCAGCTTGCCGGTCAGAACGTCGTTGAACGAATCGATGGAAAACGGCGGCTTGCCGCCGCGAACGGCATAGAACTGCGGCAGCATCGACGCCTGCGCATCCGTGCGAACCCGCAGGTTGCCCATCAGCAGTTGCGACTGGACCGGGTCCAGCCGGATGTCGGCAATGCCCAGATTCAGGCTGCTGGCCGCCAGCAGCAGCGCCATCGACGGCACGGCAGCGCCGTAATAGTCCACCAGCAAGGGCTCGCGACGGATCGAGCCGTCGACGTCCGGCAGCTGGTTCAGGTGGCCGACGCCCAGCGCCTGTTCGCCCAGCAGCGCGATCGGCTGCTGCCCGCTGACCGCCGGGCTGGCAAAGGTCGAGGCTGCCGGGACCGTGCTTTTCTTCGCAAAGGCGGGCAGCGGTTCGTCGGGCTTGCCCAGCGGGTCGCCCAGGCGGTAGACCGAGGGCAGCACCACTTTGCCGGCGCGCCCC
The DNA here is from genome assembly GCA_014879655.1 of Burkholderiaceae bacterium. GTDB lineage: Bacteria > Pseudomonadota > Gammaproteobacteria > Burkholderiales > Burkholderiaceae_C > JACSRS01. The sequence continues at coordinate 14,726 of JACSRS010000142.1, forward strand.
AGGCTGGCCGCCAGCTGGCCGTCCGTGTCGAGGGCGGTCTCGGCCTGGGCGATCACGGCGGTGATCCTGGCTTTCTGTTCGCCGCTGGCGTCGGTGTCTGCCGGCGCCTGCTCGACCACGGCCTTGATCTGACGGATGTAGTCCAGCCCGCGATCGGTTTGCGGTTCGAGGAAGAGGGCGGTGTGGCCGATGACCTTGGCCTTGCCCTCGGCGAGTCTGTCGATCAGCCGGGCATGGACATCACGCGGCCAGGGCCAGCGGCCGATGGCGGCGATGCTGGCGTCGTCGATGGCGATGATGGCAACGCGGTCCGATGGCGTGCGCTGCGCGCTCGTCACGCCGAAGTCATAGAAGCGCCGCTCCAGCGTGCCGATCAGGTCGGTGCCGGCATTGAGCGCCAGCACCGCCAGAACGACTGCGGCACCCAGAAAAGCGTCCGACCGCCAGAATGCAGCCGCCCTCTTTGCCGTTTTTGTAGCCATTCAGTGTTCCAGATCTGCGCACACCTGCATTGGAAGGCGGCCATCCGCTGGATCGACAGAGCAAGCGTGTGCCGCGCGGTTGGTTGTGCCGGTCGGCCAAGTTACCAGAGCCGGCCAGCGCGCACAAGCCCCGCCGGGTACGCCGCCGCCCGGTCTGTTGCAAATGCACGCCAGCGCGTGCTTTTTTCAGTCGGCGGCGGGCTGGCGGCCGCGCCTGGCCAGGTGGCCGAGCCCCAGCACGATCAGCGCACCGGCCACGCCCATTGCATAGTGCCAGCTGCGATCCTGGGGGAGGTAGGGCGCCACTGCGGGGTCGGAGTGCGCCATGGTTCCGGCAATCCAGCCCAGCAGCATGCCGCCGGCGGTGATGATGATGGGAAAGCGGTCCATCAGCTTGAGCACCAGCTGGCTGCCCCAGACGATGATGGGAATGCTCACCAGCAGGCCGAAGATCACCAGCGCCAGCTGGTGCTGCTCGCCCGCGCCCTGGGCCGCGCCGGCAATGGCGATCACGTTGTCGACGCTCATCACCAGGTCGGCGACGATCACGGTCTTGACGGCGCCCCAGAGCTTGTCGCTGGACTGGATGCCCGAATGATCGTCCTCGTCGGGCGCCAGCAGCTTGACGCCGATCCAGATCAGCAGCGCACCGCCCACCAGTTTCAGGAACGGGATCTGCAGCAGCGTCAGCGCAAAAGCGATCAGGATCACGCGCAGCACGATGGCGCCGACGGTTCCCCAGACGATGCCCTTGGTGCGCTGGGCCGGCGGCAGTTGCCGGCAGGCCAGCGCGATCACCACGGCGTTGTCACCCCCGAGCAGGATGTCAATCATGATGATCTGGCCAACGGCGAGCCAGAAATGCGCAGTCAGGAAGTCTTCCAAGGCGTGCTTTCAGTCAGTCCGGCTGACTGCGGCAGGGACCGCTGCGCCAGAAATGGAAAAGCCGGATTATCCCGCAGGGCATCCGGCTTTCGATTGTGGCAAACCGCAGGCCTGCCACCGCTTGGCCCGAAGGCCGCTCGCTTACAGCATGGCCTTGAGCAGCTTGGCCATTTCCGACGGGTTGCGCGTGACCTTGAAGCCGCATTCTTCCATCACGGCCAGCTTGGCGTCAGCGGTATCGGCGCCGCCGGAAATCAGCGCGCCGGCATGACCCATGCGCTTGCCGGCCGGTGCCGTCACGCCGGCGATGAAGCCGACGATCGGCTTTTTCATGTGGGCCTGGCACCAGCGGGCCGCTTCGGCTTCGTCAGGGCCGCCGATCTCGCCGATCATGATGACGGCGTCGGTGTCGGGGTCTTCATTGAACAGCCGCATGATGTCGATGTGCTTGAGGCCGTTGATCGGGTCGCCGCCGATGCCGACTGCGCTGGACTGGCCCAGACCGATCTCGGTCAGCTGCGCCACCGCTTCATAGGTCAGCGTGCCGGAGCGGCTGACCACGCCGATGCGGCCCTTGCGGTGGATGTGACCGGGCATGATGCCGATCTTGATTTCGTCGGGCGTGATCAGGCCGGGGCAGTTGGGGCCCAGCAGCAGGGTCTTCTTGCCGCCGGCGGCCTCCTTGGCCTTCATCTTGTTGCGCACTTCGAGCATGTCGCGAACCGGAATGCCTTCGGTGATGCAGATCGCCAGGTCCAGGTCGGCCTCCACGGCCTCCCAGATGGCAGCGGCCGCGCCGGCGGGCGGCACGTAGATGACCGACACGGTTGCGCCTGTCTCGCCGGCGGCTTCTTTCACCGAGGCGTAGATCGGGATGTCGAAGATCCGCTCGCCGGCCTTCTTGGGGTTGACGCCGGCGACGAAGCACGCCTTGCCGTTCGCGTACTCCTGGCACTTCTCAGTGTGGAACTGACCGGTCTTGCCGGTGATGCCCTGGGTGATGACGCGGGTGTCTTTGTTGATCAGAATGGACATGGATTTACCTGTTCAGTTGGGGGCAGGACGGTTTCGCTGCGTGGCTGGTTGCCTGCTCCGCAAGGTTTCACGAAGCGTTGACGGCAGCCACCACCTTCTGGGCGGCATCGGCCATGGTGTCGGCGCTGATGATGGGAAGGCCCGATTCGGCCAGCATCTTCTTGCCCATTTCCTCGTTCGTGCCCTTCATGCGCACGACCAGCGGCACCTGCAGGTTCACGGCCTTGCAGGCGGTGATGACGCCGGTGGCGATGGTGTCGCATTTCATGATGCCGCCGAAGATGTTGACCAGGATCGCCTTGACCTTGTCGTTCTTCAGCATGATCTTGAAGGCTTCGGTCACTTTTTCGGGGGTGGCGCCGCCGCCCACGTCCAGGAAGTTGGCCGGCTCGGCGCCGAACAGCTTGATCGTGTCCATGGTCGCCATGGCCAGTCCTGCGCCGTTGACCAGGCAACCGATGTTGCCGTCAAGCGAGATGTAGGCCAGATCGAACTTGCTGGCCTCGACTTCGGCCGGGTCTTCCTCGTCCAGGTCGCGCAGCGCGACGATGTCGGGGTGGCGGAACAGCGCGTTGGCGTCGAAGTTGAACTTGGCGTCCAGCGCAATGATGTTGCCTTTGCTGTCGCGGTTGAGCGGGTTGATCTCGACCAGCGATGCGTCGGTCTCCATGTAGCAGGTGTAGAGCTTGCGGAACACGTCCATCGCCTGGGCGGTGGAGTCGGCCGGCATGCCGATGCCGTCGGCCAGTTCCTTGGCCTGCGCGTCGGTCATGCCGGCGAGCGGGTCGACGAAGACCTTGATGATCTTCTCGGGGTGCGAGTGCGCCACCTCTTCAATGTCCATGCCGCCTTCGCTGGACGCGATGAACGCGATCTTTTGCGATTCACGATCGGTCACGACCGAAACGTAATATTCTTTCTGGATGTCGGCGCCGTCTTCAATGTAGAGGCGGCGCACTTTCTGGCCTTCGGGGCCGGTCTGGTGCGTCTTGAGCTGCATGCCCAGAATGTCGCCAGCCAGGCGCTTGACGTCGTCGACCGACTTGGCGACCTTCACGCCGCCGCCCTTGCCGCGACCGCCGGCATGGATCTGCGCCTTGACCACCCACACCGGGCCGCCGAGTTTCTGGGCAGCCTCGACTGCCTCCTGAACCGTGAAGGCGGGGATGCCGCGAGGCACCGGCACGCCGAACTTGCGCAAGATTTCCTTGCCCTGGTACTCGTGAATCTTCATGAGGTCTCTCTCAGGATGGTGGGGGATCTTTCCGCCGGTGCAGCCGTGGCATTGGCCCGCGGAAACTGGACATGACAGTGGGGAAATGTATCATGCTGCACTGCAGCAATTCACGGTGCGCCCGGTGTCTTGCGCCCTCTGGTATTTTATCGGTGGTGATCTGAACTGAAACTGACGAGGAATCCAACGCCATGGTCAAGGTTTTTATCGACGGCGAAGCCGGTACCACCGGCCTGCAGATTCGCGAGCGTCTGCAGGCCTTGCCGCAGATCGAAATGCTCAGCATCGCGCCCGAACTGCGCAAGGACGCCGGGGCCAAGCGTGAGCTGATGGCGCAGGTCGATGTGGTCGTGCTGTGCCTGCACGATGACGCCGCCATCGAGTCGGTGGCCATGATCGACACCCTTCCCGGACGCAAGCCCCGGATCATCGACGCCTCCACAGCGCACCGCACGGCGCCGGGCTGGATCTACGGCTTTCCGGAACTGGTGGCGGGTCAGCGCGACGCGGTGGCAACTGCGGCCCGTGTGGCCAACCCCGGCTGCTACGCCACCGGCGCGATCGCGCTGATCCGGCCGCTGGTTGACGCGGGGCTGATTGCGCCGGACATGCCGCTGGCATTGCCGGCGGTGAGCGGTTATTCGGGCGGTGGTCGCACGATGATCGAGGCCTACGAAAAACACGAGGCGCCGCTGTTCGAGCTGTACGCGCTGGGCCTGCAGCACAAGCACCTGCCCGAAATCATGCGCTACACCGGCCTGAGTTGCCGGCCGCTGTTTGTGCCGTCGGTCGGCAATTTCCGCCAGGGCATGCTGGTGCAGCTGCCGCTGCACCTGGATCAGCTGCCGGGCAAGCCGAAGGCGACCGATCTGCATGACGCGCTCGCCGCGCACTACCGTGCCAGCCAGGGCGAAGGCGGCGGCTGGGTCAGCGTGCAGCCGGCAACGGCTGCGGGCAAGCTTGACGCGCTGGCGCTGAACGACACCAACCAGATGGAGCTGCGCGTGTTCGCCAACGAGGCGCAGCGCCAGGCCGTGCTGGTCGCCCGGCTCGACAACCTGGGCAAGGGCGCCAGCGGCGCAGCGGTGCAGAACCTGCTGCTGATGACCGGAATCTGACGAGGTTGCAGCGGTCGCGCAGACAGGTCGGATCACTATTGTTCAAGTAGCAACGACCGACGGTTTGACGCTGGATTGGTGCCAAAAACACCTGAAAATGGTGTGAATCTGCTCCAAGGGTCCCCTCGGCAACGAGGCGCTCAGTCGTCCGGTTCGAACCCGCCCCCTTCAAGCTCAAGGTCGCCCCGGATCACCCGGACGATGACGTCCATGCGAAAGCCGCGGGAGGCCAGAAAGCGCGCCTGACGGGCGCGACCCGGTGCGTCAGTGGCGGCTTCGCCGAACTTCTTCAGCCAGACGGCCTGCGCCCGCGCGTTTTCGCTGGCCTGCAGGTCAGCCACGGCCTGTTGCGTCAGGGCCGGGTCGATGCCCTTGGCCAGCAGTTCCTGGCGGATGCGCGAGGCGCCCTGGCGGGCGGCTCGCCGGTGCAGCACCGACTCGACCACCCGCTGCTCGCTGATGAAGCCCTTGGCCTGCAACTCGTCGAGCACCCGCGCCAGCTCGCCGGGGTCGTCGGTGTGCGGCGCCAGCTTGCGTTCGATCTCGGCGCGCGACAGCTCGCGCGCCGCCAGGTAGCGCAGCGCCCGGCCTTTCAGTGACAGCGTGACAGGAATGGCCACGCTACTAATTCAGAAGCTGAAAATGACCATTTAGCGCTGGCTGGAGGCCAAAAATACTCACTTTTCTGCCTTGGAGGTCGCCTTGCCCCCCTCCTTGGTTTCGGCTACCCCTGCCAGCAGCGGGATGCCCAGCGACTCGCGCACCTTGTTTTCGATCTCGGTCGACAGCGCCGGGTTCTCGCGCAGGAATTCGCGCGCGTTGTCGCGGCCCTGGCCGATCTTCTCGCCGTTGTAGGCGTACCAGGCGCCGGACTTTTCGATGATGCGGGCATTCACGCCCATGTCGATGATCTCGCCGTGGCGGCTGATGCCTTCGCCGAACAGGATGTCGAACTCGGCCGTCTTGAACGGTGGCGACACCTTGTTCTTGACGACCTTGACCTTGGTCTCGTTACCGATGGCCTCATCGCCCTTCTTGATCGTACCGGTGCGGCGGATGTCCAGGCGCACCGAGGCGTAGAACTTCAGCGCGTTGCCGCCGGTGGTGGTCTCGGGCGAGCCGAACATCACGCCGATCTTCATGCGGATCTGGTTGATGAAGATGACCATGCAGTTGGTCTTCTTGATGTGGGCGGTGAGCTTGCGCAGCGCCTGGCTCATCAGGCGGGCTTGCAGGCCGGGCAGCGAATCGCCCATTTCGCCTTCGAGTTCGGCCTTGGGCGTGAGTGCGGCCACCGAGTCGACGACGATCAGGTCGATCGCGCCCGAGCGCACCAGGCTGTCGACGATCTCCAGTGCCTGCTCGCCGGTGTCGGGCTGGCTGATCAGCAGGTCCTGCAGGTTCACGCCGAGCTTTTGCGCGTACTGGATGTCCAGCGCGTGTTCGGCGTCGATGAAGGCGCAGGTGCCACCCTGTTTTTGCATCTCGGCAATCACCTGCAGCGTCAGCGTGGTCTTGCCGGACGATTCCGGCCCGTAGATTTCGACCACCCGGCCGCGCGGCAGGCCGCCCACGCCCAGGGCAATGTCCAGCCCCAGCGAGCCGGTGGAGACGACCTGGATGTCTTCGATCACCTCGCCTTCGCCCAGCCGCATGATCGTGCCCTTGCCGAACTGCTTTTCGATCTGGGCCAGCGCCACCTGCAGCGCCTTGGCCTTTTCACTGGTGGCTGCGGGGCTGGTGGATTGCGGGGCGGGGTTGATGCCTTTGACGGACGCGTCCATGTGGAACTCCTTGAAATGCGGTGGATTGACGGTTGCTGGCAGCCCCTGTCATTGATCACAGGCTGGATGCTTGAACAGTACTGTAGCCAATCAGTTGAAACTCGTAAACAGAAATATTGGTCAGTTTGGTTTACTATTTCCCGATGAACCCGTTGCCACCGGAAACCGGCTGGCGCCAGACCCATCTGGGGCGGCTGCTCGGCCACGCGATGCGGCGTTTCGACGCCCGCGTGCTGACGCTGATGACGCGCAACGTCGGCGTGCCACTCGCGCTGTCGAACCTGGCGGCGCGTGGCCAGGTGAGCGCTGCGCACATCCACATCACCCGCCACCTGCCGCTGGAAGGCGCGCGGCTGACCACGCTGGCGCAATCGGCCGGCATGAGCAAGCAGGCGATGGGCAAGCTGGTCGATCAGTGCGAGGCCTGGGGGCTGGTTGTCCGGGACGGCGATCCGCTGGACGCGCGCGGCCGTGTCGTGCGCTTCACCGAGACCGGTCTGGCCTGGTTGGCGGCCTTCCAGCAGGCGGTGGCGCAGGCGGAGGCGGAGTTCCGTGCCGAAGTCGGCGACGAGGTGGCCGCAGTTGTCACGCTGGGGCTGGAAGCCTATGCTGCGACATTCGCCACCCGCTCGTGACGCCGACCGCTGCCCGAACCCCTAGAATTTGCCAACAGACAAGCGCGCCGGCGCCGGCCGCATACAACAGGAGACACGCATGAGAATTCTGATCGCCGAGGACGACCAGGTGCTGGCCGATGGCTTGCTGCGCTCGCTGCGCAATTCGGGCGCAGCGGTCGACCACGTCGCCGACGGCTCGCAGGCCGACGCGGCGCTTCGCACCAACACCGAGTTCGACCTGCTGATCCTCGACCTGGGGCTGCCCAAGCTGCACGGGCTGGAAGTGCTGAAAAAGCTGCGCGCGCGCGGCTCGTCGCTGCCGGTGCTGATCCTCACTGCCGCCGACAGCGTGGAAGAGCGGGTGAAAGGGCTGGACTACGGCGCCGACGACTACATGGCCAAGCCATTCAGCCTGCAGGAGCTTGAAGCGCGCGTGCGGGCACTGGCGCGGCGCGGCATGGGCGGTGCCAGCTCCACCATCAAGCACGGACCGCTGGTGTACGACCAGGCCGGGCGGGTGGCCACCATCGACGGCAAGATGGTCGAGCTGTCGGCACGCGAGCTGGGTCTGCTGGAGGTGCTGCTGCAGCGCGCCGGCCGGCTGGTCAGCAAGGACCAGCTGGTCGAGCGCCTGTGCGAATGGGGCGAAGAGGTCAGCAACAACGCCATTGAGGTCTACATCCATCGCCTTCGCAAGAAGATCGAAAAAGGGCCGATCCGCATTGCCACCGTGCGCGGCCTGGGCTACTGCCTGGAAAAAATTCCGGGATAAGCGGGTGGCCGGCCAGCGTCAATCGTGGACGGATCGGCCGGCGCCTGCCTTCTTGCTTCCCCCATTGCCTGACATGAAGCCGGCCGCATTGTGAAGCGCAGCGGCTGGTCGCTCAAGCTGTTCCAGCGCGAGCAGCGCTCGCTGTTCGGTGAAATCCTGGACTGGATGCTCACGCCGCTGCTGCTGCTGTGGCCGGTGAGCCTGGCCCTGACCTGGCTGGTGGCGCAGGGCATTGCCGACAAGCCGTTCGACCGGGCGCTGGTCTACAACGCGCAGGCGCTGGCCGAGCTGGTCACCGTGAGTCACCGCAAGGCGCAGTTCAACCTGCCGCAGCCGGCCAGCGAAATCCTGCGCGCCGACGATTCCGACCTCGTCTACTACCAGGTGCTCGGCGTCAAAGGCGAATTGCTCAGCGGCGAGCGCGATCTGCCCTTGCCGCCCGACGATGAAAAACCCGCGCCGCCAGGCGAAGTGCGCATGCGCGATGCCGAACTGCGCGGGCTCGACGTGCGGGTCGCTTACGTCTGGGTGCCCCTGAAGCTGCCGGGCGATCCGCTGGCGCTGGTTCAGGTGGCCGAAACTCGCGAAAAGCGCAAGGTGCTGGCCACCGAGATCATCAAGGGCGTGATGCTCCCGCAGTTCGTCACGCTGCCACTGGCCGTGCTGCTGGTGTGGCTGGCGCTGGTGCGCGGTATCAAGCCGCTGAGCCAGCTGGAGGAGCGCATCCGCGCGCGCAAGAGCGACGACCTGAGTCCGCTGGACGAAAAGACCGTGCCGCTGGAAGTGGCGCCGCTGGTGTCTTCGGTGAACGGGTTGCTGACGCGCCTGAAAGATTCGATTGCCACCCAGAAGCGGTTTCTGGCCGACGCCGCGCACCAGCTGAAAACGCCGCTGGCCGGGCTGCGCATGCAGGCCGACCTCGCGCTGCGGCAGGGCTCCAGCGAGGAGGAGCTGAAGCAGTCGCTGCAGCAGATCGGTCTGTCCAGCGTGCGGGCGACGCACACGGTGAACCAGCTGCTGTCGCTCGCCGGCGCCGAAGCGGGCGGCGCGTCGCGCTCGCGCGTGCCCTGCGACATGGCCCGCCTGACCATGGACGTGGTGCAGGACTCGGTGCCCCGCGCGCTCGAAAAACGCATCGACCTGGGCTATGACGGCGCCGCGCCCGGCTCGCCGGGCGTCGTGGTGCATGGCAACCCCACCCTGATCAAGGAACTGGTGCGCAACCTGGTCGACAACGCCATCAACTACACACCCTCGACGCGTGAGCGCGAAGGCGTCATCACGGCGCGGGTGCTGGCCGATCCGTTCGGCCACGTGCTGCTGTTGCAGGTCGAAGACAACGGGCCGGGCATCCCGGAAGACGAACGCGAACGGGTGTTCCAGCCGTTTTACCGGGTGCTGGGGACCAATGTGGACGGCTCGGGCCTGGGCCTGCCCATCGTGCGCGAGATCGCCCACCAGCACGGGGCCACGCTGACCGTCGAAGACGCCCACGCCGGTCAGACGCCGCCCGGGGCGCGCTTCAACGTGCGTTTCATGACCGGCGACACGCCACAGCCTGTGGCCAGCTGATCACCGATCCGCCGCCGTGCGGCGTGGCCGGTCGCAGCCTCAGTTGCAGGCGCGCAGGGGTTTGCCCGCCAGCAGCGGTTTGAAACTGTCCAGCCGCTGGCGCAGCGAATCGTCCGCTTGCGGCAGGCGCAGCCACTGGCCGCGCAGTTCGTCGCGCTCCTTGAGCACGCGCGCAGTGCGAACGCCGCGCACCGCCAGCTCCTCCAGCGCACCCTGGGCGGCCGACTCGCTGCTGAAGCTGCCCAGCGACAGCCCGGGTTCCAGCTGCGGGTTGACCAGTGACTCGAAGCGCACGCGCAGGCCGCGCAACTCGCCGCGCTTCTTGTTCAGCATGTCGTTGTCGGCGTAGCGGCCCATGTAGATGATCCAGCGCGCCGGCTCCACGCCGCCCTCGAGCTGCCAGCTGCCGGCGGGGAGCGCCGCTGTCAGTGCGTCGCGCAGTGCGCCGGCCTGTTTGTCGTCGAACAGGCCGGCCTGCAGGCACTCTGTCGGGCGCACGCCCGCCACTGGCTGGGCTTCCAGACGGTTCAGTTCGGCCGTGCCCAGCAGCCGCATGGCTTCCGGACGGATCTGCTGGTTCAGACGTTCGGGTTCGGACTGCTGCACCGGCGCCCATCCCCAAGCCTGCAGCAGCCCCTGCGACCAGGCGTAGAACAGGCCGTTGGCAAGCAGCAGGATCAGGACCAGCAGACGCAACATCGATGGGCGGTGGGAGGAAAAGGGTTCAACCTGGGGCCGAAGGACGGACACTGACTTCGGCAGTGCTCACGCGTTGCAAGCCATTGGCAGTATGCACGAGCAGCGCGCCGTGGGCGTCGACGCCGCCGGCCGTGCCGTGCCGCCCGTCGCTGAGGCTGACGGCTCGGTCCTTGAGCACGTCGCGCTCATTGAAGGCCCGTTGCAGCGGCGCAAAGCCGGTCGATTCAAACGCCAGCACGGCCTCCACCAGTGCCGGCGCCACTCGCGCCAGCGCCAGCGGCGCGTCCAGGCCCGGTTCGATGTCGCGCAGGCCGGCCGGCGCGGTCGCAAGTCCGTCACCCAGCGGCGCGCTGATGTTCAGGCCCACGCCAATCACAGCGAAACGCTGCGCGCCGATGCTGGCGGTCTCGATCAGGATGCCGGCGAGCTTGCGGCCCTGCCAGTACAGATCGTTCGGCCATTTGAGCCCGATCGCGGGATGCAAGCTTTTCGCCAAGCTCAGCCCCACCGCCAGCGACAGGCCCGACCAGTCCGGCGGCGCCAGCGGCAGCCCCAGCGAAAAGGTCAGCGAATCGCCCGCTGCGCTGTGCCAGGCCCGTCCCAGCCGGCCGCGCCCGGCCGTCTGGGTTTGGGCCACCAGCAGCACCGGGTCGCATTGCCCGTCGCGGGCGCGCCGCATCAGCTCGGTGTTGGTGGAGTCGATGGCCGGCACGATCTCGACCGAAAAACCCGGCAGCTGTGGCGCCACGCGCTCCCAGATGGCTTCGGCCGGCCAGCGGATCGGCTCGGACATGAGGCGCCCGGGCTCCCGTCAGCGCCCGTTGACCCGGGGCCGGGACGGGCGGGCGCGCGGGGCGCGCGCCTTCGGTGCCAGCAACGTGCCGCGGCATTGCGCGCTGCCGCACCAGCAGGGGTAATGGGCCTTGAGCTTGGCGGTGTAGCGCTCGTCGATAACCAGGCCGTAGTCGTAGTTCAGTTCTTCGCCGGCGTGGATGTTGCGCAGCGCGCGGATGAAAATGCGCCCGTCCACCTCGTCGGCCTCGCAATTGGGCTCGCAGCTGTGGTTGATCCAGCGCGAGGAATTGCCACCATGCAACGCGTCGATGACGCGGTCGGCATCGACATGAAAGTAGAACGTGTGATTCGGGTCCGACGGATCGTGCGGGTGGCGCTCCTGCGCTTCTTCCCAACTGATGATCTCGCCGGTGTATTCGATCAGCGTCTCGCCCTCGGCGATGTCGGTCAGGGCAAAAACCCCGCGGCCGTGCACGCCGGAGCGGCGGACCTGGAAACGGCGGGCAGGCGTTGGCGCGGGCTTTGGCGGCACGGTTTGAAAATTTGGTATCGTGAATCCGTACGGGTGCGTGTGCGCCCGCAGATGGGCGTGCGAGCGCGCACGCGAGACAAGGGATTGTAATTAGATGAAAACGCTGGTCATTGCCGAGAAGCCATCCGTCGCACAGGACATCGTGCGCGCACTCACCCCGGTGGCGGGCAAGTTCGAGAAACACGACGAACATTTCGAAAACGAAACCTATGTGGTCACCAGCGCGGTCGGCCACCTGGTCGAGATCCAGGCACCCGAGGCCTATGACGTGAAACGCGGCAAGTGGAGCTTTGCCCACCTGCCGGTGATCCCGCCGCATTTTGACCTGAAGCCCGTGGACAAGACGAAGACGCGCCTGAACGCCGTCGTGCGCCAGGCCAAACGCAAGGACGTGGGCACGCTGGTGAACGCCTGCGACGCGGGCCGCGAGGGCGAGCTGATCTTCCGGCTGATCGAGCAGTACGCCTTCGGCAACGAAGGCCTCGATCCCGCCCCCGCCAAGGCCCGGCGCAAGCCTGTCAAACGCCTCTGGCTGCAGTCGATGACGCCGCAGGCGATCCGCGACGGCTTTGCCAACCTGCGCTCCGACGAGCAGATGCAGGGGCTGGCGGACGCCGCGCGCAGCCGCTCCGAGGCCGACTGGCTGGTGGGCATCAACGGCACGCGGGCGATGACCGCGTTCAACTCGCGCGACGGTGGCTTTTTCCTGACCACCGTCGGGCGGGTGCAGACACCGACGCTGGCCGTGGTGGTCGAGCGCGAGGAAAAGATCCGCAAGTTCGTCAGCCGTGACTACTGGGAGGTGCACGCGAGCTTCCAGGCGCAGGCGGGCAGCTACCCGGCCAAGTGGTTCGACCCGGCCTGGAAAAAGACCGAGGGCGACCCCGAGATGCGCGCCGACCGGGTCTGGTCACAGGACCAGGCACAGGCCATTGCCGACGCGGTGCGGGGCCAAAGTGCCACCGTCACCGAAGAAAGCAAGCCGACCAGCCAGGCTTCGCCGCTGCTGTTCGACCTGACCAGCCTGCAGCGCGAAGCCAACGGCAAGTTCGGTTTTTCCGCCAAGACCACGCTGGCGCTGGCGCAAAGCCTGTACGAACGGCACAAGGCGCTGACCTACCCCCGGACCGACTCGCGCGCGCTGCCGGAGGACTACCTGCCGGTGGTGAAGGACACCTTCGGCATGCTGGCCGAAAGCGGCATGCGCCACCTGGCGCCGCACGCCCGCACCGCGCTGGACAACGGCTACATCCGGCCCGGCAAGCGGGTTTTCGACAACGCCAAGGTGAGCGATCACTTCGCCATCATCCCAACGCTGCAGGCGCCATCGGGGCTGTCGGACGCGGAGCAGAAGCTCTACGACCTGGTGGTGCGTCGCTTCATGGCGGTGTTCTTTCCCAGCGCCGAATACACGGTGACCACCCGTATCAGCACGGTCGAGTCCCAGAGCAGGCGCTACAGCTTCAAGACCGAAGGCAAGGTGCTGGTGCGCCCCGGCTGGCTGGCCATCTACGGCAAGGAGGCGGCCGACGAAGTGGCTGACGCGAAAGAAGGTGACAAAGGCCAGAACCTGGTGCCGGTGCAGCCCGGCGAGCGCGTGCAGACGGAAACGGTCGAGGCCCGGGGGCTGAAGACGCGGCCGCCGGCGCGCTATTCCGAAGCCACGCTGCTGGGTGCGATGGAAGGTGCCGGAAAGCTGATCGACGACGAGGAGTTGCGGTTGGCGATGCAGGAGAAAGGACTGGGCACTCCGGCCACGCGCGCCGCCATCATCGAAGGGCTGATCGTCGAAAAATACCTGTTGCGTGACGGCCGCGAAATGATTCCCACGGCCAAGGCCTTCCAGCTGATGACGCTGCTGCGTGGACTCGGGGTGGAAGAGCTGTCGCGACCCGAACTCACCGGCGGCTGGGAATACAAGCTGGCGCAGATGGAGCACGGCCAGCTCAGCCGCGACGAGTTCATGCGCGAGATCGCCGCGATGACCGAACGCATCGTCCGCAAGGCCAAGGAATACGACCGTGACACCGTGCCCGGTGACTACGCCACGCTTGCCACGCCGTGCCCGAACTGCGGCGGCGTCGTCAAGGAGAACTATCGTCGCTATGCCTGCATCGGCCTGCCTGGCGCAGCGGAAGGCTGCGGCTTTTCGTTCGGCAAGACGCCGGCCGGCCGCACGTTTGAACTGGCCGAAGTGGAAACCCTGCTGCGCGAGCACCGGATCGGCCCGCTGGAGGGTTTTCGCTCCAAGGCCGGCTGGCCGTTCACGTCGGAAATCGTGCTCAAGTACAGCGAAGACGACAAGAACTGGAAGCTTGAATTCGACTTCGGCGACGACCGCAAGGGCGAGGAGACCGGCGAGCTGGTCGACTTCAGCGCCAGCCCGTCGCTGGGCGCCTGCCCCAAGTGCGGCGCACCGGTGCACGAGCACGGCAGCAACTACCTGTGCGAAAAAGCTGTGCCGACGGTCGCCCAGCCAACGCCGAGCTGTGACTTCAAGAGCGGCAAGATCATCCTGCAACAACCGGTGGCGCCCGAGCAGATGACCAAGCTGCTGGCCACCGGCAAGACCGATCTGCTGGACAAGTTTGTCTCGATGCGCACGCGCCGGCCGTTCAAGGCGTTTCTCGCCTGGGACGCCGAGGCCGGCAAGGTGAATTTCGAATTTGCCCCGTCCAAGTTTCCGCCGCGCAAGCCGGCTGCTACCAAAACGGCAGCATCAACAACCGGAAAGACGCTGGCTACAGCCAAAAAAGGCGTGAAAACAGCCGTCAAGAAGGCTGGGGGGGGTGCCGCGAAAAAAGCCGCCACGCCGCGCAAGCGCGCCGCCAGCACGGCAGCGGGCCACCAGCCCAGCGCGGCCCTGGCAGCGGTGATCGGCAGCGAGCCGGTGGCGCGGCCGGCGGTCATCAAGAAGCTGTGGGACTACATCAAGGCCAACGGCCTGCAGGATGCGGCCAACAAGCGCGCCATCAATGCCGACGAGAAGTTGCTGGCGGTCTTTGGCAAGCCGCAGGTAACGATGTTCGAACTGGCCGGCATCGTCGGCAAGCACCTGGGCTGAGCCGGGGCATCCATCAAAAAAGGGCGGGGACGACCCATGGGTCGACCCGCCCTTTTCTGTTACCGATCAATCGGACGGTCAGCGCACGAACTTGCCGCCGCGCCCGATGATGGTCAGGTCGGTGTAGCCCGAGCCGGTGTGCTTGGTCGGCGAGAAGGCAATGATGAAGCCGCCGAAGTTCACGTCACGCATCGATTCCAGCCCGGTGATCAGACTCTCGCGTGTCGGATTGCGGCCGGCGCGGCGCAGGCCCTCGATGAACACGCGGGCGCTGAGGTAGCCCTCCATGCTGGAAAAGTCGAACTCCTTCTGGCCGGCGGCCGTCATCGCCTGCTGGTACTCGCGCACGATGGACGTGTTGGTGACGAAGGGGAAGGGCACGACCTGCGAGATCACCACCCCCATGCCGGCATCACCCAACTCGTCGGAGAGCGCCTTGGAGCCAACAAAGCTGACATTGAAGAACTGTCCGCCGTAACCTTTGGTGCGCGCCTGCTTGATGAAGGCCGCGCAGGCCTTGTAGGCGCCTATCTGCACCACGGCTTCGGGCGCCGCCTTCAGGATGGTGTCCAGCGCCTTGGACACATCGACCGTGTTGCGCTCGAAGGTGCCGGTGGCCACAGGCTTGAGCTGGCGGGCGGTCAGCGCCTTCTCGACGCCTTCCAGTCCGGCCTTGCCGTAGGAATCGTTCTGGTAGAACACCGCGATCTTCTTCACACCCAGCGTCGTCAGGTGCTGAACAATGCGTTCGGTCTCGTCGAAGTAGCTGGCCCGCACATGGAACACATAGCGGTTGAACGGCACCCGCAGCGCTTCGGCACCGGTGAACATGCCGACAATCGGCACCTGGGCTTCGGTAAGCACCGGCACGGCGGCCAGACCGGTCGGCGTGCCGACCGAGCCGACCAGCGCGAACACCTTGTCTTCATTGATCAGGGCCTTGACCGCTTCGACCGACTTGGCCGGTTCGTAGCCGTCGTCACGGGTGATCAGCTTGATCTCGCGGCCGTTGACGCCGCCAGCAGCATTGACAGCGGCAAAAGCCGCCTGCATGCCCACCTGCATGCGCAAGCCGAGCTGCGCGGCTGGGCCTGTGGTGGCCGCAAACTGGCCCACCCGCACCTCGCGGTCGGTGACCCCCTCTTCAGCCATGGCGGCGGTCAGTGACGCGCACAGCAGGCTGGCTAGAACTAGAAAGCGTTGCAAGATCATGGCGATTCCCTCGTCAGAGTGCTGGTTGGCAGGCCGGCGCGGCCCAGATGCCCGGGCTTCGATGCGAGCCCTTCCGTGATGCTATCAGGCGGCCGCCTGATTCCCGAGCAATGTTTCGATTGCAGAAAAAAGGGTCCGGCAAGCGGACCCCTGGATGACCTTGCGACCGCGCCGATCAGGCCACGACGCGCACCATTTCCAGGCATTTGTTGGAGTAGCCCCACTCGTTGTCGTACCAGGCGACGATCTTCACGAAGGTGCCGTCCAGCGCAATGCTGGCGTCGGCATCGAACACGCTGGTGCAGGTCTCACCGCGGAAGTCGGTGGCCACCACCTTGTCTTCGGTGTAACCGAGCACGCCCTTGAGTGCGCCCTGGCTCTGAGCCTTCATTTCGGCGCAGATTTCCTTCAGCGTGGCTTCCTTGTTCAACTCGCAGGTCAGATCGACCACCGACACATCACTGGTCGGCACGCGGAACGACATGCCGGTGAGCTTTTTGTTCAGCTCGGGAATCACTACGCCCACCGCCTTGGCTGCACCGGTGCTGGAGGGAATGATGTTTTCCAGAATGCCGCGGCCGCCGCGCCAGTCCTTGTTGCTCGGGCCGTCCACGGTCTTCTGCGTGGCGGTGGCCGCGTGCACGGTGGTCATCAGGCCGCGCTTGATGCCCCATTTGTCGTGCAGCACCTTGGCCACGGGCGCCAGGCAGTTGGTGGTGCACGAGGCGTTGGAAATGATGGCCTGGCCGGCGTAGGTCTTGTCGTTGACGCCGAAGACGAACATCGGCGTGTCGTCCTTCGAGGGGGCGGAGAAGATGACTTTCTTCGCGCCGGCGGCCAGGTGCTTTTCACCGCCGGCCTTGTCCAGGAAGATGCCGGTGGACTCGATCACGATGTCGGCACCGACTTCGTTCCATTTCAGGTTGGCGGGGTCGCGTTCCTGTGTCAGGCGGATCTTCTTGCCGTTGACGATCAGGGTGTTGCCTTCCACGGCCACGGTTCCCTTGAAGCGGCCATGCACGCTGTCGTACTGCAGCATGTAGGCCAGATAGTCGGGCTCGAGCAGGTCGTTGATCGCGACGACTTCGATGTCCGAGAAGTTTTGCAACGCCGAGCGAAGCACGTTGCGCCCGATGCGCCCGAATCCGTTGATGCCGATCTTGATGGTCATGAACTGTTCTCCAGATAAAAAAACCGAAAACCACCCGGTCCGGGCGGTGCTTGTACCTTGCGGGTCTACTTGCGGCTCAGCACGGCCTGTACCGTGTCGGCCACGTTCTCGGGCGTGAAGCCGAAGTGCTGGAACAGCACCGGTGCTGGCGCCGATTCGCCATAGCTGTCAATGCCGACCACTGCGGCGCAGCCGTATTTCCACCAGCCGCCGGTCGAGCCCATTTCGACGGCCACGCGAGGCAGCCCCCTGGGCAGCACCTCGGACTTGTAGGCCTCGCTCTGGCGGTCAAATGCGGTGGTGCTGGGCATCGAGACCACGCGCACGGCGATTTTTCGGTCGGCCAGCAGCACCTGGGCCTTCAGGGCCAGTTGCACTTCGGAGCCGGACGCAATGATCACGGCCCTGGCCCTCTTCTTCAGCCCGGCGTCGGCCGGCTCGGACAGCACGTAGGCGCCGCGGCTGATCTCGCCCAAATCGTTCTTCGGCGCGTAGGCCAGGTTCTGGCGCGACAGCAGCAGCGCGGTGGGCTTGTCACTGTTTTGCAGCGCGACCGCCCAGGCCACCGCGGTTTCAGCGGTGTCGGCCGGGCGCCAGACGTCCAGGTTCGGGATCAGGCGCAGGCTGGCCGCGTGTTCGACGGACTGGTGCGTCGGGCCGTCTTCGCCCAGACCGATGGAGTCGTGCGTGAAGACGTGGATCACGCGCAGC
>JACSRS010000220.1 GCA_014879655.1 Burkholderiaceae bacterium
CTGGCGCGCCAGGGCTACTTCCGGCCGGACGAGAACGTGCTGTTCCTGCACACCGGCGGGCTGCCGTCGTTGCACAGCTACGAGCCGGTGGTGCTGGGGCGCAAGTCGCCGGCATTCGACTGAGCCGACGAACTACAGATTTCCAGTCAATTTCAAGGGGAAACCCTGATAGTTAGGAAATTCCTTTTAAGTACGATTGTTAACAATCCGCTTATCAACAAATAAATTGACATGAAAAAAATACGCTCCGAAGCTGCCGGCACCGTCTGGAAATTGGAAGTTGCTGTTGGTCAATCCGTCGACGAAGGCGATGTCCTCCTGATCATTGAATCGATGAAGATGGAAATCCCTGTCTGCGCAAGCGCCTCTGGCGTTGTTGCCGAGTTGTGGGTCGCCGAAGGCGACATGGTTTCCGATGACCAGATCATCGCTGTCATCAACTGAGCAGGCCATGAAGCCCGACGACACCCCTTCAGACCTGTTTGCGCAGATGGAAGGCGCCGTCGCCTTCCGGCTTTTCGCGGACCAGGACGAGCCCACGTTCACGGTATCCGAGCAAATCGCGACAAGGATTGGTGACCGAATCCTGGACGGCACCCTGCAACCGGGAGCGCGTGTCGGCGAGCAGGAACTGGCCAAAGAGTTCGCGGTCAGCCGCGGACCCATTCGTGACGCGCTTCGAATTCTGGAGCGTGAAGGATTGATCACCTTGTTGCCCCGCCGCGGCGCCGTTGTCACCGAACTCAACGCAAACGAGTTGCGAGAACTGCTGGAGATCCGCGCCGGTCTTTTCGAAATCGTGGTTCGCAAGCTGGCTGCTGCCCCCAGCCCGGAGTTGCTGACATTGCTGTGGGCTGGTATGGCCCGTCTTCAGTCACTTGCTGAAGTTGAGGGTGCGGGCGGGGAATATGCGGAGACAACCTACCGGTTGCTGATTCTCTGCGCACGCCAGAGCAACAACCAGCGTCTGCGCAAAATGCTCACCGCCCTGTCATTGCAGACGCTGCGCTACAGCAAGCTGGGGCTGGCCTCCGTGACCCGCCGTCGGCAATCCGTTCGGCTCTGGCAGGAAGCCACCGAGGCAATGACGCAGCGCGACGTCGAGCGAGCGGTGGCGCTTGCCCGGCAACGCATCGAGGAGTCTGGCGAAGAAGCGATCCAGATGCTCCAGACCCACTTGCCGTCGGGAGCAGACACATGACCGAACCCCGCCCGGCAACCACTGGCGGGCCAAAGCCCGCAGCCGGCCCGCTCAGCGGCCTCAGGGTGATCGAAATCTGCTCGACGATCGCAGGCCCGGCCTGCACGCGACTGCTCGCCGACTTTGGCGCTGACGTGATCAAGATCGAACCGCCTGAGGGCGATCCCGTGCGCCAGATGGGTCAGCACGTGGGCGATGTTTCACTCTACGCGGCTTCGATCCTGCGCAACAAGCGGTCCATCGCGCTGGACCTCAAGACCCGCGAAGGACTGGAAATAGCGCATGAACTGATCGCTCGGGCCGACATCCTGGTGGAAAACAACCGACCCGGCGTGATGGAGCGTCTGGGACTGGGCTATGACACGCTTTCTGGCCGCAATCCGGGGCTGGTCATGGTGCGGATCAGCGGCTACGGACAAAGCGGGCCCTACGCGGACCGACCCGGATACGGCGCGATTTGTGAAGCCGTGGGCGGCGTGCGACACATGACGGGCGACGCGGATCGGCCGCCCGCGCGCGTGGCGCTGGCCACCACGGACTATCTGTCTTCGGTCTATGCCGCGTTCGGCGCCATCACCGCCATCCACGCGCGTACCGCTTCCGGCAAGGGGCAGGTTGTGGATGTCGCGCTCTACGAGGCGGCTTTCACCCAGATGGAGCCTGTCGTCCCCGCCTACGAAAAGCTGGGCATCGTCCCGATGCGGGAGGGTTCCAACCTGCCGTCGATGGCGCCGAACAGTTCCTACCCCACACGAGATGGCGGGTGGGTATTGATCGCGGCCAACAGCCAGCCAACCTGGCGCCGCCTGGTCGGCCTGATGCAGCAGCCGGCGCTGCTGACCGACACGCGCTTCGAGACCATCCAGGCACGCGGCCGGCCGGAAAACATGAAAGCCATTGACGCCATCATCGGTGCGTGGACGCGGTCATTCGACGCTCCTCAGCTGGAAGCGCTGTTACGGGAAGGCGAGGTGCCGAGTACACGCGTGTTCACCATTGCGGATATCTACGCCGATCCGCAGTTCCGGGCGCGCGAGATGCTGCTTTCGGTTCCGCACAACCGGCTTGGGCAAACCACCCAGACGGGTGTGGTTCCGCGTCTGTCGTCCACGCCGGGCAGCGTGCGCCACAGCGGGCCCGATGTGGGCGCCGATGGTGTGGACATTCTGACCCACGACCTGGGCATGCCCCCTGATCGCGTTCAAGCCCTGCTCGCCAAAGGCGTGGCAGTTCACCCTCAATGAAACGGAGTAAACCCATGCAGCAACCCCGATTTGACCGCCGCCAGGTCCTTGGACTGTTGGCAGCAAGCACCACGCTGCCCTTGATCCCCGCCACTGTCATGGCGCAAAAGCCTGCCTGGCTGCCGACACAGACGATCAACTATGTGGTTGGCGTATCGGCGGGAGGGTCAGTCGATCTGTACGCACGTGGCATCAAGAACGCCCTGGAATCCCTCAAACTGGTGAATGACCAGACCGTGCTGGTGGAAAACAAGCCCGGCGCAGCCGGGCTGCTCGCCTTGCAGGTGCTGCAACGCAATCGGGGAAATGCGCAATACCTTGGTACCTTCCATACCGGCAGCCTTGCCGGTCAGGCAACCGGCATCCTGAAGGCCGACGTGCGCGAATTTGTACCCGTCGCCATGATGGTCGAGGAAACCACCTTGGTGGCCGTGCGGGAAGACTCGCCGTTCAAGACTGCCAAGGACCTGCTGGAAGCCTTCAGACGCGATCCGGCCGCCATCAAGATCGCCGTCGCACCGCTGCGCGGGCTCAACACCCATCTGGCGATTGCGAAGCCGCTGAAACTGGCCGGTATTGACGTCAGCAAACTCACCGTCGTTCCCTTCCGTTCTTCCGGGGACTCCATGGCAGCCTTGCTCGGCGGTCACGTGGACATTGTTTCAGCAACCGGTCCGACCGTGGTGCCCGTGGCGCAGTCCGGGAAGATACGCATTCTGGTCAGCGCAGCGCCTGTTCGCGGCACCGGTCCGCTGGCAGCGGTGCCAACCTGGCGTGAACTTGGCGTTGCCGCCGACTACGTCAGCTACAACGGTCTGCTGTTGCCCCCAGGCGTAGACGCTGAACAGATCCGATTCTGGGAGCAATCCCTGCGCAAGGTCGCTGCATCGAAAGACTGGATCTCGCTCGTCGAAAAGTCCGGCAACAAGCCCATCTTCAAGGGCTATGTCGATTCGCACCGATACCTGGAAAGCGAACTGCGCGAGTCGCAGGCCCTGGTTGCTGAACTGGGACAAGGCGCCAAATGACCCAGCCGCGCAACTTCGAACCGGCGGGCGAGTGGAAGGCAGAACTGACGGAATTGCAGCTGCGACGGGCTCAGGCCCGCGCGATGGGCGGCCCGCAAGCGCTGGCCAGACTGCAGTCTGCCGGCCGCATGAACGCCCGGGAACGCATTGCAGCGCTTCTCGACGCCGGCAGTTTTCGCGAGTTGGGCAGCCTGGCAGGAAAAGGGCACTACGACAGCGAGGGCAATTTCGAAAGGCTGGAGCCGACCAATGCCATCGTCGGCACAGGGCACATCGACGGGCGCAAGGTTGCCCTTCATGTTGACGATTTCAGCATCCGGGCCGGCTCGTCCGAGGCAACGATCGCCGACAAGTGGATCTACATCGAACGACTCGCCCACCAGCTGCGCATGCCCATTATCCGGCTGGTCGATTCGGCGGGCGGCAGCGTCAAACTGT
Source organism: Burkholderiaceae bacterium (assembly GCA_014879655.1). Taxonomy (GTDB): domain Bacteria; phylum Pseudomonadota; class Gammaproteobacteria; order Burkholderiales; family Burkholderiaceae_C; genus JACSRS01. The sequence continues at coordinate 3,912 of JACSRS010000220.1, forward strand.
TGATGCAGATCGGTGGCACCAAGATTCCTGAATATCCGAGCTGGCCCGCCAATGAGCTGCTCAAGACGGTGCCGGTGGTGGGTGTTGCCCTGGGGTCTTGCGCCGGACAGGGCGCCATCAAGGTTCTCTCATCCCACTTCTCCGTGATGGTGCGCGAACAGGCCCAGGTCATGGCGGCAGGCCCTCATGTGGTGAGACAGGCCTACGGCCAGGAAGTCGACAAGAATGACTTGGGTGGGCATCTGGTACACCGCAAGAGCGCACTGGTTCACAACGAGGCGACGGATGAACACGACGCGCTGCGCCAGGTGCAGCGTTTTCTCGGTTACCTTCCCCGCAGCGTGTTCCACATTGCGCCTGTGCTGCCTGCCACCGACGACCCCGAGCGGGCTGATGACTGGCTGAAGGACGCCATCCCGCATGACCGCCGCAAGATCTACGATCCTCGTCGCATTCTGGCCAGCGTACTGGATCTGGATTCCGTTTTTGAAATCGGCCGCCATCAGGGCGGCTCTGTCATCACGGCGCTGGCGCGTCTGAACGGTGTTCCCGTGGGCGTGATCGCCAATGACCCCAAAGTGCAGGGTGGCGCCATGACCATTCAGGCCGCCTACAAGATGGAGCGACACGTCAAACTCTGCAGCCTGTTCGGCCTGCCTGTGGTGAACTTCGTTGACCAGCCGGGCAACCAGACCGGGCTTGATGCCGAACTGGGTGGCACCTTGCTCGGTGCAACACGCGTGTCGCAGGCGCTGTCGGAATGCCAGTCACCCTGGGTGTCCATCATTGTCCGTCGCTGTTTCGGCATGGCTGGCGCGCTGCACGCGCCCAAATACGGTGAAGCACTGAACCTGCGCTATGCATGGCCATCCGCGCGCTGGGGATCGATCCCGATCGAAGGCGGTGTGATGGCTGCGCACAAGACCGAAATTGAGGCGGCCGAGAATCCGGCCGCGCGGCGCGCAGAACTTGAGGCGTTCTATCTCAACATGACTTCACCGTTTCGCACGGCCGAGAAGTTCGGCATCCTGGACATCATCGACCCCCGCGAAACTCGCGCCATTCTCTGCGACTGGATCACCGATGCGTGGGATCTGGCCTGCAGCAGCCGCTTCGGCAACGCCCCGCACTGACGCCGGCAGGTCGACGAGGTCTACCAACGTGAATCAGGGCCGCATCCCGGCAGGCGCGGTCGCCTTTCCCGGCGCCATCTGCGCCTTCATCCCGGCGCAATAGTCGCGCGGCGGCGGCGCTTCGGTGATCCAGACCACCTCCTTCGACGCAACATGCTCCCCAACCCCATCGTTGACAGCGCTGAGCCGCACGGATTTCTGACTGAGCCCCGTCGCCAGTCTTTCCAGGTGCGTGGGCACACCCAGCGCGGCATCCGCATGACCATTGCCGGCGATCAGCACAACGACCTTGCCGGGGCGCAACCCCGCCAGCACGGTCTGCGCCATCGCGGCGTCGCGCGCCAGCTGGATGCGCGCCATTGGCACGATCTGGGTCTCGGGCAGCAACCCACAGTGCCCTTCCCGGATGTTTTCCTGCTGTTTTTGCCATCCATCCAGCGTCAGATGGTTATCCAGTGCTTTGTTTTGCATAGCGCTACGCATCTGGTTGCGAGGCAGGTTCGCGCCCAGCACGGGCACGCCGGCGCGCACCGCCTCCATCACCACAGGACCGTATGTGGTCCAAGGCCAGGCGTCATCGTCCCAGCGCAGCGCGCTGCGCACCTGCGCCTCGCCCGCGCTGACCGGCAGGCCGGCGGTGGAACCGCCCTGCGGCGCCATTTCCAGCGTCAGCGCTGCCAGCACGCCCTGTGCCGCCAGCGCCTGCACCACCGCCTGCTGGATCTGCTGGTGCGCGGGCACGTCGTGCTGCTCGCCGAGCAGCAGCACGTCAGCCGGCAACAGGGCCTGCACCCGGCTTGCGGCCTGCCGGGGGCTTACGAGGCTTGAAGCCTGCGCCTGTGTCCCGGCGGACGGCGTGGACGGGCTGGCCGGCACCGACGCGCAACCGCCGAGCATGGCGCAAATCAGCAGCGATGTGACGGCGGCACGGGGGAGCATGCAGCGATACTAAGGCGTTGACCGTTTCCCACGCATGCGCCTGGCCTCTTTCACCCGCGTCACGCTGACCCTGCTGCTGGCGCTGGCCGCTGCCGGTCTCTGCGTGGCGCTGCACACCCCCTTGCCCTGGATGATCGGCCCGCTGCTGGCGACCGCTGCAGTGTCGCTCACCGGCGCGCCCACCGAGAGCTGGACGCCGCTGCGCAACAGCGGCCAGTGGGTGATCGGTGCGGCACTGGGCCTGTATTTCACGTCGGAGATGACCTCGCTGGTCATCAACCTGTGGTGGGCCGTGCTGGCCGGCATCGCCTGGGCGCTGTTGCTGGGCGTGGGTTTTGGCACCTGGCTGCACCGGCTGCACGCGCCGCGCATGCCCGATGTGGGCTCCGCGCAGATGCGCGCCACCTGCTACTTTGCCGGCGCCATCGGCGCAGCGTCGGAGATGACGCTGATGGCAGAGCGCATCGGCGCCCGCACCGATCTTGTTGCCGCGGCGCACAGCCTTCGGCTGATGCTGGTGGTGGTGCTGATCCCGTTCGGGCTGCAGGCCTGGGGCCTGACCGGCATCGACCTGACGCCGGCCGGGCCGAAGGCCGTGGACGCTGCGGGCCTGGCGCTGCTGGCCTTCGCCACCGGCGCCGGCGCGTTGCTGATGCGCTGGGCGGGCCGCGCCAACCCGTGGTTCATGGGTGCGCTGCTGGTGTCGATGGGCCTCACCATGGCCGGCATCACGCTGTCGGCGATCCCGCCGTGGCTGTCCAATGCCGCGCAACTGGTGATCGGCGTGAGCCTGGGGGTGCGCTTCACCTCGCAATTCATCCACACCGCACCGCGCTGGCTGGCGTCCGTGGCGCTGGGTACGCTGGTAATGATGGGGCTGTGCGCGCTGTTTGCCTGGGCGCTGTCGCTGGCAACCGGGCTGCACCCGGTCACGCTGCTGCTGGGCACCTCGCCCGGCGGGATCACGGAAATGTCGATCACCGCCAAGGTGCTGCGGCTGGGGGTACCGGTGGTGACGGCTTTTCAGGTCTGCCGGCTGGTGGCGGTGCTGCTGCTGGCCAACCCGCTTTGGCACTTTCTGGAGGCGCGCCGGCAACGCGGCGCGCCGGTCTGATCACACAGCCGAAGCACTCGCGCGGTGCGCTCAGTGCACCACAACGGGCTGCTGGGCCAGACCGGTGTAGCCCTCCAGCGTGTCTTCGACTTCTTCCTGCGTGGGCGTGTTGGCCTGCCAGGCGTTGATCTGCAGCTGGAACATTTCGGCCCAGGAGCCGTCCAGATAGACCTCCTTGCCGCGGCGTTTGTCGACGATTTCAAAGCCATGACGTGCCAGCGCCGGCGCCACGAGCACGCCTTCGGCCGCGGTCTCGGCGTTGGCCAGGACGTGCAGGACGGCAAAAGTCTCGGAGTCGTAGAGCGTGTTCATGGAATCATTCTCCTTCAGTGCTTGCCTTGCATATTGCAACGACTGTGCCCGTTTCAAGGTTCACAGGGTTATTCAGGCCCCCAAACTGTTCTTTTTCCCCCACGGTTACCCGCAGGCAGACCTGCGCTACTGCAGGTCGGGCAGCGGCTCGGTCGCGCGCAGGGTCTGGTCCACGTAGTCGCCGTCGGGCTGCGTCAGGCGGATGCGCACCGGCAGGTACTGGTAGGCCGGCGCCAGCCACAGTTCGAGCCGCAGGTCGAACTCCTTGCGCGGCTCGCGGCTGAACTTGAGTGCCGTGACCTCACCCACCGGCAGCTGCAGGCGCTCCTCGCCCTCGGCGGTGATCAGCCAGGGTTCGGCGTCGCGCGGCCCCACGGTCTGGATCGTCACGGTCGCGCCGGGCGCCAGCTGGGCCGGGTTGTTCACCAGCAGCGCGCCGATCTGGATGAACAGGCTCAACCGGTCTTGTGCGCCTGGCAGTAACGGGGCGTCGGCCGTGTTGACGCTGAAGGTGATGATGCCCTTTTCGCGGTTGAAGTGCGCGGCCCGCGTCTGGCGCCACTGGTCGGCAAAGCGGCGCCAGACGCGGGCCGCGCACTTCAACCGCGAAAAGGGCATCATCACCTTCAGCGTCAACACGGC
>JACSRS010000114.1 GCA_014879655.1 Burkholderiaceae bacterium
TCATTTTGTTGACTTCTCCGACGTCTGGCTGGCCTACAACGAGGAACTGCTCAAGGCCAACCAGTTCGCCGTTGAAGCCATTGACCTGAAAGTGCGCAGTGGCGAGTTCATCGCCATCGTCGGCCCTTCGGGTTGCGGCAAGTCGACTTTTATGAAGCTGGCCACCGGCCTGAAGATGCCGTCGATGGGCAAGATCCATATCGGCGGCCAACCGGTCACCGGCCCGTTGAAGATTTCCGGCATGGCGTTTCAGGCCCCATCGCTGCTACCTTGGCGTACCACGGTCGACAACGTGCTGCTGCCGCTGGAAATTGTCGAGCCCTACCGCAGCAACTTCAAGGCCAAGCGCAAGGAATACGAAGAACGCGCCCGCAAGCTGCTGCAGAAAGTCGGTCTGGGCGGCTACGAAGATCAGTTCCCGTGGCAGCTGTCGGGCGGCATGCAGCAACGCGCCAGCATCTGCCGTGCGCTGATCCACGAACCCAAGATGTTGCTGCTGGACGAACCCTTCGGTGCGCTCGACGCGTTCACCCGCGAGGAGCTCTGGTGCATCCTGCGCGACCTGTGGACCGAGCAGCAGTTCAACGTCATCCTCGTCACGCACGACCTGCGCGAATCGGTGTTTCTGGCCGACACGGTGTACGTGATGAGCAAGAGCCCCGGCCGCTTCGTGGTGCGCCGCGAGATCGACCTGCCGCGCCCGCGCGACCTTGAAATCACCTATACGAAAGAGTTCACCGACATCGTGCACGAACTTCGCGGCCATATCGGCGCGATGCGTCAGACCGGCGCGGTGATCAACCAGTGAACGGCGAAAGCTTCTGCCCATGAACAACAAACAAGTCGAACGCTGGTCGCCGTGGATCCTGCTGGTGGCCGTGCTGGCGCTGTGGCAGTTCATCTGCTCGGCCTTCAACGTCTCGGAATTCATTTTCCCGAGCCCGGTGCGCATCTGGAACCAGTTCATCGAATACCGGGGCCTGATAGCCGGTCACGCCTGGCGCACCTTCTGGGTCACGATGGTCGGCTTTGGCATCGCCATCGTCGTCGGCGTGCTGCTGGGCTTTGTCATTGGCAGTTCGCGACTGGCCTATACCGCGATCTATCCGCTGATGACGGCCTTCAATGCACTACCCAAGGCCGCGTTTGTCCCCATCCTGGTGGTCTGGTTCGGCATTGGCGCCGGCCCGGCCATCCTGACCGCCTTCCTGATCAGCTTCTTCCCGATCATGGTAAACATCGCCACGGGCCTGGCCACGCTGGAACCGGAGTTGGAAGACGTGCTGCGCGTGCTGGGTGCCCGGCGCTGGGACGTGCTGGTGAAGGTCGGTCTGCCGCGCTCCATGCCGTATTTCTACGGCTCGCTGAAGGTGGCGATCACGCTGGCTTTCGTTGGCACCACGGTGTCGGAGATGACCGCCGCGAACGAAGGTATCGGCTACCTGCTGATCTCGGCCGGTTCCGCAATGCAGATGGGTCTGGCTTTTGCCGGCCTGCTGGTCGTCGGCGTGATGGCCATGGGCATGTACGAGCTGTTCAGCGCGATCGAGAAACACACCACCGCCTGGGCCCACCGCGGCTCGCAGGGGCACTGAAGAAAATGCCCCCGTGCCTGGCTCTGGCGAGCTCTCACTGCCCCATGAGTGGGCCCAAACCGCTTTGGAGCGGCCCGGTGGCGGTTTGCCCATGACGCCCGAACAAGTCAACCGCCATCTGCTGCACGCCAACGAGGTTGCGCGGCGCGCGATGGGGCTGGGTCGCCACCCTTTCGGCGCCATCCTGGTCGCACCCGACTTTGAGACCGTGCTGGCCGAACAAGGCAACGTCGACACGGTGAACCACGCGGAGTCGACGCTGGCGCGCACCGCCGCCACCAACTTCGCGCCCGACTACCTGTGGCAGTGCACGCTGGTCACCACCGTCGAGCCTTGCGCGATGTGCGCCGGCACGCAGTATTGGGCCAACATCGGCCGGCTGGTCTTCGGCATGACCGAACGCGAATTGCTGGCGCTGACCGGCAATCACGGCGAGAACCCGACCATGGACCTGCCCAGCCGCACCGTGCTGGCTGCCGGGCAAAAGTCGGTGCGCGTCACCGGCCCGGTGCCTGACGTGCAGGAAGCCATTGCCGAACTGCACCGGACGTTCTGGAAGGCCTGAGCGCTGGCGCGCCGGCGGCGAAAGCGCCGCTCCGCGGCCTGTCGCTTTCAACCGGTAACAGTGGCCTCGCGGCGAGCGGCACCCCCCAGGGTTTTTTTGACAATTTATTGATAAAAATGACCAATTCCCAGCGTCAAATGGATTTCTTTTGCTCTGCTATTGATAGTTCAAAGGGTTACACACGAAACCCATCATGAGCTGGCATGCCCGCCTTCAGCTGGATTACGCCCTGGAAGCTGCCCGAACGGTGGTCCGCCACCAGCACAGCGGTCCGTTGCGCATCCTGCAAAGCCTGTACCCCGAGGGCGACGCCGTCTGCCACAACGTGCTCGTGCATCCACCCGGCGGGCTGGTCGGCGGCGACACGCTGGACATCAGCGTATCCGTTGCGCACGGCGCGCACGGTTTGATCACCACCCCGGGTGCCACCCGCTTTTACCGCTCGACCGGCGATCTGGCACTGCAGCGCACGTCGATCTCGATGGCGGAGAGCGCCCGGCTGGAATGGCTGCCGCTCGAAGCCATCAGCTACAACGCCTGCCAGGGCGAAAACCGGGTGACTTTCACACTGGCGCCCGGTGCCGAACTGCTGGGCTGGGATGTCACCGCGTTCGGCCTGCCCGGCGCGGGTCTGCCGTTTGAGACCGGTCGCCTGCTACAGCACATCGAAATGCCGGGTGTCTGGCTGGAGCGGGGCTGCATTGACGCCGCCGACCGGCTGCTGCTCGACGGCGCCATTGGCATGGCCGGCCACCGTTGCATGGCGTCGCTGTTTCTGGCCTGCGGCTCGTCGCTCGATCGTTCCCGCTGCGATGCGGCGCTGGAGGCGGCCCGCTCGATCATCCAGTCCCATTCACTGGCGGCCACCGCCGGCGTCACCAGCCCAAATTCGCAGATCATTGTTGTGCGCGCACTGGCGCCGGTTGTCGAACCCGCCATGGACCTGATGCAGCGGGTGCGGGCCGCCTGGCGGATGGTCTTGTGGCAATTGCCGGCTACTGCACCTCGCATCTGGGCCTTGTAGCCTCTGCGGCGATCAACGCCCTACACTTGATCCTTCGCGATTTTCCGAAAATGTCGAAACACGACCCATGACAAAACAAGCTCCTGATCTGGTCCGCACCACACTGGGCGTGCTTTTTATCGGCTTGCTCATCGTGGCCTCGCTGTGGATTCTGCGTCCCTTCATCGGTTCCACGATCTGGGCCACGATGATCGTGGTTGCGACCTGGCCGATGCTGCAGTGGTTCCAGGCCCGGCTGGGTGGCCGGCGCAGCTTGGCGGTGCTGGTGATGACGCTGCTGCTGCTGCTGCTGTTCATGGTGCCGATGCTCGTCGCGATTGGCACCATCTTCAACCATTTCGACGACATCAAGTCGCTGGCCCGGACTGCCGCGACGATGCAGATTCCGCCACCACCCGAATGGGTGGCCAGCCTGCCGATGGTGGGCGAGAAGATCGTCGAATTCTGGATGCAGGCCATCGCCGATGGGCCGACGGCCATGATGTCCGAGCTGGCGCCTTATGCCGACAACATTGCCAAATGGCTGGTTTCACAGGCGGGAAGTGTGGGGTCGATCTTCGTGCAACTGGTTCTCACCGTCATCATCTCCGCGCTGATGTATGCGGGCGGCGAGCCGGCCGCTCGTGCCGTGCATCGGTTCGGTCGGCGGCTGGCGGGCGCGCCGGGCGAAAACGCGGTCATTCTGGCAGGCAAGTCGATCCGCGCGGTGGCGCTGGGTGTCGGGGTCACGGCGGTGCTGCAATCCGGGCTGGGCGGCATCGGTCTGGCCATCGCCGGCGTGCCTTACGCGGGCCTGCTCACCGCCGTCATGCTGATGCTGTGCATCGCGCAGCTGGGGCCGGGCCTGGTGATGTTTCCGGCTGTCGCCTGGCTTTACTGGAGTGGCGACAACAGCTGGGCGACCTTCCTGCTGCTGTGGTCGTCGGTGGTGGTGACGATGGACAACTTCGTGCGCCCGGCGCTGATCAAGCGCGGCGCCGACCTGCCGCTGCTGCTGATTTTTGCCGGCGTGATCGGCGGCCTGATCGCCTTCGGGCTGGTCGGCATCTTCGCCGGGCCGGTGCTGCTGGCGGTCAGCTACACCCTGCTGGACGCCTGGGTGGGTGACGGCAACGCGCCGACATTCCCCAAGGCGGACGCCTGATCATTCGCCCGGCACCTTGCCGTCATCGGGCGTCGTGCCGGCGTCCACCCAGGCGAGATAGCCGGCCAGCCCGGCAGCGATGGGCAGCATCACGATCTCCGGCAGTTGGTAGCTGTGCCGTTCGAGGATGAAAGCTTCGAGCTCGGCGTAGCGCGACTGCGGTGTCTTGATCTGCAGGCGCCACTCCGACTCCACGCATACCTGGCCCTGCCAGCGATACACGCTGCGAACCGGCTCCAGTTGCACGCAGGCACCCAGGCCGGCGGCGACGATCTGGCGCGCAAGCGCATCAGCCTCACTTTCGGACGCAACGGTTGTGATCACCAGACCATGGGCGGTGCCGGCAGACTTTGGAATTTCAGGGTGCATCGGCTTCTCCTGCAGGCGGGTCCGGCACGGTGCCGGCGCGGCCAGTGCCCGGCAGCTTAAACTGGATCATGACTTTTGACACCTGCGGGCTGAACCCGTCCCTGATTCACGCCGCTGCACAGCAGGGCTGGCACGCACCAACCGACGTGCAGACCCAGGCCATCGGCCCCGGTCTGGCCAGCCGCGACGTCTGCGCCTGCGCGCAGACCGGCTCGGGCAAGACCGCCGCCTTCGCGCTGCCCGTGCTGCAGCGGCTGACCGAAGCCACCGCCCCGGCGCCGCGACGACCACGCGCACTGGTGCTGGTGCCCACGCGCGAACTGGCCACCCAGGTCGGCGGCGAATTCATGGCACTGGCGCGGGCCCTGCCCCAGCGGCTGAAAACAGCTGTTGTCTTCGGCGGGGTGTCGATCAACCCGCAAATGCTGCACCTGCGCGGCGGCGCCGACATCGTCATTGCCACACCGGGTCGCCTGCTGGACCTGCTCGCCCACAACGCGCTGACGCTCGATGCGGTGCAGATGCTGGTGCTGGACGAAGCCGATCGCCTGCTCGATCTGGGTTTTGCCGACGAACTGACCCAACTTCTGCAGCGCCTGCCGGCCCGGCGGCAGAACCTGTTTTTTTCGGCAACCTTTGCACCGGCGGTGCAGGCGCTGGCGGATTCGCTGCTGCACGACCCGGTTCGCGTTGACGTCGCCGCAGAATCAAGCGACCAGCCAGCCATCACGCAGCGGGCCATCCATGTCGACACCCACCGCCGCTCACCGCTGCTGCGCCACCTGCTGGCCGAGCACGACTGGGATCGGGTGCTGGTTTTCGTTGCCACCAAGTACGCGGCCGAACAGGTGGCCGACAAGCTGCGCAGGGTGGGACTGGCTGCCGAACCGTTTCACGGCATGCTGAGTCAGGGCAAGCGCCAGCAGGTGCTGGCCGACTTCAAGGCGCGGCGCATCCGCGTCGTCGTTTCGACCGATCTGGCCGGGCGCGGCATCGACATCGCGCAATTGCCGGTGGTCATCAACTTCGACCTGCCCCGCTCGGCCACCGACTACATCCATCGAATCGGCCGGACCGGTCGGGCCGGCGAACCGGGGCTGGCCATCAGCTTTGTCAGCGCTGGCGACGAAGCGCACTTCCGCTTGATCGAAAAGCGCCAGGGCCTGCCGGTGCCGCGCGAGCAGCTCGATGGCTTTGAGCCCGCTCCGCCAGCCCCTGCAACAACGAGCGCCGACCCTGAAGTCGCAGCAAAACCCGGCACCGGTGGGATCAAGGGCAGGCGCCCGAGCAAAAAGGACAAGCTGCGCGCCGCAGCGGCAACGATCTCCGAAGCAAAGGCGGTGGAATCATGAGCAGCGCCAAGGATATTGCCGACGATGTCAGGGTGCTGGCCTTCGACATCTTCGGTACCGTGGTCGACTGGCACGGCAGCATCGCGCGCGAAGTGCAGGCCATTGCGCCAAGGGTGGACGGCGATGCATTTGCCCGCGCCTGGCGGGCCGGCTACAAGCCGGCAATGGCGCGGGTGATGGCCGGTGAGCAGGGCTGGACGCTGATCGACGACCTGCACCGCCAGATTCTGGACAGCCTGCTGCCGCAGTTCGGGCTGGATCGTCTGGACGAAGCGCAGCGGCGCCAATTGAACCGCGCCTGGCACCGCCTGGACGCCTGGCCCGACAGCGTGGAAGGGCTGACGCGCCTGAAGCGCCACTACACGATCTGTACCCTGTCCAACGGCAACATCGGCCTTCTGACCGACATGGCCAAACGCGCCGGCCTGCCGTGGGATTGCGTGCTGAGCGCCGAGGTGTTCCGCGCCTACAAGCCCGACCCCGCCACCTACCTGGGCGTGGCCCGGGTGTTTGACCTGCGCCCCGATGAAGTGATGCTGGTGGCCGCCCACCACGACGATCTGGCCGGCGCCCGCGCCTGCGGCCTGCGCACGGCCTACATCGAGCGCCCGCTCGAGTTTGGCGCAGCGCACATCAAGGATGTCTCGCCGCAACCGGGCAACGACCTTCACGCGGCCAGCCTGACCGCGCTGGCCGATCAGCTGGGGTGCTGACGGCGCGCGGATTCAGCCGCGTTGCCGAGCCACCGCAATCCGTGAATGCAGACGCTGGCGACAAGGAGGGTCAACGCCCTCCGGCATCGTTTTCTCGATGAAAACAGACGTTAGCCAGCGTCAAACGGCGCGTTTCAGCTATCAATACGTGAGCTTCTGAAGGCGCTGAAAGCGGCAGCCAGCACCTCGAACCCGGCCAGCGCGCAGTCCCCCGCCGTCCGGTCCGGGTCTGCGTGTCAGATCGCCACCAGTTGCCGGATGCCTTTGGCTTCCATCTCGCTGCCGGGGCCGCGGGCGATGACTTCTCCGCGCTCCATCACCAGGTAGTCGTCGGCCAATTCCTCGGCAAAGTCGTAGTACTGCTCGCACAGCAGGATGGCCATGTCGCCCCGGTCGGCCAGCATGCGGATCACGCGGCCGATGTCCTTGATGATGCTGGGCTGGATGCCCTCGGTGGGCTCGTCCAGAATCAGCAGGCGCGGCTTGGGCGCCAGCGCGCGGGCAATGGCCAGCTGCTGCTGCTGGCCGCCGGACAGGTCACCGCCCCGGCGGTGCAGCATCTGCTTGAGCACGGGAAACAGCTCGTACAACTCGGCCGGCACCGGCGTGCTGCCGCTCTTGTAGGCCAGCCCCATGCGCAGGTTTTCTTCGACTGTCAGGCGGGCGAAGATCTCGCGCCCCTGCGGCACGTAGCCGATGCCGGCGCGGGCGCGCTCGTAGGGCGTTGCGCTTTGGATGGCACGGCCATCGAGCTCGATGGCACCGGACTTGATCGGCACCAGGCCCATCAGCGACTTGAGCAAGGTGGTCTTGCCGACGCCGTTGCGGCCGAGCAGCACCGTGACCTTGCCGGTCTGCGTGGTCAGGCTGACATCACGCAGGATGTGCGAGCCACCGTAGTACTGGTTGATGTTCTTGACGTTGAGCATGGGAGCGTCTGTGGGTTCAGCGGCCAAGGTACACCTCGATCACCCGTTCGTCGGCCTGCACCTGGTCCAGCGTACCCTGGGCCAGCACCGAGCCGTCGCACAACACGGTGACGATCTCGCTGATGGTTCGGATGAAGCTCATGTCGTGCTCCACCACCATCAGGCTGTGCTTGCCCTTGAGCGTGAGGAACAGCTCG
>JACSRS010000100.1 GCA_014879655.1 Burkholderiaceae bacterium
GCCGTGTTCGACGCAGGCACATGGTAGAAGCGGTGCGTGACCTTGGGCGGTGGCCCCTGCACCTTGCCGTCGACCACATCGGACATGGCGCCGCGGGCAATCAGCCACATGACCAGTTCGATGCCTTCGCTGCCGGCTTCGCGCACGTAGTCGATGTGCGGCACGCCGGCACAGGCGACCGGGTCGGCGATCATCTGATCCAGCCAGGCGTTGTCCCACTCGCGGTTGATCAGACCGGCGCGAGCGCCCTGCAGCTGGTGGCTCATGCCGCCGGTGCCCCAGATGTGCACCTTCAGGTCGCCATCGTAGCTCTCCACCGCCTTGCGGATCGCCTGACCCAGCGCAAAGCAGCGCCTGCCGGAAGGCACCGGGTACTGAACCACATTGACCGCGAACGGAATCACCGGACACGGCCAGGCACCCTTGACCGGGTCCTGCTCGCCGCACATCAGCGACAGCGGCACCGTCAGGCCGTGGTCCACGTCCATCTGGTTGACGATGGTGAGATCAAAGTCCTGCTGGATCACCGATTGCGCGATGTGCGACGCCAGCTCCGGATGGCCCTGCACCACCGGCACCGGGCGCGGACCCCAGCCTTCGTCGGCCGGGTTGAAAGACGCCGCCGTGCCGATGGCAAAGGTCGGAATCATCGCCAGGCTGAAGGCGGTGGCGTGGTCGTTGTAGACCAGAAAGATGACGTCGGGCTTGTTGTCCTTCATCCATTGTTTGGAGAAGTCATAGCCGGCGAACACCGGTTGCCAGTAGGGCTCGGTGCTCTTGCCCAGGTCGAGCGCTGCGCCGATGGCCGGCACGTGCGAGGTATAGACCGATGCGGTGATTCTGGCCATGCTCAGGCTCCTTTCTTCTGCCCGGCGGCACCTTGGGGCTGGCGGTCCGCCTGCGCGTCGCCGTGTTCCCCGATGTAACGATTGCCTTCGACCGAGCGGCCACCGCGGATCATCATGTCGCGGTATTCGGTCTCGGTCATGCCAGTCATCGAGCCGGCCATCTGCTGGAAGCTCAGCCCGTCCGTGGCGCCGATCTTGGCCAGAAAGTAGATGTTGCCGCCGCTGCGGATGCACCTGTTCAGGTCACGCGCCAGCACGGCCTGCTTCTGCTCCTCGGTCATCGCCCATTCATCCAGATAGGCGCGCTCGTTGGCCTTGAAACGCGCGCGGTTTTCCGCCTTCATCAGCGACATGCAGAACTGGTTGAGCCAGTAGCCCTTGCGGGACTGCTCGGCGTCAAAGATGGTGGTGCCGGGAACGTCGAGATAGGGTTTATCGAGGGGCATGGGCATCCTCCGGCCAGTACAGGCGCATGGGGTTGGTCACCAGCAATTTCTGCTGCAGTTCGGGTGTGACGGCGATATGCGGAATGAAGTCCACCAGCAGGCCGTCGTCGGGCATGTGGTCTTTCAGGTTGGGGTGGGGCCAGTCGGTGCCCCAGAGTACCCGGTCCGGGAACTGCTCGACGACGCGGCGTGCAAACGGCACCACATCACGATAGGCTGACTGCTCGCCCTGCAATGCCTTAGGGCCGGTGACCGAAAGACGCTCGGGGCAGCTGACCTTGCTCCACACATTCGGATGCTCACGCATGAACTTGAGAAACAGCGAAAACTCCAGGCCGTCGATGGGCTTGCCCACATCCGGCCGACCCATGTGGTCCACCACCACGGTGGTCGGCAGCGCCGTGAAAAAGTCCCACAGCTCGGGCAGATCCACTGCCTCGAAATAGATCACCACATGCCAGCCCCAGGCCTGAATGCGGCTGGCAATTTCCAGCAGTTCATCCTTGGGCGTGAAGTCGACCAGGCGCTTGACGAAGTTGAAGCGCACGCCGCGCACGCCGGCGTCGTGCATGGACTGCAGCTGCTCGTCGGTCACGCTGCGTTTGACCGTGGCCACGCCGCGCGCCATGCCGCCGGAACGCTGCAGCGCATTCACCATCGCGCGGTTGTCGGCGCCGTGGCAGGTGGCCTGCACGATGACGTTGCGCGCAAAACCCAGGTGGTCACGCAGCGCAAACAGCTGCTCGGCGCTGGCGTCGCACGGGGTGTACTTGCGCTCGGGTGCGTAGGGGAATTCGGCACCGGGGCCGAAGACATGGCAGTGCGCGTCCACGCTGCCGGCCGGCACCTGAAAGCGCGGCTTGGCCGGGCCGGTGTACCAGTCCAGCCAGCCGGGGGTCTTGGCGAAGTCGCCGCTCACGGGTTTGTCCATCACGGTGCCTCAGTCGATGTATTTCAGGCCGGCGGCGGCCAGCGGCTCGCGCATCTTGTACATGTCCAGCCCCAGGGTGCCGGACGCCAGCTTGGCGCGCTTTTCGCCTTCAAAGCTCTCGCGCTTGCGCGCCGCTTCCAGCGTCTGCACCGCGCGGGCAGCGGGCACACAGACCACACCATCGTCGTCGGCCACGATCACGTCGCCAGGCGTGACGATCATGCCGGCGCAGACCACCGGGATGTTGACCGAACCCAGCGTGGCCTTGATCGTGCCTTTGCTGGAAATCGCCTTGCTCCAGACCGGAAAGCCCATTTCCTGCAGCGTCTTTACGTCGCGCACGCCGGCGTCGATGATCAGCGCCCTGGCACCCCGCGCCATGAAGCTGGTGGCCAGCAGGTCGCCAAAGTAGCCGTCGGTGCATTCAGCGGTGACGGCGGCCACCACCACGTCGCCCGGCTGGATCTGCTCGGCAGCGACGTGCATCATCCAGTTGTCGCCCGGCTGCAGCAGCACCGTGACAGCCGTTCCCGACACCTGCGCGCCGGGGTAGATGGGCCGCATGTAGGGTTTGAGCAGGCCGACGCGGCCCATGGCCTCGTGCACCGTGGCCGAGCCCAGCGCCGCCAGGCCGTCGGCCGCCGCGCGGTCGGCGCGGTTGATGTTTCTGTAGACAACGCCCAATTCGTACATTTCAATTCTCCAAAACTTTGCTCTCTGAACCCGCGACAGAGCCGGGGTGAATACCTCCGCTCATGTCCCCCGCCCGCTTTGCGGGCTCCTCCTTGACTTCGCTGCGGTACCCACCCCGACTCTGCCGCTACCAATGGAGGGCTTTCGTCATTTCACTTCCACCATGACCGCCCGATCCCCACCACCCATTGCGCCTCGGATCACCGTCCCCTGAACTTCAACAATGCATCCAGCCTCGGAAATACCCTGCGTACATTGCCCTCATAAATCTGCTGCTTGTCCTCCGCGCTGAGGATGGTCGAAGCCTCGATATAGCGTTTGGTGTCGTCGTAATAGTTGCCCGTCTGCGGGTCGATGCCACGCACCGCTCCGATCATCTCGCTGGCAAACAGCACGTTCTTCACCGGAATCACCGTGTTCAGCAGGTCGATGCCCGGCTGGTGATAGACGCAGGTGTCAAAGAAGATGTTGTTCAGCACGTGCTCGGTGAGCAGCGGCTTCTTCATCTCCTGCGCCAGACCGCGGAAACGCCCCCAGTGGTAGGGCACGGCGCCGCCGCCATGGGGAATCAGGAACTTCAGCGTGGGGAAATCCTTGAACAGGTCGCCCTGCACGCACTGCATGAAAGCGGTGGTGTCGGCATTCAGGTAATGCGCGCCGGTGGTGTGGAAACAGGCGTTGCACGACGTGGAGACGTGAATCATCGCCGGCAGGTCGTACTCGACCATTTTTTCGTAGATGGGGTACCAGTGGCGGTCGGTCAGCGGCGGGCTGGTCCAGTGGCCGCCAGAGGGGTCGGGGTTCAGGTTGATGCCGACCGCGCCGTATTCCTTCACGCACTTTTCCAGTTCGGGAATGCAGGTGGCCGGGTCGACACCGGGCGACTGCGGCAGCATGGCCACGGGCACGAAGTGCTCGGGGAACAGCGTGGAGACCCGGTAGCACAGCTCGTTGCAGATCGCCGCCCAGGTGCTGGAGACGTTGAAATCACCGATGTGGTGCGCCATGAAGCTGGCGCGCGGCGAAAACAGCGTGATGTCGCTGCCGCGCTCCTTCATCAGGCGCAGCTGGTTGGTCTCGATGGACTCGCGCAGTTCGTCGTCGCTGATCTTCAGATCGGCGGCTCTGGGCATGACCGCAGGGTCCTGGATGCCGGCAATCTGCTGGTTGCGCCAGGTTTCCAGCGCTTTGGGGGCCGTGGTGTAGTGACCGTGGCAATCGATGATGAGGCTCATGGGTTCTCCGGGTGGGTGCAAGCGGTGATTCAGGCGGGCTCCATGCCCTGCTGGCGTTTGGCCTCAATGGTGACGGGTGAGGCCAGCCAGTCCAGCAGTGCGCGAACCTGCGCCGCCTTTAGCGAACCGGCGGTCACGCCTACGGGCACGCCGGCTGAAAAAGTGGTGACGATCTGGCAGCCTGGCGGCAGTGTGCCGACCACGGTGATACCCGTTACGTTGATCAGTTCGCTCAGTTGCTGAAAGCCCAGCGCAACGTCGCCCCGGGCCACCAGCGCGGCCACCGGCACGCCGGGTGGCGCCTGCATCAGGCGCGGCTGGATGTCATCGGCAATGCCCCAGCGCGCAAACAGCTGCAGCAGCGCGGTGCCGCTGGGGCCGGTGGAATATCCGATGCGGCTGGCGGCGAGCACCGCCTGGCGAAGCGCCGCTTCGCTCGAGATGTCGGGCGCCGGCGCATCGGCTCGCACGGCGACGGCCACCATCGAGCGCACCAGATCGACCCGGCTGCCCGGCTGCAGGTGGCCGCTGGCGATCAGCTTGTCGATCGCGTCGGACGCCAGCACCACCAGGTCAAAGGCCTCGCCCGCCTGCACACGGCGCGCGGCGTCGACGCCACCCACCGATTCGAAGCCCACCGTCACGCCCGACTCTCGGCCGTAGCGACCTGCCAGCTCGGCAAGCAAAGCGCGCGTGGCCATCGACGAGATGCCGTGAATGTCGCGGGTCACAGTCCCTCCGCCGGGCAAGGATGAATGGTGGTCATGTGCTGCATTCTGGTCGCCGGGCTGTTATGCAAAAAGCATCGATTGCGTCTAGCAGGTATAACATCACCCGATATCACTTGGCAGCCCGCCCGGACATGGACCTGAAACAGCTCGAATACTTTGTGCGTGTGGCCGAAATGGGCAGCTTCACACGCGCCTCGATCTCGCTCGACATTGCCCAGCCGGCGCTGAGCCGCCAGGTGCGACTGCTGGAGGTGGAGCTGCGCCAGAGCCTGCTGGCCCGCAACGGCCGCGGCGCGACGCCGACCGAGGCCGGCAAGCTGCTGCTGGAGCACGCTCGCGGCATCTTGCATCAGGTCGAGCGGGCACGCGAGGAACTGGGCCGGGTGCGCGGCGCACTGGCCGGGCGCGTGGCCATCGGGCTGCCGCCGAGTCTGGCGCGTGTATTGACCGTGCCGCTGACGCGCGCGTTTCGCCAGCAGATGCCCGACGCGCAACTGTCGATCAGCGAGAACCTGTCGGCGGCGATGCAGGAATCGCTGCTGGACGGCAGGCTGGACATCGCCGTGCTCTACAACGCCCAGCCGACCGCCGGCATCGAGATTCAGCCGCTGCTGACCGAGGAGTTGCTGCTGGTGCAAAAACGCCCGGCCGGCCTGGCCGAGGACCCGCCCGCGCCGGTCACGCTGAAATCCGTGGCCAGTCTGCCGCTGGTGATCCCCAGCCGCCCCAACGCGATCCGCATGCATGTGGAGTCGGAGATGGCGGGCATCGGCTGCCGCCCGACGGTGACGCTGGAGATCGACGGTGTGGCCGCGATCCTTGATCTGGTGGCCGAGGGCATGGGCAACGCCATTCTTTCGCGCATCGCGGTCAGCAGTTCGATCAACCCGTCGGCTTTTGTGACGCGCAGCATCACCGACCCGCCACTGCGCACCCGGCTGTACCTCGCCGTCAGTGCCCAGCGTCCCGCCACGCTGACGCAGCAGGCAACGCTGGCGCTGATCCGCCAGACCACGCTGGCGCGGATGGGGGCAGCAGCTGGCCCTGAAAATATCAAATAGATAGCAACATTCCACCATTCGACGCTGGATATTGCCCGATTTTTCATGAAATCGGGCCTCACGGGCCGCACACCCCCTCCTCGGTCGGAACGACTCTTGTGCGGGTAATACCCCTGTACCTGCCGCCGCCGGCCATTCCATAATGTTTGGGCAAAGCCGGTTCTGCATCTGCGTCGCGGGTGCGGCTGACCGGTGTCTGGTCGCGGCGCCGGCAACACCGGTGGCCACCACTTCCCGCAATCTGAACAGGAGACTTTCCATGACCCTCAAACGACGTTTTTGTCTGATCGCCGCCTCTGCCGCCGTGGCCGCCACGGCGCTGGGCCCGGTGACGGCACAGGCCGAACAGTTCATCAACATCCTGACCGGCGGCACCAGCGGTGTGTACTACCCGCTGGGCGTGGCCATGGGCAAGATCTACGCCGAAAAAATCCCCGGCGTGCGCACTCAGGTGCAAAGCACCAAGGCATCGGTCGAGAACCTGAACCTGCTGCAGGCCGGACGCGGTGAAATCGCGCTCGCGCTGGGTGATTCGGTTGGCTTCGCCTGGGAGGGCAACGCCGAGCTGGGCTTTCCGAAGAAGCTCGACAAGCTGCGCGGCATTGCAGCCGTGTACCCCAACGTGATCCAGATCGTGGCCTCGCAGTCCAGCGGCATCAAGACGCTCAGCGACCTCAAGGGCAAGAGCCTGTCGGTGGGCGCGGCCAAGTCCGGCACCGAGGTGAATGCACGCACCATCTTTGCGGCGGCCGGCATGTCGTACAAGGATCTGGGCAAGACCGAATACCTGCCGTTCGGTGAATCGGTCGAACTGATCAAGAACCGCCAGCTCGACGCGACGCTGCAGTCGGCCGGCCTGGGCGTTTCGTCCATCCGCGACCTGGCCAGTTCGGTGCCGATCAACGTGGTGTCGGTCCCTGCGGCGCTGGCTGCCAAGCTGGGCCCGCCCTACGTGGCCGCAACGATTCCGGCCAACACCTACAGCGGCCAGACCGCCGACGTGCCGACGGTGGCGGTCAGCAACTTCCTGATCACCCACGCCGGCGTGCCCGACGAAGTGGTGTACCAGATGACCAAGCAGCTGTTCGAGAACCTTGACCAGATGGTCGCGGCGCACAAGGCGGCACAGGGCATCACGCTGAAAGACGCGATTGCCGGCATGCCGGTGCCGCTGCACCCGGGTGCGGCGCGCTACTACAAGGAAAAAGGCCTGATCAAGTAAGGCGAGCTGCCCATGGCTCAATCTGCTGCGGGCGGCCAGCCGCCGTCCGGGGACGCCGATGGCGCGCCACCCGACACCGAAGCCCTGCTCAAGGCGCACGATCCGCTGGCGGCGGCGTTTCCGGTCGGCCTGACCGGCCGGCTGCTTTACTGGCTGGCGATTGCCTTCTCGGTCTTCCAGGTCGCAACGGCGGCGCACGTGATCGACATGCCCAGTCAGGTCGTGCGCGCGGTGCATGTGGGCTTTCTGATGGCACTGGCGTTTCCGCTGCTGGCGGCCGCCTACGAGGAAGGCAAGGTGCGGCAGCTGTTGTCGTGGCTGGCCGCCGCCGTTTCGGTGATGCTGGCAGCCTACCAGTGGGTCGAATACACGGCGCTCCTGCAGCGCGCGGGTGACCCCACGCAGATCGACATGATGGTGGGCGTGGCGCTGCTGGCGCTGCTGTTCATCGTCACCTGGCGCATCATGGGCCCGGCACTGCCGATCATTGCAGGCTTTTTTCTGGGCTACTGCCTGTTCGGCCAGTACCTGCCATCGCCGCTGAACCACCGCGGCTATGCGTTTTCCCAGGTGGTCGATCACATGGCCTTCGGCACCGAGGGGGTGTACGGCATCCCCACCTATGTGTCGTCCACCTACATCTTCCTGTTCATCCTGTTCGGCGCGTTCCTGGAGAAGGCCGGCATGATCAGCCTGTTCACCGACGTGGCGCTGGGGCTGTTCGGCCAGGCGCGCGGCGGCCCGGCAAAGGTGGCGGTGATTTCGTCCGGCCTGATGGGCACCATCAGCGGCTCCGGCGTGGCCAACGTGGTGACCACGGGGCAGTTCACCATTCCGCTGATGAAGCGCTTTGGCTACAAGGCGGCGTTTGCCGGAGGCGTCGAGGCCACGGCGTCGATGGGCGGGCAGATCATGCCGCCGGTGATGGGCGCCGTGGCGTTCATCATGGCCGAGACGCTGGACCTGCCCTACGCAGCCATCGTCAAGGCCGCCGTGGTGCCGGCGATGCTGTACTTTCTGTCGGCCTTCTGGATGGTGCATCTGGAAGCCGGCCGGGCCAATCTGGTCGGTCTGCCCAAGGATGAACTGCCGTCGCCGATGAAGGCACTGAAGGCGCGCTGGTACCTGATCCTGCCGCTGGTGGTGCTGGTCTGGCTGCTGTTTGGCGGCTACACGCCGCTGTTTGCCGGCACGGTAGGCCTGGCGCTGACGGTGATGCTGATTCTGGGCGGCTCGATTGCGCTGGGTGTCAGCAACATGACGCTGCGGGTGCTGTTCTGGCTCGGCCTGGGCGTGATCGCCGCCTCTTTCAGCGAATTCGGCATGCCGGTGCTGGGCCTGGCCATTGCGGCGCTGATCGGCATCAGCCTGTTCACCCGGGGCGGCCGCAAGACGCTGCTGATCTGCCGCGACAGCCTGGCCGACGGCGCCAAGACCGCGCTGCCGGTGGGCGTGGCCTGTGCGATCGTCGGCATCATCATCGGCACCGTGACGCTGACCGGCGTGGCCAACACCTTCGGCCAGTTCGTCGTTGCGGTGGGCCAGCACAGCCTGATGCTGTCGCTGGTGCTGACCATGATCACCTGCCTGATCCTGGGCATGGGCATTCCGACCATTCCCAACTACATCATCACCTCGTCGATTGCCGGGCCGGCGCTGCTGGCGCTGGGTGTGCCGCTGCTGGTCAGCCACATGTTTGTCTTCTACTTCGGCATCCTGGCGGATCTGACGCCACCGGTGGCGCTGGCCTGCTTTGCCGCTGCGCCGATTGCGCGCGAAAAAGGCCTGGCCATCTCGATACAGGCGATCAAGGTCGCGGCGGCGGGATTCGTCATTCCGTTCATGGCGGTGTATTCGCCCGCGCTGATGCTGCAGCCCGGCGGGCCGCTGGCCGCGCAGTGGGGCCTGCCCGTGGCAGCGGCCTACATCATCGTCAAGGCAGTGCTGGCCATCGGCCTGTGGGGTGCGGCGGTGACGGGTTTCCTGCGCACGCACATGAGCTGGCCCGAGCGGATTCTGGCTGCAGCGTCTGCGGTAGCGCTGATTGCGGCCCTGCCACTGACCGACGAAGTGGGCTTTGCCCTTTCTGCCGTGACGATTGGCCTGCACTGGATGCGCAGTCGCCGCTTGCTGGCTTTGAAATCGACTACATGAGCCTTTGCCTGGCGACATCGGCGATCGCGATCTCACTGTCGTTGTCCGCCTTCACACTGCGCTGGGAGCATTCGGTTGAAAAGACCGGCTGGGAAGAGCGCTGGCGCGCAACGCCTGACGGACTGGTGCTGGAAGAAGCCCGCATCCGGGGCTCGGGCGCCGGCATGGAGCCACCCGACAACGCCGAGCTGAAAGACGGCTGGTGGGTCTACCCCGGCGCGCTGCCGCCGCAGCAGCGCATCCGGCTCGCCGTCTCCGGCGCCACCGGCAAAGGCTGGCAACTGTGCACCGACCAGGCCTGCCGCGACATCGAGCAATTGCTCACCGTCAAGGGCAAACGCCCGAAGGCGATTGAAATTTCTCAGGACAGAACCTGCGCGCGCTTGCGCCCGTCGCCGCAAGCAGCCACTTTGCCCGCCTCAGCGCCCGCCAACACCGCGCCGGCTGGCAGCAAGGACACCGCCCCAGCCGGGTGAAGGCCGGCGGACCCACGCTGGCCTTGCCCGTTCTCGCCGGGTCCTGCCGAACCCGGCGCTTCAGCCAAGAAAGCCCCGCCCCGCCCGGTCAACCCTTGCGCGCCGCCAGCAGGGCGTCGGCAAAGGCCTGCCAGTCAGCGCCCGCCTCGATGTCGGCAAACACACCCGCCCGGGCCTGATCAGCCACCCACTGCTGCTTGTCGGCAATGGCGGCGGTCATCAGCGGGGCGAATCCGGCCTCCTGCACGGTGCGCGCGGACTCGCGCATTTCTTCCGCCCGGCGCTGACCGTGCTGCACGACCCGGCTGAAGAAATAGGCCCCCTGCCGGCTCCAGTCGATTGACGGAAACGTCTCCTGCAAGGTCGGGAGCACATGGTCTTCGACGCCATACGCACGGGCGGTGCTGTAGCTCTCGATCACCAGTGCCTCCAGCCCCTTGATCATCACGCTGCGGCACATCTTGATGGCGCTGGCCACACCGATGCGCGGGCTCACCACCTTCGCATCCAGGCCCCAGCCGGCCAGCACCGCCGCGAGCGGCGCGGCCTGCTCGCCGCCCAGCAACATCGGCACGCGGATGCCATACGGCGGCACCGAGGTCATCACGCCGGCTTCCACATAGTGGCCGCCAGCGGCGTCGATCAACGCTGCGCACTGCTGCTTGGTGCCGGGCGAGGCCGAGTTGAGGTCCAGCAGCAGTGTGCCCGGCCGGATGAACGGCGCCGCCTGCCCGGCCACCGCCAGCGTGTTCGACGCAGTCACGGCCGAGATGATCAGGTCAGAGGCTTCGCACAGCGCCTGCAGCGAGGGCTGCGGCACGACGCCGGCCTGCCGGGCGGCGGCAAGTTCGGTGGCCTGCACGTCGCTGCGGGCAAATTTCAGGTCCCAGGCGCTGACCGACGCGACGCCGTCCTGTCCGGCCAAGCCGGCCAGAGCGGCCCCGAAAATCTTGCCCACCTCGCCGAAGCCGACCAGACCGACACGAAGGGATTGCGCAATACGCATGATGGATTTCCTCTGAATGGTTGCGCGCGGCGCCGGGGAAGCAACCGCCCAGCGCCGCGCAGCCTGCTTACTGACGAGGAATTTTCGCCAGCGTGATCACCTCGCCCCAGCGCTTGATGTCGTTGTTCAGCAGGGCCGCCGCCTGCTCCGGGCTGCCCGGCTGCGGGTCGAGGTTGAGGTCTTCCAGCCGTTTGTGAACCACCGGATCGTTCAGCGCAGCGACGATCTCCCGATTCAAGCGCGCAACCACGTCCCTGGGCGTACCTGCCGGCACCGCCAGACCGTTCCAGGACGCGGCGTTGAGCCCGGCAACCCCCGCCTCACGCGCCGTCGGCACATCGGGCAGCATGCGGGAGCGCTTTGCGCCGGTCACCGCCAGCGGCCGCAGGGCGCGGGCGTTGATCTGCGCCAGCAACGGGCTCAGGATGTCCAGTCCGGCATCAATCTGACCGCCCCTGAGCGCATTGATGACGGCCGGCGTACCGTTGAAAGGCACGATCTGCACGTCAATGCCGGCAGCCGACTTGAACAGTTCGGCCGCCAGGTTCTGCGTGGTGCCGATATTGGGCGTGCCAATGTTGAGCTTGCCGGGGTTGGCCTTTGCGAACGCGATCAGTTCGGCGAGCGACCTGAAGCGGCCGCCTTCCGCCGCAACGATCACCAGGTCGAAGCTCGCCAGCGGCGCAACCGGAACGAAAGCAGCCTGCGTATCGAACGGCAGCGACTTGAACAACGCGCTACTGACCGCCGTTCCACTCGAGATGAGCAGCATCGTGTACCCGTCAGGGGCCGCCTTGGCCACCAGTTCACCGGCGACCACGCCGCCGGCACTGGGCTTGTTCTCGATCACCACCGGTTGCCCCAGTGATTCGCCCATTTTTTGCCCGACAGCCCGCGCGGTCAGGTCTGCCGCGCCGCCCGGCGCATTGGGCACAACGATGCGCAAGGGCTTTGACGGGTAGGCCGACTGGGCCAGCGCCACGATTGGCAGGCTGAAAGCTGCGCCCAGAGACAGGATGAGCCGGACCATGACGCGACGCAATAACATGACAAAAACCTTGGAAAAAGCAGATCAACCGAGGATGGCGGCTTGCCAGCCGTCAGACATTGAGATTGTGCGCAATCGGCCCGCCGCAGACCATAGCGAAATAAAGGCCCCAAAGTTGGAGAATCGGCGGTCGGCCTCGCGACATCAAAGATCCAGCACCAACCGCGGCGTTTTTGCGCGTGAACAGCAGGGGGTGAACTGATCGTTGGCGGCCTGCTCGTCCGGCGTCAGGTACATGTCCCGGTGATCGGGAATGCCCTCAAGGACGCGGGTGAGACAGGTGCCGCAGACCCCCTGTTCACAGGAAACCGCCACATCAACACCTGCATCCAGCAATGCCTTTACGACGGTTTTCCCCCTTTCCACAAAAACCATCCGGCCGGAGCTGGCCAGCTGAACTTCGAACGGAGCATCTGCACCGGAACTCGCCACATCACCGGCAAAGAACTCGTAATGCAGTTGCGTCTCTGGCCAGCCGGTGGCTCTTGCTGCCGACAGCACCGCGTCCATGAAACCTTTCGGCCCACAGACGTAAAGATGCATGCCACTTTCGGGCGCGGCGACCAGCGCTGCAAGCGGCAGCTTCTGCGAGTCATCGCCATCGTCGAAGTGGAAATGCACACGCCTGGCAAACGTTGAACCGGCAATGCGTTCGCGAAAAGCCGATCGTTCCACGGATCGCGTGCTGTAGTGCATCTCGAAGTCCGCACCGGTATGGGCCAGTCGTTCGGCCATGCAAAGGATGGGCGTGACGCCGATGCCACCCGCCAGCAACAGGTGCCTGCTGGCGCCATGCGCAAGCGGAAAATGGTTCCTGGGCGGACTGATCTGCAGAACCTGCCTTTCAGCGACCTGATCGTGCATCGACCGGGATCCACCCCGTGATGCCGGGTCCCGCAGCACACCGATCAGGTAGCGATGGCTCTCGGACGGGTCGTTGCAAAGTGAGTACTGCCGCGTCAGACCACCCGGCAATTGCACGTCCACATGTGATCCAGCCGAGAAAGGGGGCAACGGCGACCCATCGACTGACACGAGCTCAAACGTGCAGATGTCGACCGCTTCCACCCGTTTGCGGGCAACGCGGACAGACAGCGCCGGGGTCGGGGTCATGCCTGAACCCGGGTGCCGGACGCTTCGCCCTTCGATTCACCCGGCCGTGACTCTTCAGCCACCAGCCGTTCCAGAATCTTGCGCGACTGCACACCGCCTGCGTCAATATTGAGTTTGAGCAGGTCTCTTGCGGGCCAGGCTGACAGATTGCGCTGCTGTCGCTCCAGCATCTCCAGATCTTCAGTGAAGATCTTTCTCTGCCCTTCGCGGATCGTGTCCGTCAGCGCCTGATCACCGGGGTTGAACTTGCGGGCCATGCCCCAGAAGTACCAATGGGAGGTTTCGCTCTCAGGGGTGATGAAGTCCACGACGACGCTGTAGACCTTGTGCGCCACCGGAGCGTCATAGCCGCCTTTGCCCGCGTGCGCCACGCCCACCTCGATCATCACATGGCTGGGCGGCGTGAAGCGGCAGACCTGCCAGCGGTCCACCGGAACGTCGTCCGCGAGGTTGTTGCCACGCAAAGCCAGTTTCCAGAAAGGCGGCGCTTCGATGTTGTTCATGAACCGGCTGGTGGTGACCGTGTCGCCATCCACGGTGGTCTTGCAGGGCGTTTCGTCGATTTCCTTCTGACCGATGCTGGTCGCGTGCACATAGGTCTCATGCGAGAGATCCATCAAGTTGTCGATCATCAGCCGGTACTCGCAGTTGATGTGAAACAACCCGCCACCGTAGGCCCACTCGGGGTGGTCGTACCAGTCCTGGTGGGGAATCTTTCCGGCATCTGCAGCGGCCGGATCACCGGGCCACACCCAGATGAAGCCGTAGCGCTCGACCACCGGGAAGCTGCGAATGGCCGGGAAACCGCGCACGCGCTGCCCCGGCATGGCAACCGTCTTGCCATCGCAGCCCATCTCCAGACCGTGATAGCCGCAAACGAGTTTGCCGTCCACGACCTTTCCCAACGACAGCGGCGCACCGCGGTGCGGACAGAAGTCTTCCAGCGCCGCAACCTGGCCGCCGTTGCCCCGGTAAAAAACGATGGACTCACCGCAGATCTTTCGCCCAAGGGGTTTCTCGGCGATTTCGTCAGGGGTACAGGCCACGTACCAGGTGTTTTTCGGAAACATGAAATGTCCTTTCTCTCATGGGTTCGTGACGACCAGCGATTTGCAGCAAGGATTCACGCCAGCGCACCGCTCAGCCGGGACTGCGAATCAGACGCACGCCGGGCATCGCGTCCTGGGCGGGCGAGCGGATCACTGCGCGCAGATTGCGCTGCGCAAGGCGCGAGTGCTCGCGCATGATGAATTCAGCCCGCGCGCCTTCGCGGCGACTGATCGCATCGAGCACCTGCCAGTGCTGGTCTTGCGCGACGACGAGCATGTCGCGCGCCTGCGGTGAATCGGCCTGCACGATCACAAAGGCCGACGGAGAGGCAAAAGGCATGCATGCCACACGCTCCATCTCGCGGATCAGGACCGCACTGCCGGAAAGTTCGCCCAATTGCGCGTGAAATTGCCTGTTGAGAATCACATAGCGCGAGAAGGCCTCATCGTCCAGCGCAGCCTGGCGGAGCAGATCGTCGATCTGCCGCAAGCACGCCCGGGCCTCGTCCAGCGCCACGGGGTTCGCATCTTGCTCGGCCGCAACCCGCGCCAGCAAACCCTCCAAGGTGCCTCGCAATTCGATCGCGTCAGACACGTCCCGCTCCGAAAACGTGCGAACCGCGTAGCCCCCATGGGGAAGCGCTTCGAGCAGCCCTTCCTGTTGCAGCCGCATCAGCGCCGAGCGAATCGGCGTGCGCGAGACACCCAGCTTTTCAACGATGGTCAGTTCGGCAATTCGCGCTCCCGCCGGCAACTCGCCAGCCAGAATCATCTCGCGCAGCCTGAGCTGCGCCTTGACGGTCTGGGATCCGCTTTCCTCCGGCGCTTCGACGACAGTGTTGCTGCTCGCACTCATGGCGGCTGATTGTATACATCAATCACGCTTTTTTGTTGATATTGACATATTTTCCCAAATTCAAGAGATTCTTGTATACATCAATGCGCAAGAAATGCACCCGTATGTTCTTGCGGCCCTTCCATCACGAAGGGTCGGACGAGGTTCTGCCCGCAGCCTTCCGGCTGCAATCGAGCGGTCGCCCCGTACGCTCGCCGGAGCAGACGCGACGGGTGAGTGCCGGGAATTTCAGCCCGTCGACAGGGAGAGCTCCGCGCGAGGGCTCCACGGGGCACCCGACGACGGGGATGCGACACCCGCTGCCGGGGCACCGTTCGTGGCGGGGGGTGCGGCGCCCGGTTTTTCCGCGCCCGCACGGGGCGCGCCGAGGAACAGGCGGTCCAACGGCAGTTGCTGCGCCGCCAGATAGTCGCGCACCACCGTACCGCGCTGGGTGGCCAGTTCACGCATGGTTTCAGCGGTGACGCTGATGTTGGCCAGCAGCAGCGCCTCCATTTCGGCTTGCGGAATGTCCTTGGCCAGCCCGACCAGGTTGCGTGGCTTGGGGAAGTCGGCGCGTTTGTAGACTGCTTTCAGCAGTTCCGGGTACTCGGCGGCACTGACCGTCACGGTTGCCGTGCCCTTGGCCGCATCACCCGCCGCGCGGCGCTTTTCGGCCACCACCAGTGCCTGCAGGCGTTCGCGCTTGTAGGCGTCGCGCTCGACCTCCAGGCTGGACGTGCCGACCACGGTCATCTTCAGCGCCGGCCGGTCCGTCAGCGCCTTGGCCACCTTGTTCAGCCCCTCGCGAGCCTGCGGGCTGAGTGCCGCACTGCCCGGCGCAAAACTGACGTTGCTGAGTTCGTCACCGCCGCCAAACGCGCTGGCCAGCAGCGAAAACGGCGCGGTGATGGCCTTGACGATCAGGTTGCCGATGATCTTCAGGATCACGCCGCCCAGGCTGAACTGTGGATCGTTCAGCGAGCCTGACACCGGCAGGTTGATGTCGATCACGCCGTTGCGGTCGGCCAGCAGCGCCACCGCCAGCCGCACCGGCAGGCTGGCCGGCGCACCTTCGACCGGGTCGCCGAACTTCAGCTGGTTCAGCACGATCTGGTGACTGGCCGTGAGCTGGCCGTCCGGGCGCACCAGGTAGCCCACGTCCACGCTGAGCTTGCCGCGCTCGATGCCGTGGCCGGCATATTTGATGCTGTAAGGCGACAGCGGCGGCAGTTCCAGATCACGAACCTTGCCCTTGATGTCCAGCGCCAGCGGCTGGGCCAGCGGATTGACCTTGCCCAGGATCTCCAGCGAACCGGTTCCGGCCGCCTTGCCGCGCAATTCCAGATCCGCCATCTGCGGCGAGCCAGTGGCCGCGACGCTGGAAAAGCCGCCGAGCCTGCCAGTGAGCTCGGTCAGGTCGGCCGAGTAGTTGGGCTTGATGAAACGATCGGAGAAATACACGCGCCCCCCGGTCAGGCTGATCGGGCCGACGTCGATGCGCACGCCGGAGTCCCCCCCCCTTGGGGCTTCCGGACCCGGTTTGGTGTCTTTTTTGCCATCAGCCAGCGTCTTTTGGTCACTTTTTGCTACTGAAACAGAAGCATTTTTGGCCCCTCCAGCGCCCGCAGAACTGGCAACGGTGGCGGCGGTGGTGGCGCTGCCGGCCGGTGGCGACGACTTGACGATGTCCTGCAGGTTCAGCCGGCCGTTCTCGGACAGGATCACGCGGGCGTAGAAGTCGCTGAGCGCGGTTTCCTTCACCGCCACCGTCGTGGTGACGCCCGGGGCCAACGCTACATCCACGCCGCGCAATTCCAGGGCGCGCCAGGCAAGCGCCTCTTCGGCGCCTGCGACCCGGTTGCTGCCGACTGCTCGCGCGCTGGCCCGCGCAGCCGCTGGCGCAACTGCCTGTGTCGGCGTGCCGCCCCCGGCCACGGCCGTGCCCCGCACGCTGTCGGCCTTGAAATCGTCGATGCGCGTATCGCCGCTGACGCGCGCACGCGGCCCGGCAGGCGTATCGGCAAAATCCACCGATCCCTTGAAACTGGCGGCCGCGTTGAGCAGGTCGATGTTCAGCGCGTCGCCAAAGTAGGCCTCGAAGGCATCCACGGGCAGTCGCACCAGCTCCAGCGCCCCCTGGGCGCGTGCCGGCTCGGTCCCGACCGTGCCCTTGTATGACAGCCGCCCGGGCGGCCCGCCCGCCGCGCCCAGCCGTGCAGCGACCTGCAGCGTCGCAGGCTTCTTGCCACCCAGCACAAACTGGCGCAGCTGCAGTTGCAGATCGGTCAGGTCCACGGCCACCGGCTGCGCGGTGGTGTCGTCGCGCCAATCCAGCACACCGCCGCTGATCTGCAGGTCGTCGACAGCGAGCTTCCAGGGCGCCACGGCGCCTGCCTTGCCGGCTGCCGCCTCGGCCTTGCGCTCCGAGCGGACCACTTTGGCTTCTTTCAACCACTCCTGCAGCCGCCACCGCCCGTCGGCCGCCCGGCTCAGTTCGACGCGGGGCTTGCCCACGACGAGCTTGCCCACCGTCGCCGAGCGCTGCGTCAGATCGATACGGGCATTGTTCAGTTCGACATCCTGCACCGCCACCCAGGCATCCTTGCCACGGGTCAGCGAAACGCGACTGAGCGCCACGCGCTCCAGCGTCACCGCCAGCGCGTCGGAGGCGCCTTCGGCAGTGGCGGCGCGCCAGTTCAGCGCGAAGTCTGCGTCGAGCGTGCCAGCGAGCGTTGGCTCCAGATAGGTGGCGAGATATGGCGCGCCGAAAGACAACGGCAAGGCGCCGATGGTCGCCGTCACGCTGGCCGAGCGGGTGCTGGCCAAGCCCGTGAATTGCAGCGTAGCGGGCGCCAAGGCCGGCCGGGAGCCGCCGGCAGCCGTCTTGGCAGCCGGCCTGCCACTGGCTTTGCCATCGGCCTTGGCCCTGGCGACCCGCGCCTTGGAGCCTTTCGACGACGCAGCACCGCGTTGCGTGCCCTTGCTGTCTGCCGCCGCATCCGTTGCGCCAGCCGCTTCACCCGCGGGCGCCGACCCCGGCTCGCCCTGCGCCAGCGTGGCTGATCCGCTGAACGGAATGGCCGCAATGTCGGCGTCCCCCACCGGCGTCTGGATGCCGCTGGCGTCCAGCGACCCGTCGCGCAGCACCAGCAGTGCGGGCGCGGCGTTGCCGGTGGCCGCATCCGACCAGTTCACCCGGGCGCCGCGAACGGTCAGCTTTTCGAGGGTGACCCCCCAGCTGCCCGAATCGGTCTTTTTTGCAATATTTTTGCCACTTCCCAGCGTCGAACGGTCTTTTTCAGCTATTGTTTTTGAAGTATTTTCCGACACGCTGGCCGACGGCGCCGGCGCGCTGGCCGAGTTGCGGGCCAGCGGCGCAGACGCCGCTGCCTTTGTCCCGGCGGTGGCCTTTGAGGTCGCCGTTGCCGATGGCGGCGCGGTGCCCGCCATCGCCAGCAGGTTCAGGCTGCCGTCGGCCGCGCGGCGCACATCCAGCACCGGCGCCGTCAGTTCCAGCGACGCGATCTGCACCTTGCGCTCGAGCAAACGGGCCTGGGCCAGGTTCACCTGCAGGCGTTCGAACGCCAGCAGATCGCGTTGGCGGTCATCCTGCAGCTTCACGCCGGTGGCGGTGACCGTTCCGCTGAGGTGCGAATATGGCTTGGGCGTCTGTTCAAAAGCCACTTTCAGGTCGGCGTCGAGCACGGCCGACACCAGCCGGACCGGAATGCTGGCCGGGATGTAGGCGGCGTAAGGCGTCAGATCGAGCGCGCTGATCTTCAGCGTGGCGTCGGTCTTGCGGGTCTCGGCGAAAGGCGTGGTTCGCGCGCCGGAATCAAAGCGGCTGCCATTGAGGGTGAATGCCAGCAGGGGATCGGTGTGCACATCGCGCTTGGAGTCGAGGTTGCTCAGGAAAGGCACGGCCACTTGCAGATCGCGCAGGGTGTGAACCTTGCCGACCGAGCGGTCGTCAAAATCGACCGTTCCGCCGCTGAGTGCAATGTTGTACAGCGCAAACTTTGCCGGCTCTCCCGGCGGCTCGCCACTGTCTGCCGCCAGTTTCTGCACGATGTCATCGACGTCATAGCGGCCGTCACCCAGGTAGGCCAGTCGCAGCGCCGGCGCATCCACGCTCAGGGTGTCGAGCACCGGCGCCAGCCGCAGCAGCGACTGCGCAGATGCGTTGACATAGATACGCACGATTCGCAATTGGTCAGACTGGCCGTCGGCGGTTGCAACCGCCAGCTCGTTCAGGGTCAGCTCCAGCGACCAGGGCTTGAAATCGACCGCGCCGACAGTGACTTTGCGGCCCAGCTGCTCGCTGCCGATGCGCTCCAGCTGGTGCTTTAGCAACGGCGGCACGCCCGCCCAGGCCAGCAACCAGAGTGCGCCAATGCCGCCAATCGTCCAGGCAGCGCGCCGGACCCAAGTGTTGTTCAGAAGGGAATTCGGTGTCATCAGGTGCCAAATAGGGAGGGAACTCCAGAACACCGATGGTGCCACGCTCCGAACCGGCAGCCTCGCCGGTATCTGGACATTCGGCGAATCCGTCCAGAATCTCACGGATCGGGAAGGCCATCAACAGAAAGCCCGGCCAACCGGCAACAGGCCGGAAGGCCGGGCTTGACGGCGGACAGACGTCCATGCCGTCGGGGCTTGCCAACCGGTCAGCAGGTGCCCGGTTGACGCTGGAGGCAAGAGATTGCCTCCGGGAAGGCCGGTGGCTGGCGGTCATGGGCCCAACGGGGCTACAGACCGTTCCTGCCGGCGCGATGCTCGATGTCACTCAAGCACTTTCAATCTAGACGATGCCCGGCCGGGCTTCAAATTTGGAATGTCAATCGCTGCGCAAATCGCGATTGGAATTGCGGGCTTGCACCTGTCAAGCGTTTGTGGCAGATGGTCGCCTGTTTCAGCACCTGCGCCCAAAACAAGCAGGTCTTTATCAACAAAATAATCTGACAACTCTATTTTTAAGTGTTGACTGTGTATTTAGACCACTCCTAGAATCCGCCCAATCCCCAAAAACTAGGGACAACCCGAACCCGCTGCCGCCCCCCAAACGGCTTTCCCGGTTTCACGGCAACTTCGTCACCCGACAACCCGTGCAACCGGCAACGTACCAATCCAGACGGACCCCGACCGTCTGCTGCTGAGATCCAGCATCAGACAGCCGACCCGCGCAGAAAGGAAGTGCTATGACAGCGCAATCGAAAACCCTGCAGGCCCTGCGAAATTTCGCAGCCGACGTCGCAAACGGTTTTTTCCTGATCACCCACAACAGTTTTGCCCTGGTCGGCCTGCTGGTGGTGTTTGCCGTGATCACCCTCACCGCCCGTCCTGAACTGCGTAAGACCGGCGAAGAGCAACTGATGGGCTGGCTGCACAGCCGCCAGGTCAGCATGCTGGGTTTCACGCCGGAGCCTGACGCCGTCGAGCGCGCCACAGCGACCGACCCGAAAGACCTGCCCAAAGAGCAGGCTGCCGTCGCCTACTGGCTCAGCCGCAAATACCGGGTCGCACCGGAGCCGATCGGCGCGCTGGTTGCCGAAGCCTACGAAAGCGGCGCCCGGGCCAAACTCGACCCGACGCTGATTCTCGCAATCATGGCCGTGGAGTCGAGCTTCAACCCGTTTGCCCAGAGCGCCGTCGGCGCACAAGGCCTGATGCAGGTCATGACCGGCATCCACTCCGACAAATACGAAAGCTTTGGCGGCAAACTCGCGGCCTTTGATCCGGTCACCAACCTGCGGGTGGGCGTGAAGGTGCTGCAGGACTGCATCGCCCGTGCCGGATCCGTGGAAGGTGGTCTGAAACTGTATGTGGGCGCCGGCAACCTGGAAACCGACGGTGGCTACGCGGAAAAGGTGCTGAGCGAACACGCCCGCCTGTACCAGGTGGCCAAAGGCAAGTCGTTGCCGACCAACCCGCTGTTTGTCGCGGCGCGCAGCCAGCCGGCAGGCACGGCCGCTGCCAACGGCCGGATGACCGGTGGCGACGAAAAGGTCGCGCTGGCCAACGGTTCCTGAGCAGGCGCGGCCAGCCCGCCAGGGGCTGCTCGGCTACACTTGCCCCTGTGCGCGACTGGCGATAGACGCGGCTCCGTCACTTGTGCCGGGCAGCTGTGTTGACGTGGACCCCGGCAAGCCTCGGCGCGGCGCCGGACAACCACTGGGAAGCGCACCGCCCCCTTGAATGCCTCGCGGCTTTTCAAGCGGGCGTTCAGCCGTTCGCCTGGGCAGCCCTTGTCAGCGCACAAGGACCATCGTCTTGAAGGACTGCCATGTACGACCGCAACATTCTCATTGAACAGACCGACCCCGAAATATTTGCCGCCATCCAGGCGGAAAACGCGCGCCAGGAACAGCACATCGAGCTGATCGCGAGCGAAAACTACGCCTCGCCGGCCGTGCTGGCCGCGCAAGGCACCCAGCTGACCAACAAATACGCCGAGGGCTACCCCGGCCGGCGCTACTACGGCGGCTGTGAATTCGTCGACATCGCCGAACAACTGGCGATCGACCGGGTCAAGCAGATCTTCGGCGCCGATGCCGCCAACGTGCAGCCGCATTGTGGCGCGTCGGCCAACGAGGCCGTGTTTCTGGCCTTTCTGAAACCCGGCGACACCATCATGGGCATGAGCCTGGCCGAAGGCGGTCACCTGACGCACGGCATGGCACTGAACATGAGCGGCAAGTGGTTCAACGTCGTCAGCTACGGCCTGAATGACAAGGAAGAGATCGACTACGACGCGATGGAGCGCAAGGCCCACGAAACCCGGCCCAAGCTGATCATTGCCGGCGCTTCCGCCTACAGCCTGCGCATCGACTTCGAACGCTTCGCCAAGGTGGCCAAGGCCGTCGGCGCGATTTTTATGGTCGACATGGCCCACTATGCGGGCCTGATCGCCGCCGGCATCTACCCCAACCCGGTGCCGCACGCCGACGTAGTGACCTCTACCACACACAAGAGCCTGCGCGGTCCGCGCGGCGGCATCATCCTGATGAAGGCCGAGCATGAAAAGGCTATCAACAGCGCCATCTTCCCCGGCCTGCAGGGAGGCCCGCTGATGCATGTGATCGCAGCCAAGGCCGTCGCTTTCAAGGAAGCACTGGCCCCCTCGTTCAAGGTCTACCAGCAGCAGGTGCTGGAAAACGCCCGCGTCGTCGCAGAAACGCTCACCGCGCGTGGCCTGCGCATCGTCAGCGGGCGCACCGAAAGCCACGTGATGCTGGTCGACCTGCGCGCCAAGGGTATCACCGGCAAGGAGGCCGAGGCCGTGCTGGGCAGCGCCCACATGACGATCAACAAGAACGCCATTCCGAACGACCCGGAAAAGCCCATGGTCACCAGCGGCGTGCGCATCGGCACGCCGGCCATGACCACCCGCGGCTTCAAGGCTGAAGAAGCCCGCCTGACGGCCAACCTGATCGCCGACGTGCTGGACAACCCGCGCGACGCGGCGAACATTTCGGCGGTGCGGGCCCGGGTCAGCGAACTGACCGCGCGCTTCCCCGTCTATCGCTGACCGCTGACCGCTCGCGCCACCCCCTGAACCGGCCACCAACGCCATGAAGTGCCCTTTCTGCGGCCATGACGAAACCCAGGTGATCGAAACCCGGGTGTCGGAGGAAGGCGGCTTCATCCGCCGACGCCGTCGCTGCGGGGCGTGCGACAAGCGATTCACCACCTACGAGCGTCCGGACGTCAACTTTCCGGCCATCGTCAAGAAAGACGGGCGCCGCATCGATTACGAGCGCGGCAAGCTGCTGGCATCGTTCAACCTGGCGCTGCGCAAGCGCCCGGTCAGCACCGAGCAGATCGACAGCGCGATGGAGCGCATCGAAGAAAAGCTGCTGAACCTCGGTGCGCGCGAAGTGCCCTCCAGCCGGATTGGCGAGCTGGTGATGCGCGAGCTGAAAAAAATGGACAAGGTGGCCTACATCCGGTTCGCCAGCGTCTATCGCAGCTTCGAAGACATCGACGAGTTCAAGACGCTGGTGGACCAGGTGCGGCGCTGAGCCGGCAGCCCCCTGCGTCTGCCGCCGCGGGCCGATCGGTCCGAGCAAGCCGCCGTTTGTCGGCCAATACTCGCCGTCTGTCAAAAAGCGGTGGCATTCGCGGTCGCGCCGTGCGACAGTACTTCAATGGTTTCATCCGCTCATTCCATTCGAGGTTCGCGTCGCCAGCGCGGCATGACGCTGGTCGAAGTGCTGGTCGCACTGGTCATTTTTGCGCTCGGCATGCTCGGCGCCGGTGGCCTGATCGTCTCCAGCCTGCGCTCCAGCCAACTGTCCACCACGGCGTCGGTTGCCAATGCGCTGGCCCGCGACTACGGCGAGGTTATGCAGATGATTCCGGCAACCGTGATCGCGACGGGCGTTGCGGACGCCAGCAACACGTTCACGATCGACACCGACGACTCCATGACCGAGCCGTCCGAAAAATGCAAGACCAACGCCTGCACGCCGGCGCAGATGGTCGCCGCCAGCAACTGGGAATGGGCGCAGCGGGTCAAGAATGCGTTGCCGGGAGGGCGCGCCGTCGTCTGCAAGGACACCTCACCCAAAGACAGCAACGGCCTCTACCAATGGGATTGCGACACCTCCGGCACCTTGATGGTTGTCAAGTTCGGCTGGACGGCCAAAACGGGTCCTGCCGGCACCGGCGATGACATCCTGAGCGACCGCGATGGCAACAACCGCATCCGGCCCAAGATGGTCGTCACACTTTTCGGCAACCAGACTGATTTCGTCACCGTGCCATGAAACCCGCATTGAAACTTTATCAACAGGGCTTGACGCTGATCGAGCTGCTGGTTGCCATGGTGCTGATGCTGCTGGTGGCGATCGCCACGGTGGCCCTTTTCAACGTCTCCAGCAGCAGCTACCGCACGGTGGACGCCGGGCAGGAATTGCAGGACAACGCCCGCTTCGCGATGGAAATCATCGGGCAGGCCGCCCGATCGGCGGGTTTTCAGGACCGCACCGGGCCGACTGTTGACGGCCAAAACTACACCGATTCGACATTCGGGCCCGTAGCGCCGGTCAAGGCCTGGCGGGTCGAGGGCGCCAACAACGCCAAGATCGATCAACCGGCGCAGCTGAAGGCAGACATTCCGGCGGCGCCCTACGGATCCAACAACGGTTACAACCAGAGCGACGTGCTGGTCGTGCGCTTTTTTGGCGCGACGTCTCCGACAGACCCCAGCAAACCGGACGGATCGATGATCGATTGCTCCGGTCGCCGAATCCCTTACCCGTCCGGCAGCGCAGATCTGGGCATCAGCGCATTTTCTGTCGACATCGTCGCCGGTGAGCCGGAACTGCAATGCACCTCCTACAACCCCGACGGTGGAGCGATCAGCACGACGTCCATCATTCGCGGCGTTGAATCCTTTCAGGTCATGTTTGGCCTGGACACCAACGCCGACGACATCCCCGATCGCTGGGTCAGCGCGGACCCCAGCTGGAACTCCACCACCGCGCTCACCAACTGGAACAACGTGGTTGCGGTGCGGGTTGGCATGGTGCTGCGAGGCCCGCCGGGTTCCGGCCAGGGCAGGAGCGCCACCGCCAGCGAGAACGACCTGTACCCGCTGGGCAAGGATTTCGTCGGCGACAGCACCGAAAGCGGCATGAAGCTGACGCCGGCGGATGACGGCCGTCTTCGCCGGTCGTTTGCCACCACCTACACCTTCCGCAACGCCGTGCGCTGATGAGGTACCCGATGCACGCTCGCCAAAACGCCCGCCCCGCCGTGATGTTCGGCGCCCCGATTCACCAGCGCGGCATGGCGCTGGTCTTTGTGCTGATCATGATCAGCATCGTATTTGTCATTGCAGCCGTCTCGTCGCGCATCGTGACGCTGGGTGAGCGGGCCGCTCGCAACGACCGCGATCGCCAGGTGGCGTTCCAGGCGGCTGAAGCGGCATTGTCCGATGCCGAGATGGACATCATGGGCCCCAACACGGGCCCCAAGTCCCGGGTCGCCATGTTCGGTACCCTGCCGGCCGGAGCGGATTGCAGTGCAGACCCTTCTACGCGCGGCTTCTGCGGTCCGCTGGCCGAGGGCGCTTACAAAACCATCTTCGCGAACGACTTCACGCCGGCCACGGGCGAGGCCTGTGTCAGCCGTTCCTCCACCAGTCGCCAATGGGTCGAATTTGGCGAATTTACCGGCCGCTCCGGCGGTTCGGGCGACGAAGTCGCCTGCGGACGGGCGGTCGAGTTCGCCATTTCCGATACCGGCGCCCTGCCGGTGAAGCGCCCGCGCTACATCATCGAAAAGTCCTTGCTGAGCTTCCGCAATCGCGCGGAAACCGTCGGCAAGCCGTTTGACGCCTTCATCGTCACCGCCATCGGCTACGGTCTGCAACCCGGCACCCAGGTGGTGCTGCAGGCGGTCATTTCCAAGCCCGTCCCCACCAACTGATCAGGTCTGCCATGAACAAGTATTTCAAACTGATGCGAAAGCTGGCATTGCCAGTGGCGTCTGGTTGCCTGGCGCTGCTGATCGCTGGCAGCGGCGCCCAGACAACCCCCTCGAACCCGACTGTGGACCTCAGCGTCGGTCCGGTGGCCATCAACGCACAGGCGGTCAACATCGCGTTGGCACTGTCAGTCGAGTTTCCGACGGTAGGCGCCGCCTATCGGGGCGCCAACTACGACCACGCCACCACTTACCTGGGACACTTCGATCCCACCGGTTGCTATGCCTACAAGGACGACGCCTCCGGCGCGCCACTTGACGGCGAATATTTTTACCGAACTGGTAACGTCGATGCGAGCGGCTACTGCGAGACCTCGGCATCCGGCGCGGGCAAGTTCAGCGGCAACGCGCTGAACTACATCACCACTTCGTCAATTGACCTGCTGCGCTATGCGCTGACTGGCGGCAACCGGGTGGTCGACACGTCTTCGACCACCATTCTGGAGCGTGCCTATCTGCGCGACGTCTGGAACCTTCACAACAGCAACTTCCCGGCCAAGCGGATACCGGCGGCCCTGGTGGGCAAGGTCATCCCTGTGTTGTCCACCGCCAATGGCGTGCACACCGGCGACGTGGTTGCCGGTGGTTGCTGGAACCAGGTGTTTTTTGGCACCTCCGCTTCGTCCGTCGGCTGCGGCAATGCGGCCAACACCACATCAGGCAACCTGAACCGGCGCGTGGCCAACCCATCGACGCTGCAAACCGGCCGCGTTCTCTACGGCCAGACCATCCCGGCGACCGCGATCGACCCGGTTCTGGGCACAGTGACATGGGAGGTCTCCAACCCGCTGCGAACTGCGACCGTGGCACCCAGCGACGGCAGCCCGACCACGGATACCTTCACCTACTACCAATCGGTTGCCGGGACGACCACGACGCTGCCGCCGATCGGCAGCGGCCTGTCCAGCGCTACCGTCTCCCTGTCTTATCAGGAGGTGACCAATGGCCAGGTTTCGACTCCGGTGGCAACATCCACCTACCCGACGCTGGGCGCGGAACCCAACCGCAGCGTGCTGGGTTACTCCACCAGCACCAGTGGCAATGGCATTTTCGATTCGCAGGATCCCGGCGTGGGCATGAACGGCATTGATCTGGCAGCGCCATTCACGATCGTCAACAGCAGCAACACCAATCGCAACCGCAAGGTTTGCAAACTCGGCTCTCGAATCATCGGCAAAACCAGCAACGGCAACCCGACCGACAGCGGCGTCAATCAAAGCTGGTGCGACGGTGTGCTGCCAGGCTCCAATCAAACCTCTCTGCGAAGTGCGCTGGGATGGTCTGGCAGCAGCAACAGCAGCCAGGTCGCCAACCTGTTCAGGGTTTACAACCTGACCCCCTACTATCAGCAATACAACATCATCAAGAACGTTGCAAACTGGCAGGCATCCACCGGTTGGCGCCTGTATGACCAGTGGCAGTACTACACGTTCTATGGTTCCACGCTCGCCGTTCCGATGTACGCGAGAACCAAGGTCTGTGACTCGACCGAAGCCACAACCCGCACCGATCTGTGCCGGCGCTATCCCAGTGGCAGCTACAAGCCCGTCGGCGAAATCCAGCGGTACGCCACGGGGGTCCGGGTGGCAGCCTTTGGCTATCTGAAAGATGACGCCATCACGACCTATGGTGGCGTGTTGCGCGCGCCGATGAAGTATCCCGGGCCGACCTATACCGACCAGAATGGCCAGCCACAGACCAACGCAACGAGCGAATGGGACGCCGATACAGGCGTCTTTGTGGCCAACCCGCTGGCAGTCTCCGGCTATTCGAGCAGCGGCGTCATCAACTACCTGAACAAGTTCGGTACGGCCAACGCATCGGCCCTCGGTTACTACAAGACCTACGACCCGGTCGGTGAACTGTATTACGAAGCGCTGCGCTACTTCCAGGGCTTGCAGCCCTCGCCGCAGGCCATTTCGCCTTTTACCGCCGACGCTAACAAGGCGGATGGATTCCCGGTCTACACGACGTGGACCGACCCGGTACAAAACGCCTGCGAGCGGCGCAACTTCATCCTGACCATCGGCGACGTCAACACCCACGTGGACAAGCAGTTGCCCGGCCACAGGTCACCTGATGGCGTGAACAGCACAACCAACGGGGACACGGCTCGGGCCGCGGAAACCATTCCCGGTTCCAGCCCGACGGCAACGTTCAACGCCGTGGACTGGACCAAGTTGCTGACCGGCTTTGAGACGGGGGTTTCCAGGTCTTATGTGGACTCGCTGGGGCGGACTCAAGACACCTTGGGCAACCCGAATGTGTACGCCAACAACACCAACCTGGAAGGCAAATGTACCGGTGCGACGTGTGCGGGCTACTACTGGGCCGGCGCGGCGTATTGGGCCAACACCCAGCCGATCCGGCTGGACAGCAAAGGCGGCCAGAGCATGAAAGACATTCGCGTCAAGACCTTCACGATTGACGTTGACGAATACGGTAGCGGCACCATTGAGGATGACAACGTCCGCGGCATCAAGCCTCGCGCCAGCAGCTTTTATCTGGCGGGCAAGTACGGCTGGTTCAATGACGCCAACCTGGACGGCAGTCCGTACAAGACCTCCGGCGATATCTACAACAACAAGGAGTGGGAAGACGCCAACGCGCCGAACACGCCTGATGGCTATGTCATCGCCAGCCAGGCGCAGAAGATGATTGACGGTATTCGCAAGTTCTTCAAGGCAGCGTCCAGCAACCGCGGATCGGTTTCGGTGTCCGCCATCAGTTCGGCCCGATACACCGCGGATTCTCCCAACGGGGACTTCTTCGCACCCCAGTTCAATGCCGGCGACTGGTCCGGCACGGTTCAGCGCTCCAAACTGGTGCTGAACACCACCACTGGAACGGTTGAATCGACGAATGAGGTCATCTGGGATGCGGGCAACATTCTGTCTGTGGCGGCGATCACCGCGTCCACCACTGTCGCCGACCCTTATGTCAAACCGGCCGACCGGAAGATCTTTACGCTTTCCACCGATGGCGGCAGTTCGGTCGGCGTGGCGTTCAGTGTGGCGAACAAAAGCAACCTCGACAGTGCGGTGCTGGCAGCATTGGGAACGAACCCGTCGACCAATGCCAGCGACGGTTTCGTCGACCAGCGCATCAACTGGCTGCGCGGCAGTCACGACGACGAGCTTTCTCCGACTGGCGGGTCCTTGCGCGTTCGCAGCAGCATCATGGGCGACGTGATCAACTCCGGCCCGGTGTACAAGCAGGCGGCCGACGCCTCCCTCAATGGACCTGGCTATCTGTCGTTTGCACAGTCCGTCAAAAACCGTGGCGCGGTGGTCTATGTCGGCGCCAACGACGGCATGTTGCACGCTTTCCGGGCGGACGATGGCAAGGAGCTTTTCGCCTACATTCCTCGCGCGGTGGCCACGCAGTTGAACAAGCTGACCCATCCGAGCTACGTGCACCGGCCCTACGTCGACGGCGTTCCCTTGATCAGCGAAGCGCAGGTCGGCTCCAGTTGGAAGACCTTGCTGGTATCAGGCATGGGCGGCGGTGCGCAAGGCATTTTTGTGCTCGACGTCACCAATCCGACGACGTTTGGCACCGACAACGTGATGTTCGAATTCACCGACGCCAACGACGCGCTGATGGGCAACGTCCTGACGCAGCCAACCCTGGTCAAGCTGAAGGTGCCGGGCGCGACGGTGGGCAGCCCCTTCTCCTACAAGTGGTT
This sequence comes from Burkholderiaceae bacterium, assembly GCA_014879655.1. Classification (GTDB taxonomy): domain Bacteria; phylum Pseudomonadota; class Gammaproteobacteria; order Burkholderiales; family Burkholderiaceae_C; genus JACSRS01. The sequence continues at coordinate 29,031 of JACSRS010000100.1, forward strand.
CATTGCCGTCGGCAGCGGCTACAACAACTACAAGGCCGACGGTGCCTACAGCGCGACTGGCGCGCAGGCGATGTTCTTCCTGAGCGTGGACAAACAACAGGGCGATGCCTGGCAGGAAGGCACGAACTACTTCAAGGTCCAGTTGCCGGTTGCCAGTACGTCCACCGTCAATGGCCTGGTCAATCCCGGCTTCTACCTGGGCCCCAACGGCGAGGCTACCGTGCTTTACGCCGGCGATCTGCAGGGCAACATGTGGAAGTTCGACCTGAGCGCAGGTATTTCGTCCACCAACGTCGCCAATTCGGTGCGGGTTTCGTCCGGCGCCAAGATTCCGCTGTTCGTCGCCACCGACGCTGCTGGCGTTCGGCAGCCGATCACCACATCGCCCCAGGTCGTTGACGCCATCGGCTCTGGCTACATGGTCGTGTTCGGCACCGGTAAGTTCGTCGAGCCCTCCGATACCGCCACCGCGCAGTCGCAGGCCATCTATGGCATCTGGGATTCGCTTGAATCGGCAGCTGTGGATTTCACGGTTCCGAAGACCAAGCTTTATCTGCGTTCAGCCTCGTTGGTCGGTACCACAGTCTCAATCGGAACCGGCACCTTCTCCTTTGGCAAATCGGATTCCACCTATCGAGGTTGGTATTTCAACCTGCCAGAGACGCGCGAGCGGGTGTCGGTGGAGTCGGCACTGGGCATCGGCGCGGTGGTGTTTTCCGCTGCCATTCCGGAAGGCAGTTGCTCGGGTGACGGTACCGGCCGCAAGTACTGTGTCAACCCGATCTTCGGCACCAGCGTCTGCGGCGATTCGACCTCCACCCCGGGCATCCCCAGCGGACCCAAGATCTTCCAGATCGAGTTGGACGACAGTTCGTATACTGCAAGATCACCCACTGGGCGGCGCAGCGTGTCCATCGAGCAACAGGCGATCTCTTCCAGCACCAAGATCACCGACGCGGGCAACGCACTGGTGGACGGCAAGAAGCTCAATTCGATCACGATTCCGGCGGGCCGGATGAGTTGGCGCGAACTGAGGAACTAGATGGCACGATCAACAGACAGGCAAATCATGAACCTGAAGGTCCCATCAGCGGCTCGGTCGATTCGCGGTTTCACGCTGATCGAACTGATGATCACGGTGGCCGTGGTGGGTATTCTGGCGGCCATCGCCTACCCGGCCTATACCAACCAGATTGCCAAGGGCCGCCGTGCCGAATGCCGTAGCGGCCTGTACCAGGCGATGCAGCAGCAGGAGCGCTACTACTCGCAATACAACGCCTACTCAACCGCGGCCGGCTCAGCGGCAAAGATCCGGCAGTTTTCCGGTGACACAGCTGCAGGAAGTTCCTGCACGATCACGTCATCTGCCTGTCCGGGAGGAGAAGCACTCAGCGCTTGTGTCCTGCTTGAAGGCACGATGGTCAAGAGTGACCCGGCAGGCATCACGCACCTTCGGTACGACAGCAATGGCGTGAAGACATGCCGGCTGAATGGAAGTACCACCGCTACTGCCGGCAACCGCGATTGCTGGCCCTGACATGACACCTGCCATGCGTTCCCGCGGATTCACGCTGATTGAGCTGCTGGTCACGATGACTCTGGCGGGCATACTGATGTTGCTCGCGGTACCTTCGTTTACCAAACTGCTGGCCAACCAGCGGCTCGGCGCTTCTGCCAGCGAACTGGTGACCACCGCGATGCAGGCCCGCAGTGCGGCGCTTAAACACAACCAGCGTGTGATTGTCCAGCCCACCGCGAGCGATGGCGACTGGGCCAAGGGCTGGCGCATTTATGTGGACATCGACCGCAACAGCAGCTTCAGCAGCACCACCGACACCCTGATCGTGACCATGGACGCGATGCCCGACGGCATCACGGTTGAAAAATTGTCCGGTACCAACAATTTCTTTGGCTATGACGGCAGCGGCTTTCTGGCATCCATCGGCGGCTCATCCAATTCCACCTGGAAGATCTCGTCGAGCAAGACCGAGCGCATCCGTTGCCTGATCGTCGAACGCTCCGGCCGGGCTCGAATACAAGACCCCTATCCGGGAACCAGCTGTTCCAGTTCGTGACGGGCTTGCCGACCTTGCCCGAGGCCATGCGTCAGGCGCTGGCGCTGGCGCTGCAGGGCCTTTTCCTCACCTCCCCCAACCCCCGCGTCGGCTGCGTGCTGACCAACGACGCCGATGAGGTGATCGGGTCCGGCCACACCCAGCAGGCCGGCGGCCCCCACGCCGAGATCATGGCCTTGCGTGACGCGCAGTCCCGGGGCCTCTCAACCGCTGGCGCCACCGCCTGGGTCACGCTGGAGCCCTGCTCCCACCATGGCCGGACCGGCCCCTGCTGCGAAGCGCTGATCAGTGCGGGAATCCGCAAGGTCGTTGCCTCCATCGCTGACCCGAATCCGCTGGTGTCGGGCCAGGGGTTCGCCCGACTGCGTGCGGCAGGCATCGAGGTCGAGACCGGCCCCGGTGCCGAAAAATCGCGCGAACTCAACATCGGCTTTTTCAGCCGCATGCAGCGCGGCCGGCCCTGGGTGCGGATGAAGATGGCCGCGTCGCTGGACGGACAGACCGCCTTGCAAAACGGCGCCAGCCAGTGGATCACATCGCCGCCCG
>JACSRS010000143.1 GCA_014879655.1 Burkholderiaceae bacterium
TGCTCGGCCGGGAACACCGCCTGCACGTTGATGCTGACCGGGTCGGCCTCGTGAATCTCCTGCAGCGGGTCGGCCCGCAGGCCGTCGCGAGGCGCGTCGCCCGGGCGCTCGTAGCGCACGCGCACCAGGTATTCCTTCTCCATCACCGAGTCTTCGCCAATGAGCTGGCGCGCCACGCGGCCGTCCTGCGTCAGCACCAGCAGGCCAATCGAATCAATGTCCAGCCGGCCGGCCGGCGCCAGCCCGCGCAGCTGCGAGGGGTGAAAGAAAAAGCGCGCGTTGTCGTCACGCCAGCGGTTCTGTGGCGTAAACAGCGTGACGGCCGGCTCGTGGCCGTCTTCCGCCTGGCCGCTGACATAGCCCATCGGCTTGTTCAGCAGGATGGTGACGCGGTTGGCCTGCTGGCCCTCGGCCTGCTTGTCCACCTCGATGCGGTCGCTCGGCTTGACCTGCATGCCCATCTCGGCCACCTGCCCGTTGACCTTGACCCAGCCTTTGGCAATCCAGTCGTCCGCCTCGCGGCGCGAGCAGATGCCCCGCTCGGCCATGCGCTTGTTCAGCCGCATGGTTTCCGTCGGCCCGGCCACGCGGCGCAGGGTGGGCGCGGGTCTGGCGGGCACAGCGGCCCGATCAGGCTCGGGACGCGGCGCCGCAGCGGCGCCGGGCGCTGGCGCGGCGGGCCGACTCATCAGACGGCCGCGATCCGTCGCCACCGGCCGGCCGGCGCCGGGTGGAGGGGTGTATTTGCGAATGGTCATGGACTATGAATAGTGAAGCAACAAAGCACCATTTGACGCTGGGATAAGTCAGTTCTTGTCAGAAACACTGCCAAAACGGCACCAAGGGGTCTGTCTGGCGCGGGACGTTCGTTGTGAAGTTGTATTAGACAACCGACTAGCCCCAGGTTACCCAATTGGCAAGCGGGTACATCCTTATCGGGGAATACGGCAATGGCGGCAGCAAGAGCGTGGGCAGGCTGGAGATCGTCTGGCTGCCAACCGAGGATGGCAACGCCATCCCAGTACCTCCATCACCTCCGTTTGTCGATTGCCGACCTGTGAACCATGAATTACACTTGGCCATGATCGAGATCATCAAGACCGATTCGTTCGAACACTGGTTGATCGGGTTGAAGGACCGGTTGGCGCGCTTCAGGATTCAGGCGCGTATTGATCGGCTGGCCCTTGGCAATGCCGGTGACCACAAGGTCTTGCGTGATGGAATTTCGGAGATACGCGTTGATCACGGCCCCGGCTACCGGGTGTATTTCGCGCGGCGCGGGTCTGTTCTGATCGTCATCCTGGCTGGCGGTGACAAGCGCACCCAAGACGCCGACATCGATCGGGCGATCGCGATCGCCAGGGAATGGAAGGAGTGATTCATGGCCGAAAAGTTTTCTCGTTGGGACAGCGCGGATTACCTCAAGACGGAAGAGGACTTTGATCTGTACTTTGAAGCCTGTCTCGCTGAAGATCCCGGCGACGGCAGCCTGATTCGGGCTGCGCTGGGCACCATCGCTCGCGCCCATGGGATGAGCCAGTTGGCGCGCGACACCGGGCTGGCGCGCGAGGGGCTTTACAAAGCGTTGTCGCCCGATGGCAACCCCGAGTTCGCCACGGTGATGAAGGTGATCAAGGCGTTGGGGCTCAAGCTGGGCGGGCAAACGTCGCGGGCCTGAGAGAGAAACAGGGGTCAGATTCCGATGGCCGCGATGCGGGATACCTGCACAACGCGCTGGGCCAGCGCGTCTTCAAGGGCGAGCCACAGGCAGTGCAGTACGCCCCTGATGAAGAAGAGCTGGGCATTGACTTCATCGCCTGGCTCAAGAAAGGCTTTGGCTGGCTGTTCAACCGCGCGCAGCAAAACGCCACCCTGGGCGACAGCTATGTGTACGCTGACGGCCCATTGCCCGAATGGGCCTTGCTGGGGGAATACGGCAATGGCGGCAGCAAGAGCGTGGGCAGGCTGGAATACCTGTGGCTGCCCACGGAAGATGGCAACGCCATCCCCATCGGGCTGTACCGCAACAACCGCTTCTACGCCATTCACCCCGACCATCTGGGCACGCCCCGGCTGATCACGGATGATGCCAACCAGCCGGTGTGGCAGTGGCCTTACAGTGCGTTTGGGGCGAACAAGCCCACGGGTGTTCTGAAAGCAACGCAGAAGCCCAGGCAGGCATTCACGAATGAGCCGATGCTGCTGAAGGCCACCAACCCGGCGATCGGGTTCAATTTGCGCTATCCGGGGCAGTACTTTGACGAGGAGAGCAATCTCAACTACAACTACCAACGCAGCTATCAGGCGGCGCAGGGGCGGTATACGCAGGGGGACCCGATTGGGCTGGATGGTGGTTTGAATCGGTTTGGGTATGGGGGTGGGAACTCATTGAGCTTCAGCGATCCCGATGGGCTAGCTGCTGCGGGTGCCATGTACGGCGGGTACGTTGGGAGCATGGCTGGAGGCCGATTTGGGCCAGTTGGCGCATCTTTTGGGCGGGCTGCTGGTGCGGCGATAGGCAGTGCTATTGAGGACATATGTGAGCCCGAGTCCCTGTGCGAGAAGAAAAGAAAAGAGATCGAAGAATGGATTGTTGCGATGGAAAAGAAGTACCTCGAACTTCGCCTTGATCGCAATGACCTTTTTGGCGGACCCTCTACTGGAACATGGGAAGGTCACATCAGCAGATACAACGGTATGAAAATCCGACTCCGAAAGCTTATAGATGAAGCTGTAAGCATGCGGTGTTCAGTTCCTCCAAAAGCATACGAATTGTTGGCTAGGCCAGCTCCATTAAGACCAACACCTTGAGGAAATCTGTGGGACCGATCAATTCGATAGCCGAGGCATATGCGACCAGAGAAATTTCTAGGGCGCTTGTCGATCTCGTCCGAAGTGTGCAGACTGAAATCCAGGACGACGGTGAATTCTTGCTCGTTCGAATAGAAAAAGAGTCGCCGAATTCAGATGTTGAGGTGGAGCAGATCATTAAAACTGCCGCCTCGGTATTGGAGCGATGCATTCAGTCTCGCTCTGGTGACTACGCGTGGATGGTGAACGTCGAACACAGAGGATCGTTGTTGGACTCGGAGGTTGGAGGTCGAAAGTAAGGACTGGTCTCGGGTGAACGGAGCGCCGATACCGGCGATAGGTGATAACCGATGTTCAGGTCCAATATCTTCCATACCCCAATGGGGAAATCGGGGTGAGACTCCAACTCCATACGACAGTCAAGAAGCCTCAACATTCATAGCGAAAAACGTCCATTCGACGACGGGATGAATCGCATTTCATTCACAAATCGGCGGGAGAAATCAGGGTCAGACTCCGATTATCACAATGCGGGATAGCCCAGCCAGCAAGATCAACCCTCAGGCAAAGTCCCGAACTACGTGCCCTCCAGAGCGACTCCACTTTTGATAGCTGTCTGTGGCCATTCCGCGCTGGGAAGACGGCATTTTGACGCTCACAATCGCCCCTTGGCCGCCCTCCGAGCCCGCTCCCGGCCAACCCGAAGGCTCCTTGGGCATTTGGCCCCCCGCAACCGCCTCACCAGCATCGACACCACCAGCGCCGTCATCGATCTGGACGGCGGCTATGACGCTGACGACTTCAGCACCACCACCGCCCAGACACTGTCCGTCGGCACCGACAGCAACCGCCTGCTCGGATTCACCCAGACCTTGAGCCGCGGCCAGGGCACCCGTACTTTCGCCAGCACCAGCGCACAGGTCGGCTACCGCCGGCAACCTCACCAGCGACGGCCTGCGAAGCTTCCAGCATGATGCCAATGGCCGTCTGTCTCAGGTACGGGTGGGCTTGGGCTCTGAAGAAGGCGGCACCACCTACCTGCACAACGCGCTGGGCCAGCGCGTGTTCAAGAGCGAGCCGCAGGCCACCCGGTACGCGCCGGATGAAGAAGAATTGGGCAGCGACTTCATCGCCTGGCTGAAGAAAGGCTTTGGCTGGCTGTTCTGAATCGTCCCGGATAGCGAGGAAGCACTTTTCTGAAGGGATCGAGAAATGCGCAGGGAGTCCCGCCTGCTACCAACAAACCCAAGCCAGATCACTTCTAAAAACGAAGCAATAAAGCACCATCCGACGATGGCTACCGGCCAAGAATATCAAAAAACCACCGATCTGAGCCCCGCGAGGTCCAGTACACGCAGGCCGCCGTATTCGATGCGGATCAGACCACGCTCCTGCAAGGCTGCCAGCGCCTCGTTGACGCGCTGGCGTGACAGGCCCACCAGGTAGGCCAGCTCCTGCTGGGTGATACGAAGCACCTCGCCCACGCCGGGGTAAAGCACCGGGTGGAACAGCGCTGCCAGGTTGCGCGCCACGCGCAGCTCGGGGTTGGTGAGGCGGTCGATCTCGCGCGCGGCGATGAACTGGGCCAGCCGCTCGTTGAGCTGGTTCATCACGAAGCGGTTGAAGCCGAGTGAGTGGTCCAGCAGCCAGTGAAAGGTGTCCACCGGCAGCCCGGCGACCACGCTCTTGCGCAGCGCCTGGATGTTGTAGCGGTAGATCTCGCGCTTGAGCGCGGTGCCTTCTCCAAACCAGCCGCCGGGAGAGACACCGGTGAAGGTCATGGTCTGGCCGTCGGCGCTGTCGTTGCTCATCTTGAGCAGGCCGCCGATCAGGCCGAACCAGTAGGTGATGGGCTTGCCGACGCGGCAGACGTAGTCGCCCGGCTGGGCGTCGGATACGCGCAACTCCTCGATGGCCAGCTGGCGCTCATCGCCCTGCAGCAGATTCAGCCAGGGGATGCTGTCGAGCTCACGCCGATGCGGTGGCCGGCGGCGCTCATGGAGGCTGGAGTTGGGGTACATCGAAGGGGCTGGCGGTCGGATCTAGGGAAAATCCGGAGAGAAATGACCCCTAGATTGTCGTCGAAACGACAACATAACGTCAAATGACAGCCTACATTCAAGGCACAAGAGGACGTACGGTAACCCGAGCTTCACGTTCACCTCATTGGAGACAAGGCAAAAGCCATGACCACCACTTTCCCGAGTCTGCTGCTCCAGCATGCCAGCCAGCGGCCCAAGGCGCCGGCAATGCGCGAAAAAGAGTACGGCATCTGGCAAACCACCAGCTGGGCTGCAATGGCGCAGCTGGTCGAGCACATCGCCTGCGGCCTGCACCAGTCCGGACTGCGGCGCGGCGAACACATGATCGTCGTCGGTGCCAACCGGCCGCGGCTGTATGCCACCATGCTGGCGATCCAGTCGCTGGGCGCGGTTCCCATACCGCTGTACCAGGACGCGGTGGCGGCCGAATGCGTGTTCCCGATCAACAACGCCGACGTGCGCTACGCGATGGTGGAAGACCAGGAGCAGGTTGACAAGATGCTGGAAGTGCGCGAGAAGTGCCCGCAGCTCGCGCACATCTTCTTTGATGATCCGCGCGGCATGCGCAACTATGACGAAGAAGGCCTGGTGTCGATGGACGAATTGGTCGCTGCGGGCGCACAGTTTGCCAGGCAGCATCCGGATTTTTTCCGCGAAGAAGCGGCCAAGGCCCAAACGGGCGACGTGGCCGCGATGTTCTTCACGTCTGGCACCACCGGCAACCCCAAGGGCGTGGTGCACACCCATGATTCGCTGATCAACCGCGGGCAGGCCGGCGCTGAGTTTGACCGCCTGACCAGCAACGAAGACGTGCTGGCTTACCTGCCGCCGGCCTGGATCGGCCAGAACATCTTCAGTTACGCGCAATGGCTGGTCTGCGGCTACGTGGTGAACTGCCCCGAGTCCGCGGCCACCGTGACCATCGACCTGAAAGAAATCGGCCCGACCTACTACTTCGCCCCGCCCCGGGTGTTCGAAGGCCTGCTGACCTCGGTGATGATCCGCATGGAAGATGCCGGCGCGATAAAGCGGCGGATGTTCCATTACTTCATGGAACTCGCCAAACGCGTCGGCCCCGACCGCATGGACGGCAAGTCGATCGGTCTGGTCGACAACCTGCTGTACGGGCTGGGCAATGCGCTGGTCTACGGGCCGCTGCGCAACAACCTGGGCATGAGCCGCGTGCGCGTGGCCTACACCGCTGGCGAAGCGATCGGCCCCGACCTGTTCAATTTCTACCGCTCCATCGGCATCAACCTCAAGCAGCTCTACGGCTCGACCGAAACGGCGGTGTTCGTCTGCCTGCAGCCCGACCATGAAGTGCGCGCCGACACGGTGGGCGTGCCGTGCAAGGGCGTGGAGATCAAGGTGGCCGACAACGGCGAGATCCTGGTCAAGTCGCCGGGGCTGCTCAAGGGCTATTACAAGAACCCTGAGGCCACGGCCGAGGTGCTGACGGCCGACGGCTGGTACCACACCAGCGACGCCGGCTTCCTGGACGCGCACGGTCACCTGAAGATCATCGACCGTGTGAAGGATGTCGGCCGCATCAAGGGCGGCGCCAACGATGGCGCGATGTTTGCGCCCAAGTATGTGGAGAACAAGCTCAAGTTCTTCCCGCAGATCAAGGAAGTGGTGGCCTACGGCGACCAGCGCGAGAAGGTCTGCGTGATGATCAACATTGACATGGACGCAGTGGGCAACTGGGCCGAGCGGCAGAACCTGCCCTACGCCGGCTATACCGATCTGGCGCAAAAGCCTGAGGTCTATGAGCTGATCCGCGACTGCGTGGAAAAGGTCAACGCCGATCTGGCCGCCGACGAACTGCTGGCAGGCAGCCAGGTCAGCCGCTTCCTCGTGCTGCACAAGGAACTCGACGCCGACGATGGCGAACTGACCCGCACCAACAAGGTCCGGCGCGGCTTCATCGGCGAGAAGTATCAGCCGCTGGTCGACGCGCTCTACGGCGGCAAGACCGAGCAGTTCATCGAGACCACCGTGAAGTTCGAGGACGGCCGCACGGGCAGCGTGAGCGCCACGTTGCGGATCGGCGATGCAAAAACCTTTGAGCCTGTGAAGGCGGCCGCATGAGCAAGAAAGCCATTGGCGACGTCATTCTGGACGTCAAGAACATCAGCCTGCGTTTCGGCGGCGTGAACGCGCTGACCGATATTTCGTTCAACGTGCGCGAGCACGAGATCCGCGCCATCATCGGCCCCAACGGTGCTGGCAAGAGTTCGATGCTCAACTGCATCAACGGTGTTTACACGCCGCAGGAAGGCTCGATCACCTTCCGCGGCCAGACCTTCGCGCACATGAATTCGCGCCAGGTGGCCGAGATGGGCATCGGCCGCACCTTCCAGAACCTTGCGCTGTTCAAGGGCATGAGCGTGATCGACAACATCATGACCGGCCGCAACCTGCACATCAAGAGCAACATGTTCCTGCAGGCACTGCGCATCGGGCCAGCGGCGCGCGAAGAAGAGCGCAACCGCGAGTTCGTTGAAAACATCATCGACTTCCTGGAAATCCAGGCCTATCGCAAGACGCCTGTGGGCCAGCTGCCCTACGGTCTGCAAAAGCGCGTGGACCTGGGCCGCGCGCTGGCGATGGAACCGCAGGTGCTGCTGCTGGACGAACCGATGGCCGGCATGAACGTGGAAGAAAAGCAGGACATGAGCCGCTTCGTGCTGGACGTGAATGACGAGTTCGGCACCACCGTCGTGCTGATCGAGCACGACATGAGCGTGGTGATGGACATCTCGGACCGCGTCGTGGTGCTGGACTATGGCAAGAAGATCGGCGACGGCACGCCCGAAGAAGTGCGCAACAACGAAGACGTGATCAGTGCCTATCTGGGCACTTCACACTGATATGACCCCCACGCTCGTCACTTCGTGTATTTCGCTGCCCCCCAAGGGGGCGCGGCCTTGCTTGGGGCGGCCCGGCGCTGCGGCCCTTATGGCCCCCACGCTCGTCATTTCATGTATTTCGCTGCCCCCGAGGGGGCGCGGCCTTGCTTGGGGCGGCCCGGCGCTGCGGCCCACGCCCACCCTTTGACCTGAGGATTGTTCGATGGCCTTCTTTCTTGAAACCCTGCTCGGCGGACTGATGGCCGGCATGCTGTATTCGCTGGTGGCGCTCGGCTTTGTGCTGATCTTCAAGGCGTCCGGCGTCTTCAACTTCGCGCAGGGCGCGATGGTGCTGTTTGCGGCGCTGGCAATGGCGCGCTTTTCCGAGTGGATTCCGCACTGGACCGGCCTCAACAACCTGTTCATCGCCAACCTGCTCGCTTTTGCCATTGCCGCCGCGATCATGTTCGTCATGGCCTGGCTGATCGAATACCTGGTGCTGCGCCATCTGGTGAACCAGGAGGGCACGACGCTGCTGATGGCCACGCTGGGCATCACCTATTTCATCGAAGGCCTGGGTCAGTCGATTTTCGGCAGCGATATCTACTCGATCGACATTGGCATGCCCAAGGAGCCGATCTTCATGTTTGACACGGTGTTCCCCGGCGGCATTCTGGTCAACAAGGAAGACCTGATCGCCGCCCTGATAGCCGCCGTGCTGGTGGCGCTGCTGTCGCTGTTCTTCCAGAAAACGTCGACCGGCCGCGCACTGCGCGCCGTGGCCGACGACCACCAGGCCGCGCAATCGGTCGGCATTCCGCTGGCGCGCATCTGGGTCATCGTCTGGTGTGTGGCCGGCATTGTGGCGCTGGTTGCCGGCATGATCTGGGGCTCCAAACTGGGTGTGCAGTTTTCGCTGGCAACGGTGGCGCTGCGCGCGCTGCCGGTGATCATTCTGGGCGGTCTGACATCGGTGCCGGGCGCCATCATCGGCGGGCTGGTGATCGGTGTGGGCGAGAAGCTCTCGGAGGTCTACATCGGGCCGATGGTCGGCGGCGGGATCGAAATCTGGTTCGCCTACATGCTGGCACTGGTGTTCCTGCTGTTCCGCCCGCAGGGCATGTTCGGCGAAAAAATCATCGACCGCGTCTGACCGGTCCCCACTGCACAAGGAACCAAAATGTTCTACAGGGAAAACGGCCAATTCAAGACCAGCTACGCGGCTGACCAGCAGATCTTTCCGATCGCGCAGGACCGCTGGGCCGTCATGGCCATCGTCGCTTTCGCGTTCATCGGCGTTCCGATGCTGGCTGACGAGTACATGTTCCGCGCCATCCTGATTCCGTTCGTCATCCTGTCGCTGGCGGCGCTGGGTGTGAACATCCTCGTGGGCTACTGCGGCCAGATCTCGCTGGGTTCCGGCGCCTTCATGGCGGTGGGCGCCTATGCCGCCTACAACACCTACGTCCGTATCGACGGCATGCCACTGATCGTAGCGCTGCTGTCGGGCGGCTTTTTTGCCACGCTGGTCGGCGTATTTTTCGGCATACCCAGCCTGCGCGTGAAGGGGCTGTATCTGGCGGTGGCCACGCTGGCCGCGCAGTTCTTCTGCGACTGGGCATTCCTGCGCATCGGCTGGTTCACCCACGGCAACCCGTCGGGTTCGGTGTCGGTATCCAACCTGCAGGTGCTGGGCTGGGCGATCAACAACCCGTTGAACAAATACCTGTTCTGCCTTGCGGTGCTGGTGGTGTTTGCCCTGCTGGCCAAGAACCTGGTGCGCAGCGCCATCGGGCGCGAATGGATGGCGATTCGCGACATGGATGTCGCGGCCGCCGTGATCGGCATTCGCCCGATGTACGCCAAGCTCACGGCCTTTGCCGTCAGTTCGTTCATTGTGGGTGTGGCCGGCGCGCTGTGGGGCTTCGTGCACCTGGGCTCCTGGGAGCCGGCGGCGTTCTCGGTTGACCGCTCATTCCAGTTGCTGTTCATGGTCATCATCGGCGGCATGGGATCAATCATGGGCAGCTTCTTCGGCGCTGCCTTCATCGTGGTGCTGCCCATCTTTCTGAACCAGTTCCTGCCGGCGCTGGGCGACGTTGTCGGCATCACTATTTCGACGGCTGCGGTTTCCCATACTGAGCTGATGATTTTCGGCGCGCTGATCGTCTGGTTCCTGATTGTCGAGCCGCATGGCCTCGCAAGGCTGTGGAGCGTGGGCAAGCAAAAACTGCGGCTGTGGCCGTTCCCCCATTGATTTTGCGGGTCATCCCTCTCCCCGTTTGCGTCAACTTCGCTTAACTTGATTTTTTCCCGGTGTTCAACTTTTCCATAGGAGACAAACCATGAAATTTCGAAAATTCATCCTCGCGGCGTCGGTCGTCGCGGCAGGCCTGTCGAGCGCGCTGACCGCGCCCGCAGCCTTCGCGCAGGCGAAGGAGCAGTTCTTCCCCGTGCTGGTCTACCGGACCGGCGCCTACGCGCCCAACGGCGTGCCTTTCGCCGACGGCTATGTCGATTACCTCAAGCTGGTCAATGCGCGTGGCGGCATCAACGGTGTGAAGGTTTCGTGGGAAGAGTGCGAAACCGGCTACGCCACCGACCGCGGCGTGGAGTGCTACGAGCGCCTGAAAGGCAAGAACGGCGGCGCTACGGTGTTCCAGCCGCTGTCCACCGGCATCACGTTTGCACTGACTGAAAAAGCCCCCAACGACAAAATACCGCTGATCACGTCTGGCTACGGCCGCAGCGAATCGGCCGATGGCGGTGTATTCAAGTGGAACTTCCCGCTGGTGGGCACCTACTGGGTGGCAGCCGACGTACTGGTTCAGTACCTCGGCAAGCAGGTCGGCGGCATGGACAAGCTCAAAGGCAAGAAGATTGCCTTGGTCTACCATGACAGCCCGTTCGGCAAGGAGCCGATCCCGTTGCTGGAGGAGCGCGCCAAGCAACTCGGTTTCTCGCTGCAACTGCTGCCTGTGACCCATCCGGGCGTCGAGCAGAAGGCCACCTGGCTGCAGATCCGCCAGTCCCGCCCCGACTATGTGCTCCTGTGGGGCTGGGGCGTGATGAACTCAACCGCGCTCAAGGAAGCCCAGGCGACCGGCTACCCGCGCGAAAAGATGTACGGCGTGTGGTGGTCGGGTGCTGAGCCTGACGTCAAGGACGTGGGCATGGGTGCCAAGGGCTACAACGCTCTCGCCTTGCAGCACGGTGCAGAACCGAATGCGCCGATCACCAAGGAAATCCTGTCGACCTTGTACGCCAAGGGCAATGGCACCGGGCCGAAGGAACAAGTGGGTGAAGTGCTCTACATGCGTGGCCTTTCCGCTGCCATGCTGGCCGTCGAAGGCGTGCGCGCAGCCCAGGAGCACTTTGGCAAAGGCAAGGTCATGACCGGCGAGCAAGTGCGCTGGGGCTATGAGAACCTGAACCTGACGCAGGCCAAGCTGGACGCGCTCGGTTTCAAGGGCGTGATGCGTCCGGTCTCCACCTCGTGCAGCGATCACATGGGCGCTTCGTGGGCCCGCATTCACACCTGGGATGGCACCAAGTGGGTGTTCACCTCGGACTGGCTGCAGGCCGACGACCAGATCCTCAAGCCGATGGTCAAGGCTGCTGCCGACAAGTACGCGGCCGAGAAGAAGCTGACCCGCCGCACGGCAGATGACTGCAAGTAAGCCGGGTTGAGGGCGCTGGCGGGCTGGCACACCGACCCGCCGGTGCTTTTCTCCCCTGCCGGTTGACCGGCAGGTTGGTGGCTCGCAGGAGCCACCAGTCGACAGGCTTGCGCGTCAGGCCTGCCGATTGGTCCACTGACTGAATCCCGAAATGAATAACATCGTTCTCAACGTCAACGGCATCGAGGTCATCTACAACCACGTCATCCTGGTGCTCAAGGGCGTGTCCCTGAAGGTGCCGGAAGAAGGCATTGTGGCCATCCTCGGCGGCAACGGCGCCGGCAAGACCACCACCTTGCGGGCGATTTCCAACCTGCTCAAAGGCGAGCGCGGCGAGGTGACGAAAGGCTCGATCGAGCTGCGCGGCGAGCGCATCGAAAACCTCTCGCCGGCCGATCTGGTCAACCGTGGCGTGGTGCAGGTGATGGAAGGTCGCCACTGCTTTGCGCACCTGACCATCGAAGAGAACCTGATGACCGGTTCCTACACCCGAAAGGACAAGGGCGAGATCGCGGCCAACCTCGAAAAGGTCTACACCTATTTCCCGCGCCTGAAGACGCGCCGCACCTCCCAGGCTGCCTACACATCGGGCGGCGAACAGCAGATGTGCGCCATCGGGCGCGCGATGATGGCCAACCCGTCCATCGTGCTGCTGGACGAGCCGTCGATGGGGCTGGCACCCCAGCTGGTGGAAGAGGTCTTCAACATCGTGAAAGACCTGAACACCAAGGAAAAGGTGACCTTTCTGCTTGCCGAACAGAACACCAACATGGCCCTGAAGTACGCCGACTACGGCTACATCATGGAAAGCGGCCGCGTGGTGATGGATGGGGCCGCTGCCGATCTGGCCAGCAACGAAGACGTGAAGGAGTTCTACCTCGGCGTGGGCGGGGGTGAACGCAAGAGTTTCCGGGACGTCAAGAGCTACAAGCGGCGCAAGCGCTGGCTGGCCTGACCGCAGGTGTCACCCCCCCTTTCCCCGATCCGAGAGTTTCAGAATGAGTGATTTTTTTGACGAGCTGGAACAGCGAGCGCCCGAGGCGCGCGAAGTCGCCTTGCTCGCTGCATTGCCGAAACTGATCGCGCACGCGCGTTCACGCACCGCCGTTTTTGCCGATCTGCTGGCCGACGTCGACCCGCAGACCGTGACCACCCGTGCGGCGCTGGCCGCGCTGCCGGTCACCCGGAAACATGAGTTGCTCGATCGCCAGAAGGCGCTGCGTGCAAACGGCGGCGATGTTTTCGGCGGTTTCTCCTCGATCGGCTTCGGCGCGGCCATGCCGCGCATTTTTGCCAGCCCCGGGCCGATTTACGAACCGGAAGGTCGCGCCCGCGATTACTGGCGCATGGCCCGGGCGATCCACGCCGCCGGGTTTCGTGCGGGTGAGCTGATCCACAATTGCTTCAGCTACCACCTGGTACCGGCCGGCTCCATGATGGAAACCGGCGCCCATGCGCTGGGTTGCACCGTGTTTGCCGGCGGCACCGGCCAGACCGAGCAGCAGGTGCAGGCCATGGCCGAACTGCGGCCGGCCGGTTACATCGGCACGCCGAGCTTTCTGAAGATCATTCTTGAAAAGGCCGCCGAAATGGGTGCGGCCCTACCCAGCGTCACCAAGGCGATGTTCGGCGGCGAGGCGTTCCCGCCCAGCCTGCGCGACTGGTATCTGGCGCATGGTGTGGATGGCTACCAGTGTTATGCCACGGCCGACCTGGGCCTGATTGCCTACGAGACCGCAGCGCGCGAAGGACTGGTGCTCGACGAATCCGTGATCGTTGAAATCGTCCGTCCCGGCACCGGTGATCCGGTGTCTGAAGGTGAAGTGGGTGAGCTGGTGGTGACCACCCTGAATCCCGACTACCCGTTGATCCGCTTCGGCACCGGCGACCTGTCGGCCATCCTTCCCGGCACCTGCCCAACCGGCCGGACCAACACCCGCATCAAGGGCTGGATGGGCAGGGCCGACCAGACCACCAAGATCCGCGGCATGTTCGTGCACCCCGGCCAGGTGGCCGAGATCATCAAGCGTTTTCCCGACATCACCAAGGCCCGGCTCGTGGTCACCGGCGAAATGGCGAACGACCGGATGACCCTGATGGTCGAGTCCAGCTGCACCGCCCCCGAGGGGCTTCACACCCGGGTGAGCGAAGCCATCCGCGACGTGACCAAGCTGCGCGGAGAGGTCGAGGTGGTCTTGCCGGGCAGTTTGCCCAACGACGGCAAGATCATCGAGGACGCGCGCAGCTACCAGTAGCCGCCCCCCGTCGAAAGCCGTTGCACAACCCCATGCCGACATTGCGGGTTGTCGACTCCATCACCGAGCTTGGCGCAGCCGATGCAGGCTGCATCGCCGTCAGCGGTTCGCATGGCGGCATCAGTTCGGCGCGCTATGCGCTGGCTGCGCGCCCGTTGCTCAGCGTGTTCAACAACGCCGGCGTCGGCCGTGACGCGGCCGGCATCGCGGCACTGGAATTGCTGCAGTCCGATGGATTGGCCGCATGCGCTGTGGCGCACGACAGCGCGCGCATTGGTGACGCCCGCAGCACACTGTCGCATGGCATCATCAGTCACTGCAATGCGCAAGCACTTGCGCTGGGCCTGCGGCCCGGCCAGCGGTGCACTGACGCGGTTGCGCTGTTCACCCCATCCAAGGAGACACCATGACTGATCGATCGAAGAACCGTATGCCCGTTTCACGCCGTGGCCTGCTCGCTGTTGCCACGGGCGCGGCGCTGACCCTCGCTTCGGGTCTCGCGCTGGCGCAGAGCGCCTGGCCGAACCGGCCGGTCAAGATCGTCGTGCCCTTCCCGCCGGGCGGCACCACCGACATTCTGGCGCGCGCCATTGCGCCCGAGCTGTCCCGCGTGTTCGGTCAGCAATTCATTGTCGACAACCGAGGGGGTGCCGGTGGCAACGTCGGTGCCGAACTGGTTGCCAAGTCCCCCCCTGACGGCTACACCCTGCTGATGGGCACCGTGGGCACGCACGGCATCAACAAGTCGCTGTACGCCAAGCTGCCCTATGACCCGCAGAAAGATTTCGTGCCCATCACGCTGGTGGCGGGCGTGCCCAATGTGATGGTGATGAATGCGGCCAAAGCCAGGGAACTGAACATCAACACGGTGCCCGAGTTCATCAAGTACGCCAAGGCGCATCCCGGCCAGCTCAGCATGGCTTCCAGCGGCAATGGCACCTCGATTCACCTGGCCGGTGAACTGTTCAAATCCCGCACCGGCATCTTCATGACGCACATTCCCTATCGGGGTTCCGGCCCTGCCATGCTGGATCTCGTCAGCGGCAACGTCGAGGTGATGTTCGACAATCTGCCGTCAGCGATGCCGCAGATCAAGGCCGGCAAACTGAAGGCCTTTGCCGTCACCAGCGCCCAGCGCTCCAGCGCAATGCCGGACCTGCCAACCATCGAGGAAGCGGCCGGTCTGAAAGGTTTTGAAGCCAGTTCCTGGTTCGGCCTGCTGGCGCCGGCGGGCACACCGCCGGACATCGCCAGCCGGATTCAGCAGGAAACCGCGAAAGCGATGGCAACCCCGGCGATCAAGGAGAAGCTGCTCGCTCAGGGCGCGATTCCGGGCGGCATGGTGCCGGCGGAATTCGCGAAGTTCATTGACGCCGAAATTGCCAAGTGGGCCGGCGTCGTAAAGGCGTCGGGCGCGAAGGTCGACTGACGCAAAAGGGTCGGGCGGATCACGGTCCGCACCGCCCCAGCCCACCGGCGCAGCCCCTCAGACGCCCCAGACCACGCTGGCGCCGCCTTCCTTGCTCTCCTTGAGCAAGGCAAGGAAAGGGGCCGCGCGCTGAGCCAGGTTGACAGCGTCTTCTTCAGACATCTTTTCTTCTTTTTCGGCGCCTTCGCTGGCGGCTGGAGCCTTTTCGGCCGCCTCGCCCGCAGCGATGGCCGCCTCGATGGCGGCAATGGCAGCCGGAATCTGCTCAACCGTGATGATGCCCTGCGGGCTGACTTCCTTGCCGATGATGCTGAGCATCTGGTCGCCGTTTGCCGGCAACATGATGACTTCGGCACTCGCCTGGGATTTGAATTTGTACAGCATGGGTTTTCCTCAATCTGATGATCGCGATCGGTTGCGAACCCCGCCATTGTCGCCTGACGGCATGTGCCGCTCCTTACAGACCCGCCGATGCAAGGCATCGGACATTGCCCGGATTGACAGTATTTAGTTGAGGCCTAAACTATCTCGAATTGAACAAGCCTGCAAGGAGTGCGCGCATGAAGATTGTCTGCATTGGCGGCGGTCCGGCCGGGCTGTACTTCGGCCTGCTGATGAAGTTGCGCAACCCGACGCACGACATCACCGTGGTGGAGCGCAACCGGCCCTATGACACCTTTGGCTGGGGCGTGGTTTTCTCCGACGCCACGATGGACAACATGCGCGCCTGCGATCCGGTCACGGCCGCGCAGATCCAGCAGGCGTTCAACCACTGGGACGACATCGAACTGCACTTCAAGGGCGAGGTGATCCGCTCGGGTGGTCACGGATTTGTCGGCATCGGACGCAAGAAGCTGCTCAACATCCTGCAGGCCCGCTGCGAGCAACTGGGTGTACAGCTGGTGTTCGACCGTGATGTGGGCTCGGATGCCGAGTTTCCGGACGCCGACCTGATCATCGCCAGCGACGGCATCAACTCGCGCATCCGCGAGGCCCATGAAGCGGTCTTCAAGCCGGAAATCGTCGTGCGCCCCAACCGTTACATCTGGCTGGGCACCCACAAGCTGTACGACGCTTTCACCTTCCTGTTCGAAAAGACCGAGCACGGCTGGTTCGCCGCGCACATCTACAAGTTCGACGAAAAGACGACCACCTTCATCGTCGAATGCCCGGAGCATGTCTGGCAGGCGCATCGGCTGGACATGGCCGACCAGGCCGAATCGGTTGCCTTCTGCGAAAAGGTATTCGCCAAAAACCTGCAGGGGGAGCGTCTGATGACCAATGCGCGCCACCAGCGCGGCTCGTCCTGGTTGAATTTCCAGCGCGTCAAATGTGAGCAGTGGTCGCTGTTCAACGGGCGCAGCCATGTGGTGCTGATGGGCGACGCGGTGCACACGGCGCACTTTGCCATCGGCTCGGGCACCAAGCTGGCGATCGAAGACGCCATCGAGCTCAACCGCCTGTTCGGCGAGATGGGCGACACGCCCCGGCATATCCCGGCCGTGCTGGAACGCTACCAGGCTGTGCGCGGCGTCGAGGTGCTGAAGCTGCAGAACGCCGCGTGGAACGCAATGGAGTGGTTCGAAGTCTGCGGAACCCGCTACGCCGACCAATTTGCGCCCCCGCAGTTCATGTATTCGATGCTCACGCGCAGTCAGCGCATCAGCCACGAGAACCTGCGCCTGCGCGACGCCGCCTGGCTGGAGTCCTACGAGGCCTGGTTTGCCGGCACCGCGGAGCCGGTGCCGCCGATGCTGACGCCCTGGAAGGTACGCGACGTTACGCTGAAAAACCGCATCGTCGTATCGCCGATGGCGCAGTACAGCGCGGTGAATGACGTGGTGCAGGACTACCATCTGGTGCATCTGGGCGCCCGCGCACTCGGCGGCGCGGCGCTGGTGATGGTCGAAATGACCAGCCCGACGCCCGAAGGCCGCATCACGCCAGGCTGCACCGGCCTTTGGAACGAGGAACAGGCCAGCGCGCTGGCGCGCATCGTCCGCTTCGTGCATGGCGGCAGCGACGCCAAGATCGGCCTGCAACTGGGTCACAGCGGCCCCAAAGGTTCGACGCGCATCGGCTGGGAAGGCACCGATGAGCCGCTGGAAACCGGCAACTGGCCACTGATGGCAGCCAGCGCCATTGCCTACGGCCCGCAGAACCAGACACCCCGTGCGATGACGCGCGCCGACATGGACACCCTGACCGAACAGTTCGTCGCCAGCACACGGCGCGCCATCGAAGCCGGGTTCGACTGGCTGGAACTGCATTGCGCTCACGGCTACCTGCTGTCCAGCTTCATCTGCCCGCTGACGAACCACCGTGATGACGACTACGGCGGCTCGCTGGAAAACCGCTGCCGCTACCCGCTGGAAGTGTTTGCCGCGATGCGGGCGGTGTGGCCGGCGCATTTGCCGATGAGCGTGCGCATCTCGGCGCATGACTGGGCGCCCGGCGGCAACACGGCCGACGACGCGGTGCAGATCGCCCGGCTGTTCAAGGCGGCGGGCTGTGACATGATCGACGTGTCATCCGGCCAGACCACGCGCGAAGCCCGCCCGGTCTATGGCCGCATGTACCAGACGCCTTTTTCGGACCGCATCCGAAACGAGGCCGGCATTGCCACCATCGCCGTCGGCGCCATCAGCGAAGCCGACCACGCCAACAGCATCATCGCCGCTGGCCGGGCCGACCTGTGCGCAATCGGCCGGCCGCACCTGGCCGATCCCGCGTGGACGCTGCACCAGGCCGCGCTGCTGCAAAGCCGGGCCGTGGTCTGGCCCCTTCCCTACGAGGGGGGGCGGGACCAGCTTTATCGTGAAATATCAAAGAAAACATGATCAACCCAGCGTCAAACAGTCGCTTTCAGCTATGAATATGGAAGTTGAAATGGCCGCGCCGGCACTCGATCTGGAAGCGCGCGCGCACGGTGACCACCCGCACGCACTGCGCCTGTGGCTGCGCATGCTCACCTGCACCCAGCTGATCGAGAAATCCGTGCGGACCCAGCTGCGCGCCCAATTCAACACCACCCTGCCGCGTTTTGACCTGATGGCCCAGCTGGAGCGAAGCCCGGAAGGCTTGCGCATGAACGAACTGTCGCGCCGGCTGATGGTGACCGGCGGCAACGTCACCGGCATCACCGACCAGCTGGAGGCCGAAGGTCTGGTGGAGCGGGTCGATGTGCCGGGCGACCGGCGGGCCTGGCGTGTGCGGCTGACCCACGCGGGGCAAGCAAACTTCCGAGCGATGGCACAGGCGCACGAAGGCTGGATCGTCTCAGCCTTCGATGCGCTTGATGCCGCAGAAATCAACGACCTGCATCGCCTTCTGGGCCAGGTCAAGTCGCGTCTGAACACTTCCACGGAGTCGCCATGAAGCACTACATCACCGCCAGCAACCCGATGCGCGCGCAGTTTGACGCGCGGGGCGACCACGTGGGCCAGCATTTTTCCTGGCGCTTCGAAGATGGTGTCGGCACCGTGACGCTCAACCGCCCCGATCGCAAGAACCCGCTGACCTTCGACTCCTACGCCGAGCTGCGCGACCTGTTCCGCTCGCTGCAATCGGCGACCGATGTGCGCGCGGTGGTGATCACCGGTGCGGGCGGCAACTTCTGCTCTGGCGGCGATGTGCATGAAATCATCGGTCCGCTCACGCGCATGACGATGCCGGAAATGCTGGAGTTCACCCGCATGACCGGCGCGCTGGTGAAAGCCCTGCGCGACTGCCCGCAGCCGGTGATCGGCGCCATCGACGGCATCTGCGCCGGCGCCGGCGCCATGATCGCGCTGGCCTGCGACCTGCGCTACGGCACGCCGGCCGCCAGGACCGCCTTTCTGTTCACCCGCGTCGGGCTCGCCGGCGCCGACATGGGCGCGTGCGCGCTGCTGCCGCGCGTGATCGGCCAAGGGCGCGCCTCCGAGCTGCTGTTCACCGGCCGCGCCATGACGGCGACCGAAGGTCTGGCCTGGGGGTTCTTCAACAGCCTGCATGACAGCGATGCCGTACTCACCGCCGCACTGGCCGCAGCGCGCGAACTGGCCGCCGGCCCGACATTTGCCCATGCGATGACCAAGAACATGCTGCAGCAGGAATGGGCGATGAGCATCGAGCAGGCCATTGAAGCAGAAGCCCAGGCCCAGGCCATCTGCATGCAGACGCAGGACTTCCGGCGCGCCTACGAAGCGTTTGCGGCCAGACAGAAACCCGCTTTCGGAGGCGACTGAACATGTCTGAAGCCACCGCACCCCCCCTGCGCGCCGATGCGGACGGCTCGGTGCCAGCCGCGGTGCATGCGCCGACAGACCATCTGGACCTGCCGTTCTTTCAGCCGCAGCACCTGGAAATGGCCGGCGAGCTTGCCACGTGGACGCCGCTGCAACAGGTTGACGAGAGCGACGACCGCGCCGCCTGCAGGGCCTGGGTTCGGCGGCTGGGCGATGCAGGCTGGCTGCGCTACTGCGTGCCGGCAGCTTTTGGTGGCGCACTGCCGCAACTCGATTCGCGGGCGCTGGTGATTGCCCGGGAACAACTGGCCTTTCATTCGCCACTGGCCGACTTTGCCTTTGCCATGCAGGGCCTGGGCAGCGGCGCGATCACGCTGGCGGGTACGCCCCGGCAATGCGCCGACTACCTGCCGGCTGTGGCCCGCGGCGAAAAGATTGCAGCGTTTGCACTCAGCGAGGCCGACGCCGGTTCCGACGTGTCTGCTATGACAACTATAGCTAAAACCGTCGATTTTACGCTGGATGAAGGTCAAAAAGGTTCAAACTTTGTGCTGAAAGGCAGCAAGACCTGGATCAGCAACGGCGGGCTGGCGGACTTCTATTGCGTGTTTGCCAAAACCGAGCCCGGCGCCGGCAGCCGGGGGATCAGCGCCTTCATCGTGGACCGCGACACGTCCGGTCTGGACGACTCGGCGCACATCGCCGTGATGTCGCCGCATCCGCTCGCCAGCCTGGTCTTCGACGGCTGCGAGTTGCCGTCCGGCGCGCTGCTGGGCCCACCGGGCGGCGGCTTCAAGCTGGCCATGCAGACGCTGGACATCTTCCGTGCGTCGGTCGCAGGCGCCGCGCTGGGCATGGCGCGGCGTGCGTTGTTCGAAGCCCGGTTGCACGCGCGCCGGCGCAAGATGTTCGGCCAGACGCTGGCTGATTTCCAGCTCACTCAGGCCCGGATCGGCGAGATGGCGGCGCTGATCGACGCCGCCGCCCTGCTGACCTACCGGGCGGCGTGGCTGCGCGACCGTTCAATGGCCGGTGAACCGGGTGCTGGCGGCAAGACCGCCGACGCCGCCAGCGCCCGCCAGCGCAGCGTGGCCGCTGCGATGGCCAAGATGACTGCCACCGAGAACGCCCAGCGCGTGATCGACATGGCGCTGCAGATGCACGGCGGGCTGGGCGTGAAGGTGGGTACGAAGGTCGAAAGCCTTTACCGCGGCATCCGATCGCTGCGCATCTACGAAGGTGCCACTGAAGTGCAACAACTGATCATCGGCAAAGCCGTTTTGCAGGAGTGAAACGATGAGCAAGCCCGAACCGGCTGTCCCGGCAGCCACCAGCGCTCAGGTCGACCGATTCGTGCACGAACGCCTCGCGCCGCGTGAACAATGGCCGCTCACGCGCTACGAGCTGCCCGAGTTGCAGTTCCCGCCGCAACTGAATCTGGTGGAGGTGCTGCTGGACCAGGCCGACACCCGGGGATTCGCCAACCGCCCGCTGCTCCGGTCGCCACGGGTGACCTTCAGCTATGCAGAAGTGCGCGAGCGGGTAAGCCGCATTTCGCACTACCTGACGGAAGACCTCGGGCTCGTTCCCGGCAACCGGGTGTTGCTGCGCGGTGGCAACAGCATCGGCATGGCGCTGGCCTGGCTGGCCGTGGTGCGCTCGGGTCTGGTGGCGGTGGCGACCATGCCGCTTTTGCGCGCGCGTGAACTGGGCGCGATCATCGACAAGGCGCAGCCGACAGTTGCCATCTGCGACGCCAGCCTGCTGGCCGAGCTTGTATCGGCGCAGTCGGCCCATCCGGTGCTGCAGACCCTCCTGCGCTTCAATGCCGCAGATGATCCGTCGGACCTCGGCGTGCTGTGCGCCGGAAAATCGGCGGACTTCCCGCCCTGCCCGACGTCGGCGGACGACGTGGCCCTGCTGGCGTTCACGTCGGGCACCACGGGGGCGCCCAAGGCGGTGGTGCACACCCACCGCGACGTGCTGGCCGCCTGCGAGACCTGGCCCCGGCACGTGCTGCGCGCAACGCCGGAAGACATCGTCGTCGGCTCGCCGCCGCTGGCCTTCACCTTCGGTCTGGGGGGCTTGCTGATTTTCCCGCTGTGGGCCGGCGCGTCGGTGTATTACCCGGATGTGCCTTACACACCCGAGGTGATGGTGCGGCTGATGCGCGAGGTGCGGGCCACGATCTGCTACACCGCACCCACGTTCTACCGGCAGATGGCGCCGTTCGCCCAGGCCACCGGACTGCCGGACCTGCGCATTTGCGTCAGCGCCGGCGAAGCCCTGCCCGACGCCACCCGTCAGCTGTGGAAAGCGGCCACCGACGTGGAAATGACCGACGGCATCGGTGCCACGGAGATGTTTCATATCTTCATTTCTTCGCAAGGCGACGAGGTGCGACCGGGCGCCATCGGCAAGGTCGTGCCGGGCTACACGGCCAGGGTCGTCGATGACAGTGGCCGTGAAGCGCCGCGGGGCACGCTGGGCAAACTCGCCGTGATCGGGCCGACCGGCTGTGTGTACATGGACGACGCCCGCCAGACGCGCTATGTCAGGGACGGCTGGAACTACCCGGGCGACGCCTTCATCCAGGACGCCGATGGCTATTTTTTTTACCAGGCGCGTGATGACGACATGATCATCACCGCCGGCTACAACGTCGGCGGCCCGGAGGTCGAAGATGCACTGATGCGCCACGAGGCGGTCGCCGAGTGCGCGGTCATCGGCGTGCCCGACGAGGCACGTGGCATGGTCGTCAAGGCGTTCTGCGTGCTCAAGCCGGGTTTTGCCGCCGATGCCGATATGGTGAAGACCCTGCAGGACCATGTGAAATCCACCATTGCCCCGTTCAAATACCCCCGCCAGATCGAATTTCGTGACAGCCTGCCACGAACCGAAACCGGCAAACTCCAGCGCTTCAAGCTGCGCACACCATGAACATCCTGCAACCGCCCGGCTGGGCATCTCCCCGCGGCTACGCCAACGGCGTGGCTGCGCGCGGCACGCTGATCTTTGTTGGTGGCCAGATCGGCTGGAACGCCGGCCAGGTGTTCGAAACCGACGACTTCATCGGACAGACGACCCAGGCCCTGCAGAATGTGGCTGAAGTCCTGCGCGAAGCGGGTGCCGGCCCGCAACACATGGTGCGCATGACCTGGTACGTCACCAGCCGTTCAGAATACCTGGCGCGACTGGCCGAACTGGGTGGCGCCTACCGATCCGTGATGGGACGGCATTTTCCGGCGATGACCTGCGTTGAGGTTTCCGGCCTGATGGAGGCGCAGGCGAAGGTCGAGATTGAGGTGACGGCCGTGCTGCCCGACCCGGCCTGAACCGCGTGCCACACGCGCGAGTCGGCTAACGCGCGCCGGTGACTTCGACCGTCACCCGGCGGTCGGGCTGCAGGCACTGGATCAGCGCGGCAGGTGCCAGTGTTGCCGGGCAATTGCTCACCGGCTCTTTTTCGCCAAGGCCTTGCACCACGGTCTCTTGCGCATGAACACCCAGAGCTTCAAGATAGGCCATCACGGTGACGGCCCGCTCGTAGGACAAACGGTCGTTGTAGCCCGGGTCGCCCAGCCGGTCCGTGTAGCCGATGACCCGTATCTTCTCGATGCGCGGGTAAGACTTCAGTTCAATGGCGAGTTTGTCGAGCTGGAGACGGCCGGCGACCAGCATGGCTGAACGGCCGGATTCGTTGAACTTGAACAACGCATCCCCCGCGAGGTCGAAACGCTTTGGCCCGGCCTCAGCAGCAATCACTGCGGAGGTTGAAGCGGGTGGCGCGACCGGCACCGCCGGCGTCGCGGATTTGACGACACAAGCGGCCGCCGCCTCGCGTGCGTGCCGCAAACCGTCCTGAGCCATTTCGATGTACGGATTCGCCTGCCGCCACCCGGTCTGTGCGTCGGCGTGACCCGCGCGGACCAGACGAACCTCGGCGCAGGCCACCGAGCGCCCGGAACAAATCAGGGTCTCGGACTGATTCTTCAGCAAGGCGAGCTGGGCCCAGAGGTCGTCGCGCAGGCGATTGCTGCGGGCGATCAACGGAGTTTCGAAACCGGGGTTCGTACCCGGCCGGGTTTCCAGTTCCGCCGTGATGCGCGCTGACTCGGCCAGCGCCTGGTCCACATACCCGCTGCGGTCGTTTTCAGCCCGCTGTGAACGAGCCGTGTCCAGCCAGCACTGGGCCTTGGCCACGGAGTAGTTCGACGCAGGAACGCCTTTTGCAATCAGCGTGTTCAAACGCAGCTGAACTTTCTCGAAGGTCGCGGGCGCCTGCACTTTTGGGTCTGCAGCCGATACCGGCGTTTGCGCAATTGCAGCCAGGGGCCCGAGCCAAGCCGCGCCTGCCAGCCAGGCCAGAATCAGCTGCCGTTTCATCGCGTCGCACTTCATGGCTTGGTGGGGCTGAGCGCCGGGCTGAGCGTCTTGTTCACGCCAGGGTCACTGCCCTTGAACAACGACTCGTCAAACTTGTAGCGCAGCGCAGCGACCCAGCCCTGGTTGTAGTACTCACCACCGGTCAGGTCCGGATCCTTGAACCCTTGCCAGTTGTAGCCGACTGTCGCCAGCAGGTTGTCGGCAATCACATAGCCCACCTCCAGACCGTAGGCGTACTGTCTGGCCCCATTGCCGCCCTGCAACCAGCCGCCCAAAGCGCCGATCGACCATTGGTTGGTGATGTCGTAGGTTACGCGCCCGCCGATCAGCTGCGCCTGATAGCTGGTTGGCACATTGCTGATCAGCTGCTCCTCGACCCGCTTGTACGCATAGCGTCCGGTGACCCACCAGGGCCGGCTGGGATGCCAGTTGGCGCGCAAACTGAGAATGTGTGCGTTGTAATCCAGCTGGCTGATACGGTCGTCATTGGACTTGTACTCATAGAGCCCGAGCGCATCAAGCTGGTTGTTGTCCACCGGGCGATAGGCAAAACCGAACTGGAACCGGTTCTGCCGGTTGTCCAGGCCCAGGCTGTTGCGGGGCTGGACGATGCTGGCGTAGTCGCGCAGCAGCCAGGACCAGTTGCGGTCCAGCTTGCGAGCCATGGCGATCGTCATCAGCCAGTTGGTGTTGTTGGGGTCCTGGCGCCATTCGAGTCGACCCGATGCTTTCCAGAGCTCGCTGGCGGTGTACTCCAGTCCCGCACCGGCCGCATAGGAATTGCCGGCCACGCCTTTCACGCTTTCAACATTGGTGAGCAGGCGCAGGCCATTGCCCACCATCCAGCCATTTCGCAGACCGATGGCGGCCTGGACCTCGCGGCCTGCCGAGGCGTCACGCAGGCGGTATTCGCTGTAGAGCGAACCGTCCTGCATGTACTGCGTGTCAATCCCCAATGCGAAATTGCCGGTCGGCGCGCCGTAGCCGAGCCCGTAGGCACCGCCCCAGGGATGGATGTAGTCATACCGGGCGTAGACACGGGTCTTATCGGCCACGTTCCAGTCGGCGCCGACACCATAGAGCAGCGAGGTGCTGGAGCCGGATTCGCCTTGCAGGTAGCCGGTGAGATTCACTGAAGGCGTCACCTGGTAGGCGGCGCGCACGAAGGCCGAATTGATCTGGATGTCGTTTTGCCCGGCGGATGCCGCCGTCAACTGCGTTGGCGCGCAGGAAACCTGCTGGCCGGTTGCCTGATCGATCTGCTGGTTGCCCTGATTGCCCAGCCCGTAACCGCTGTTGTAGCCACCGCTGGTCGACAAAGAAGGCAAATTGCAGGGGGAAAGCGATGTCGATGCCAGCGTCTGCACATCCTGATGGACCGAACGGAACCCGGCGCCAATGGTGAGCCGGTCTGTCAGCTTCAGATCGACGCCAATGGACGCGGCCTGCTTGCTGGTATTGAGGATGTCATCTTTGGACTGGATGTACTCACCCGAAACGGTCCAGCGAGGATCGATCTTGTAGGCGCCAGCCACACCGCCCTCGGTTCGGCCACCGGTGATACCTGCCAGTGGGTTGTTGAAGCCCTCGTCGGCTTTCACAGCATAGGCGCGCAACCGCATGCGCTCGTCCGACTGGCGATACTCGATACGCGCCGCGTTCCCGGATATTTCGCCGGTCCGTCCGGCAAAGATGTTGCTGGTGCTCGCGTTGAAGCTGCTTGATCCGCTGTTGATCGTGCTGCGTGTACCGGCCACTTCCACCTGTAACTCGGCATTCTTGCCGACCAGATACTGCATCGTGGCGCCAGCAACCTGGTAGTTGGAGAGCGGGTTTTCGTCACGCGCGCCGCCGACGCCGAGAATCAGCGAAGGGTTCAAACGGACCCGCGCATCGCCGCCATACACCAGAAAGTTGTCGCCCCCCTGCTCGACCTCGTAGGTCACCCGGATCGTGATGGGATTGAGCTGGTCGTCAATCGATGGAATCGGCGACTTGAAGAGGATGCGCCCACTGAAAGGCTCGAACTCGTAATCGGTGTAACGCGTCAGTGTCGTGCTCTTCAGGATCAGGCCGGTCTGGTTTCGGTCCCGGACGAGGATTTCGATTTTTTCCGAGCCGGAAACACCGGTGGGGTTCGACACCGCGTAGGGACCCGACACACCGCGCGCCGGAAATTCGTCGACGATCTGCCGGAACTTCTGCTGTGACACAAAGCCGTCGGCGATGACGTTGCCTTCTTCGTAATGCCCCATCAACCCGGTCAGGGAACGGCTGTACTGACTGAGTAAACGCGCAGGATTGGAGTCCTGGGTCGCATAGTCGCCATACAGCAGGTAGCTGAGCTTGTTATCGACCCGAACATAAAGCTTGCCAGAACTCTGTGCATCGACCCCGGTGACACTTGAATCACCGTAGATCGGATAGAAGGCGTTGGGATCGATTTCACGGAACAGGACGTTGCGGTTTTCCTTGGCGGTGTCCAGCGCCATCGTCAACAGGTAGTCGCCCTTGATCTTGCCTTTCAGGTACATCGCCACGCGAGCACCCACCGCCGACTTGCCCCCGTTGAAGTCCCTGGTGAGGTTGGTCAGTTCCTTGTCAAAACCGTCGTCTTCGGCAACCTGAACAATCTGGCGCGGGTCAAACTTGTTGGCACGAACGCCGGCTTCAATCAGACCCACCGCGAGCATTTCGCGCAGTTCCGGCACGTAGCGGATCACAGCCTTTTCGACCACGCCTTTCACGGTGACCCTCACCGTGACGACGGCCGGCTGGTAGGGCGCGAGCACCTGAAAGCTGAACTGACCGCCCTTGACCAGCGTGCGGGTTCCAGGTTGAACATTGTTGACGCCACGCGCGTCCACCTGTGCAGCCGGTGTCGGTTCAAGTGCCACCCGGGCACCGTTGTCCACTTCAATGGTCACATCGACGTCGCCCGCGACGGGCGCGCCCTTTTCATCAAGCAGTTGCACCGCGACATTCGTGCCCGACAAGCCGTCAGCCGCGAGGTTGTCCCCGGCGACCTTGAGGCTGATCTTGCTCACCGGCGAAGACAGGCGATCAAGGAAAGACGTGAAGGGACGGGGACCAATGGCCTGTTGCCCGCCCGTTTCAAACGGGCTGTTTGCGTCCAGCACGTCCGCGCTGGTGGTATTGGCCGCCGGCTGTGCCAAAGCAAGACCATGAAGCAGCGCAATGGCGAGCGCTACCGGCCGCAATGCCCCGCCGCGCGCAAGGGTACGGGCGTTCATCGCCGCAGCCCTCCGCCGGCCGCTGGCAAAGTCACCGGCGCCATCGGTACCAGCACGGCACCGCGTTCGCGTCGAATCTTGACCTGCTCGTTGACTTCCCTGCTGCACGATCCTTCAATGAAATCCGCCCGCGCGAGTTCGCCGCCACGCATGTCAACGATGATGCTGTCGCCGACACCGGCATTGCGGTTGCTGGAAGGCACCATGCGCGACCCTGCCGGCAGGGTCGAGCGATCAATCTTGAAGACATGCGTTTTCGCACTCAGTCCGCAAAGGCTGTACTTGCCTTCCACATCGGTGATCACATAGCTGCCGTCCAGCGTGACCAGGCGGACACCCGGAATTCCGACCTCGTTCGGACCGCCGTCCGGATTCTGGACATGGTTGCCATCGCAGTCGACGTAGACCTTGCCGATCACACAGCCCTGGCTGGTAAAGACACCGCCCTGCACGTTCACCTTGAACTGTGCCGTGTTGGAGTTGACGGGTGTGCCGCCCGGCCCGGGGAACACGGCGGTTGCGTTGTTCACCCCATCGCCTTGCTGGGCGCCCACGCCCACTCGCATGTAGTAGGAAAGTTCGGCCGTTGCACCTGCTGCAATCGTGCCGATATCAAAGGTCAGTAGCCGTGCTGAAACAGCCGTCGGCTCTGCAACAGTAACGGTTCCCGCCCCCCGGTTCAGGCGAACAGTCCCCGGGATATAGCGGAAACCCAGGGGCGGCAGGTCCTGCAACACAACCTGGTCGACCCTTGACGCCGAGGTGTTTCTCAGCCTCACCGTGTACAGGACCGATTCGCCCATCTCGGCGATGGTCTTGTTGCCGACTTTCGAAATCAGGATTGCCCCCGCCCCCAGCGGATCAAGCGGGATGTGGTTGTTGAAGATCTCGCCCGAAGTGGGCATGCTGAAACCAAGGCCCAGGTAGTAGACGGTCGCGGCGCCATTGATACCAACGGCAGGCGGCGTCGACTGTGGTTGCACTGCCGTAACTC
Source organism: Burkholderiaceae bacterium (assembly GCA_014879655.1). Classification (GTDB taxonomy): domain Bacteria; phylum Pseudomonadota; class Gammaproteobacteria; order Burkholderiales; family Burkholderiaceae_C; genus JACSRS01. Next base: position 27,933 of record JACSRS010000143.1, read on the forward strand.
CCGGTGGGACCGGATTGAGAACGCCCGGCGTGGTAACGCCGCCTTGTGTTGCCGGAGTCGCCGCATATCCCGACGGTGGCGTCACATTGAGCGTGTAGGAACCGGAAGGCGCACTTGCATTGAGCAGGAACTGGTAGAAGCCATTGACACCGGTGACCGAGGCATTGTTGCCGCCGACCAGGTGGATGCTCGGATCAAATCCGGCAGGTCCGTTCAGCGTGACCGTTGCTCCGGCGATGGGCAGCCGTGACACAGAGTTGTAGACCACACCGCTGGGATCCACCGGCAAGTTTTGCTGAATGACGTTGTCACCGGCGTAAAGCGTGACGTTGTTGATCACGCCGGCAACCGGCATCGGCTGTTCGGGCGAAACTGCTGACGTCAATGAATTGGTTCCGGTCGACGGATTCGACATCAGCGTCAGCGCACTCTGGTTGAACGGTGTGCCGTAGACCTGTTTGCCCGTCGGGTCCAGGAACCTCAATGAATAACCGGATCCAGGCACCTGTCCGGTGATCTGATAGCTGCCGTTGACAGCAGTCGTTGCCGATCCGACAACCTGCGTTCCCTTGATCAACTCGACCCGGAAGCCCGCCAATGGCTGATCGATCGGGGCGGGATCCAGAACGCGATTTCGGTTCAGGTCGTACCAGACAAAACCCGACACGGTGGCGTTGGACACGGTTCCGACGTTGGTGACCGCAACTGCCAGGTTATTGGCAAGATTGAGTTCTGGGGTGATCGTGGCCACCGTCGCGGTCCAACGCAATTCCGACGATTGGGAAGCAGGGACGGCAAACGGAACCACAACGACGGTCGTCGACCCTACCGGCAAGGCTGCTACGGCATAGACCACGGTCGAGTTCCCGCCCTGCAAGGACAATGTCCCCGTCACCGATTGGGCTGCGCTTGGCCCAAGGTTCGCGAACGAAAGTGTCAGCTGAATCGTCGTACCCGGCACTGCCGTTGCCGGCGTTGCGAGCGTTACCGATACGTCGGCCAGCGCGGTCACCGTCGTCACCGCAGTCACCGTGTTGTTGGCCGTGGTGCTCTCCGGCGTGGTCGTGGCCACCCCTGCCGTCCAGGTCTGCACCGTGGTCGAGCCCGGCGGCACCGTGTAGGTCACCGCTGTCACCGTGCTGGCGCCCGCATTCAGGCTGCCGATAACCACCGTCTGCGTCGCACCGCTCGGCAGCACGATGGTGCCGGTGACGTTCTGCGCCGTGCTCGGCCCGTTGTTGGTGAAGGTCACCGTGGCCGTGATCGTCGAGCCAGGTATGGTTGCGGCTGTTACCAGTAGCGATGTCGAAACATCTGCAGGTTGACTCACTCGGACCGTGGCCGTCCCCGTGTTGTTTGACGGGTTGAGGTCCACGACGTCACCTCCAACACCCACCGTTGCGGTATTGATCAGTTGCCCACTTGCGGCGCGATCGACAGTGACCTGGAAATTGACCGTTACAACACCGCCAGCGGGGACGGAAGCAGTTCCGGATATGCCTGTTGTCTCTATCAGGAAGGTCGAGGTGGAAGATCCTCCACTTGCGTTGCTGAAAACGTTTGTAACAGTACCCAATCCTTGGGGCAGGACATCCTTGAATGTTGCGATTGGGGCGGCAGCTGGGCCGCCATTTGTAATCACCAAGGTGAACGTCAGTGTTCCGCCGCCAATCGCCGTTGCGCTACCTGCAGACTTGGAAATGCCAAGATCTGCGACAGCAACCAAACTGGTCACGACGGTCACCGTGTTGTTAGCGAAAGTGACTTCCGGAGTAATCGTCGAGTCACCCGCTTTCCAGGCCTGCACCGTCGTCGAGCCCGCCGGGATGGTGTAATTGACCACGGTTACCGTACTGGCACCGGCGTTCAGACTGCCGATGACCACCGTCTGCGTCGCCCCGTTCGGCAGCACGATCGTTCCCGTCACGCTTTGCGCGGTGCTCGGCCCGTTGTTGCTGAAGGTCACTGTCGCGCTGATCACCGATCCGGGCGTGCCAACCGGCGTCACACTGATTGTTGTGGCCACGTCCGCCAACACATTGACAGGTATCGCAGTCGTCACGGTATTGTTGGCGGTCGTGCTCTCCGGTGTGGTTGTAGCCACACCTGCTGTCCAAATCTGCACCGTGGTCGAACCGGTTGGCACGGTGTAGCCGGTTACCGTTACCGTGCTTGAGCCGGGATTCATGTTCCCGATGACAACCGTTTTCGTACTGCCGTCGGGGAGCACGATGGTGCCGGTGACGTTTTGGGCCGTGCTGGGTCCGATGTTGGTAAATGTCACGGTCGCGCTGATCACCGAACCCGGCGTGCCGTTAGGCGTAACGCTGATTGTCGTTGCCACATCGGCCAGCGGGTTGATCGCCGTCACCGCTGTTACCGTGTTGTTCGCCGTCGTACTCTCCGGCGTGGTCGTGGCCACACCCGCTGTCCACGTCTGCACGGTGGTCGATCCTACTGGTACGGTGTAATTCGCCATGGCCACGAAAGACGAACCCGCAATCAGGCTTCCGATGACTACTGTCTGCTTTGCACCGCCTGGCAGCACGATCGTGCCCGTAACGTTTTGCGCCGTGCTCGGTCCGTTGTTGGTGAAGGTCACGGTGGCACTGATCACCGAGCCCGGCGTGCCGTTGGGGGTTACGCTGAGCGTCGTTGCCACATCGGCCAGCGGATTGATCGCCGTCACGGCCGTGACCGTGTTGTTTGTCGTGGTGCTCTCTGCCGTAGTCGTGGCCACCCCGGCCGTCCAAGCCTGAACCGTGGTCGAACCTGCCGGAACCGTATAGTTCACCACGGTCACCGTGTTGGACCCTGCGTTCAGGCTACCAATGACCACCGTCTGTGTCGAACCGCCCGGCAGCACGATGGTGCCGGTGGTGTTCTGCGCCGCGCTCGGCCCGTTGTTGGTGAAGGTCACCGTAGCACTGATCACCGACCCTGGCGTACCGATAGGCGTGACGCCGATCGTCGTCATGACATCAGCGACCGGCGTCACCGGTGTGGGTACCGTCACCGTGTTGGGCGGTGTCGGGTCCGGTGTCGTGCTCGTACCCGCCGCCGTGTTGGTCACCACGCCCGTGCTGGCCGTCACCGTGGCGTTGAGCACCAGGGTCAGCGTCTGGCCCACCACCAGGCTGCTCGTGCCCGCCGTCGTGCTCTGGCCCACGTTGCTGCTGGCCACGTTGCCGTTGGTGCTGGCGCTGATGTAGCTCAGGCCAGCGCTCAGCACGTCGGTGATGGTCACGTTCTGCGCAATGCTGGGGCCCAGGTTGACCAGCGTCACCGTGTAGCTGATGGTGCCCCCGGCCGTGCCGCTGGGGCTGCTGGCCACTTTGGTGAGCACCAGGTCCGCGCTGGCGTTGACGGTGCCGATGGATGCCGTGGCCGTGTTGTTGGCCAGCACCGGGTCGGC
>JACSRS010000171.1 GCA_014879655.1 Burkholderiaceae bacterium
CCGCCCGAGGTGCTGATGGCCAGCGAGAACGTGCCGCCCATGCGTTGCACGGTCTTGTCGACGATCGACAAACCCAGCCCGGCGCCCGTGGCGGCGGTGCGCGCGGCGTCGCCGCGGAAAAACGGCTTGGTCAGGTTGGTCAGCGCTTCGGGCGATACGCCCATGCCGTGGTCGCGGACCTTGATCAGCACCCAGTGCTTGCGCTGGCGCGCCGCTATGTCGATTTGGGCAATTCCGGTTTCAACGTTCTTGCCGTAGCGTCGCGCGTTCTCCAGCAAGTTGGCGATCACGCGGGCGAGTTCCACTTCGTCGGCCATGACCTGCAGGTCGACGGGAACGTCGATGTTCAGACGCACCTCGTCCGAAGCGCGAAACGGGAACGTGCAGGCCTCGACGATGTCGGCAAGGCGCAGGGGTTTCAGCACCGCCTGGCTGGGCCGGGCGTAGTCCAGAAATTTGTCGATGATGGCATCGAGCTGGTCAATGTCGGCCGCCATGTGTTCGCGGGCCACTTCGTCGGCGACACTCATTTCCGTCTCGAGTCGCAGCCGGGCCAGTGGTGTGCGCAGGTCGTGCGAGATGCCGGCGAGCATGACGGCACGATCCTGTTCGATCTTGGCGAGCTGCTCGGCCATGCGGTTGAAGCCGATGTTCACCTCCCGAATCTCGCTGGTCACGGCTTTTTCGTCCAGGTGGCTGGCCTCGAAATCACCGCCGCGCACCCGGCTGGCCGCAAACGACAGCTCTTTCAATGGCTTGTTGATCAGCCGGGCGATGACGGCTGCGCCCACCAGCGACAGCACAGCAGCGATCAGCAACCAGATGATCCAGGTCTTGCCGCCCACCGGGCTGACCCGAGACGGGTCGACCAGCAACCAGTAGGTGTCGCTGTCAATCAGAAACCCGATCCAGAACCCGGCTTCCCCGTTCACGCTGCCGGCGACCACGGTGCCTTTGCCCAGGCGGCGTACAAGCTCTTCGGTGATGCCGCGGTCCAGCGGTGAGCCGGAGAAGGGCTCGAACCGGTCGCCGGGTTCCCGTGGCAGGATGCGCACGCCTTCCTGGTCGGCCAGTGCCTTGATGAGCGAAAGCCTCGCGATGGCGTCCGAGTGCACCAGTGCGGCGCGACTGAGGTTGACCAGCGAGGCCAGCTGCTGGGCGGCCAGCATGGCTCGCGGCTCGTACTCCAGTGCGCGAAACGTCTGCAGCCACGCAACCGTGCTGCCAATCAGCAGCAGCGCGAGCAGGAAGAAGGTGCGCCAGAACAGGCTGAGCCCGACCCGAGGCTTCGATGTCAGCGGCGCAGGCGCTGTTTCCAGTGGCACGGCGCCGGTCAGCTCCGCCGCGCCGGGCGCCCGGCCAGAAGTGGCCGCTGGTCTGGCGGTCATGTTCGAACCCGGAGAGATGGGCGACTCAACCGGCACCGTCCGGTACAAAAACGTAGCCGACGCCCCAGACGGTCTGGATATAACGCGGCACTGTCGGGTCCTGCTCGATCAGCTTGCGCAGGCGGGAAACCTGCACATCCAGACTGCGGTCGAACGGCTCGAATTCCCGCCCGCGGGCCAGCTGGGCCAGTTTTTCACGAGACAGCGGCTGGCGCGGGTGGCGAGCCAGGGCTTTCAGCATCGCAAACTCGCCAGTTGTGAGCGGGAGTTCCTCGCCGTTGCGGCGCAGCATGCGGGCACCCAGATCAAATACGAACGGACCGAAGCTCAGTACCTCGTTTTCACTTGAGGGCGCGCCAGGCGCTTCCAGCGCAGGGCGCCGGCGAAGCACCGCGTGAATCCGGGCCAGCAGTTCGCGTGGATTGAACGGCTTGCCCAGATAGTCGTCCGCACCGACTTCCAGGCCGACGATGCGATCAACGTCTTCGCCCTTGGCCGTCAGCATGATGATGGGCGTGCGGTCGCCGGACGAGCGCAACCGCCGACAGATGGACAGACCGTCTTCACCGGGCATCATGAGATCCAGCACGATCAGGTCGACGCTGTCGCGCAGCAGGATCCGGCTGAGGGACTTGCCGTCCTCGGCCACCATGACCTCGAAACCTTCCTGCGAGAGGTAGCGGCGCAGGAGATCGCGAATACGGGCGTCGTCGTCGACCACGAGGATCTTGTCGTTGCGGTGGTTGCTTGGGTTCATGGTGCGGGGTCCCAAATTTGTAACAGCGCTGATTTTGATTGCCGCACAACGGTTCCGACGGCATTTTTGCCGCCACTTTTCATCCTGTTACATTTTTTGCCGTGAAATGGCTTCGCAATCAGGACGTCTGGCCGTTTTTGTGTGAAGCTACAAACAGATGAATTTCCGTCGCTGGTCGCTCAAATGCTTGTTCGTGTCGCTGCTGACGCTGGCGGCAGCGGTGGGGTCTGTCCATGCCCGTCAGAGCCAGGCAGAGCCGGAGCAGACTGACCGCGCGACGAGCCGCACAAGTGTCGAATCAGGCGTTCGACAGGCCGTGGAATCCCAATACAGGGCCGACGGCGTCGCGCCGCCGCAAAAGCGCCTGTCGGCGCAGGAGCAGGCCCAGTTGCGGCAACAGTTGTTGCAGTTTGATCGGCAGCGCCATCCTTCGCAGGTTCCCGCCGGCGCCGCTCGCTGAGGTCGCGGTTTCAGGACCAAACCGGAAACTGTGTCAGATCGTCGATTTTTTTCATGACTTCCCAGCCTTTTATGCACAGCCATCTTCGACTCCTGCTCTTGCTGGCCTGTACCGCCCTGCCATTCGGTGCTCGCGCGCAAGCGTTGCCGCCGGTTGAGAACGTCGTTCAGCTCGCAGCCAGCGGATCGGTGCAAACCCCGCAGGACTGGCTGACGATGACCCTGAGTGCCACCGTGGAGGCAGCAGACGCTGTGGCAGCGCAAAACCAGTTGAAAACGTCGCTGGAGCAGGCGCTGAACGAAGCACGCAAAAGCGCGGTTTCCGGATTGATGGATGTGCGGACTGGCAATTTCAGCCTGTATCCGCGCTACGGCAAGGACGGAAAGATCACCGCCTGGCAGGGCAGGGCCGAACTCATTCTGGAAGGCAGGGACTTTGGTCGTATCAGTGCGACGGCCGGAAAAATCCAGACGCTGACGCTGGCACACGCGGGCTTCAGCCTGAGCCGAGAGCAGCGCGCCAAGGTCGAGGGCGAGGCGCAGGCGATCGCCATCAAGGCTTTCAGGCAGAAGGCCGGTGACATCGCGAAGGGTTTCGGTTTCGAACGGTTCACGCTGCGAGAAGTGGCCGTGAGCAGTCAGGACCAAGGTTTGCCCCCACGCCCGCGCATGATGGCCATGGAGGCGCGATCTTCTGCCTCGGATGCCCCAGTGCCCGTTGAGGCCGGTCAGAGCACCGTGTTGGTGACGGTGTCCGGCGCCGTGCAGCTTCGCTGACAAGGGCGTCCCGCGGTCAATTGCTGACCGCTGCGCATGGTTATTGCCGGAAAACGCCGGCGCATTGTCAGGCGCCGGCTTGGCAGCGCCTATTGCGCCGTCCAGCCACCATCCATGTTCCAGGCAACGCCCCGCACATTCTGGGCAGCGGGTGAGCAGAAAAAAACTGCGAGTGCCGCCAGTTCGTCGGGCGTCGTGAATTGCATCGACGGCTCTTTTTCGCTCAGCAGTACCTTCTTGGCTTCGTCGTTGGACAGGCCCAGTGCGGCGGCTTTTGCGTCAACCTGTTTCTGCACCAGCGGTGTCAGCACCCAGCCAGGGCAAATTGCGTTGCAGGTCACGCCGGTGGTTGCGTTTTCGAGTGCGGTCACCTTGGTCAGACCGACCACGCCGTGCTTGGCCGCCACGTAGGCTGATTTTTCGGCCGATGCAACCAGGCCGTGAACGGACGCAACGTTGATGATCCGCCCCCAGTTGGACTTGCGCATGGCCGGCAATGCCAGCCGTGTCGCATGAAACGCGCTGGTCAGGTTGATCGCGATGATCGCGTCCCACCGCTCCACCGGGAAATCCTCGATCCGGGCAACGTGCTGGATGCCGGCATTGTTCACCAGGATGTCGACCTGGCCAAAACGATCCGCCGCGTGGGCCATCATTGCTTCGATTTCGGCGGCCTTGCTCATGTCGGCACCGTGGTAGCTGACCTCGGCACCCAGCGCCCTGATCGACGCCTGCGGGGCTTCAGCGTCACCGAATCCGTTGAGCACGATATTTGCGCCTCCGCGCGCCAGTGCCTGGGCGATGCCCAGACCGATGCCGCTGGTGGAACCCGTTACCAGGGCGGTCTTGCCTTTCAACATGTTGCTCTCTCCGTATGAATTACGATGCCAACCAAAGACGATTGCAGACCCGATTTCACCATGAATGAACCTACGCTGAATTACCTAGCTTGCCCAGATGCCGCTGGTGGACACCGTATGGCCTACTGGCGATGGGGCGAGCCGGCGGCGGGTCATGTCATCGTCTGCGTGCACGGACTTTCCCGGCAAGGGCGCGACTTCGATGTGCTGGCGAGGGCTCTGCTGGCACGCAGCCCATTTCCCCTGAGAGTGATCTGCCCCGATGTGGTTGGCCGGGGCCGCAGCGACTGGCTGAAGGATCCGTCGGGCTATCTGATCCCCCATTACGTGGCCGACATGCTGGGATTGCTGGCTGATTTGAACCAGCGCTCGGAAGTGTCGACGCTGGACTGGCTGGGCACCAGCATGGGCGGGCTCATCGGCCTGGGCATCTGCGGGCATCCCGGGCTGCCGCTGCCGGTCCCGGTTCGCAGGCTCGTGCTCAACGATGTCGGCCCGGTGATTCAGTGGGCATCCCTGCAACGGATCGGGGAATATCTGGGAAAGACCGGGCGTTTCGACACCTTGCAGCAGGGGGCCGACGCGATGTGGTCGGTGTCTCGCACGTTCGGGCCCCACACCCGCGAACAGTGGCTGGACCTGTCCCGTGCCATGGTTCGCCCCCACCCGGAGGGCGGGCTGTGCCTGCACTACGACCCGGCCATCGCCGTGCCGTTTGGCAGCCTGACCGAAGAGGCAGCCGCCAGCGGAGAAAAGGCCATGTGGGAGCTCTACGATGGCGTCACTGCCGCTACGCTGTTGTTGCGGGGCGCCGAGTCGGACCTCCTGTCGTCGGAAACGGCCAACGAAATGACGAGGCGCGGGCCGCATGCCCGGCTGATCGAGTTTGCGGGCGTGGGCCACGCGCCCACCCTGATCGCGGCGGATCAGGTCGACGCCGTGACGGGCTTTCTGCTCGCACCCTGAAAGCGCCGGATGGTGAGCCGACAGAAGCAGCAAATACTTGATGTGGTTAATGCCCCCGCGTCCGATCTGGACCAGGCGGGCGGGGAGGGGGCAGTGCCGGCGGCGGAATCGGACGATATGGCGGCCGATGAAATCCTGCAAAAGGCCCGGGCGTTCGCGTCCCCTTTGATCGACGGCGAAACCCTGCATTCGGGTGAAAGCAAGATGGCCCATGCCGAGGCGGCCGCCGCCATTCTGGGTGACATCGGCGGCTCGGGCGTCATGCAGGCCGCGTGCTTCCTGATCTATGCGAGCGAATACCTCAATCACCCGCACGAGGTGATCGCGAAGTCATTTGGCGAAGGGCTGGCCAGCCTGACGGTGGAAACCGCCAAACTGGTGAAGGTGCAGCGCTTGTCACGCGCTGCACAGGCAGACGCCGAGGGTATCGAAGCATCGCGGCAGCAGACCGAAAACGTGCGCAAGATGCTGCTGGCCTTCAGCAAAGACCTTCGCGTGGTGATGCTGCGACTGGCATCACGCCTGCAGACCTTGCGTTTTCATGCTTCGAGCCAGGTCGTCATTTCGCCCAAGGTAGCGAGGGAGTCGCTGCAGGTATTTGCGCCACTGGCCAACCGTCTGGGCATCTGGCAGTTCAAGTGGGAAATGGAAGATCTGGCTTTTCGCTTTCTGGAGCCGGACACCTACCGTGAAGTGGCCCGCATGCTCGACGAGAAGCGGGAAAAGCGCGAAGTGGATGTGGCGCGGTTGCGTGATTCCGTCGCGGCCAGCCTGGCTTCGCAAGGAATACCGGCGCAGGTGCAGGGGCGCCCGAAGCACATCTACAGCATCGTGCGCAAGATGCGCGGGAAGAATCTCGCATTCGGTCAGGTTTTCGATATCAGGGCCCTGCGGGTCGTTGTGCCTGAAGTGGCGCAATGCTATGCGGCGCTGGCACTGATTCATTCCCTGCATTCGCCTATCGCCGAAGAGTTTGACGATTACATTGCCCGCCCGAAAGCCAATGGCTACCAGTCTCTGCACACGGTGGTGCGGGACGCACAAGGTCAGCCGGTCGAGATCCAGATCCGCACCCAGGCCATGCACGACTTTGCCGAAAGCGGGACGGCGGCGCACTGGGCTTACAAAGAGGCCGGAACCAAAGGGTATGCAGGGGTCAGTGCGACCAGCGCCTACGACAGCAAGATTGCGGTGCTGCGTCAACTGCTGGCCTGGGAGCGCGACCTGTCGGGTGCACCTCAGAACTCCGGGCTCTTCGAGGACCGGATATACGTTCTCACGCCCGACGCGGCAGTGGTGGAGCTGACGCAAGGCGCCACACCCGTGGACTTTGCATATTCCATCCATACCAACCTCGGTCATCGTTGTCGCGGCGCCAAGATCAACGGGGTGATGGTGCCGCTGAATACGGCGTTGCAGAACGGCCAAACCGTTGAGATCACGGTCGCCAAGGAAGGGGGGCCGTCGCGGGATTGGCTCAATCCGGGGCTGGGCTACCTGGCCAGTCCGCGTGCGCGTTCGAAGGTCCGCGCCTGGTTTAACGCACAGATCGCCCATGAAACCATCACGCGAGGCCGGGAAGCTGTTGAGAAGTTGCTTCAGAGAGAGGGCCGGACGGCGGTCAAGCTGGAAGAACTGGCGAGCCAGTTGGGGTTCAAGTCCGCTGACGCGCTGTTCGAGGTTGTTGGCAAGGATGAATACTCGCTGCACAGCATCGAAGCCGTGCTGCGGCCGCCGGCGCCGGCAGTCGAGCCCGATGAGCAGGCACTGATCCGCAAGCCCCGCTCATCGGAAGCGGGCAATCAGGGCGGCATTCTTGTTGTTGGTCTGGACTCGCTGCTGACGCAGTTGGCGAGGTGTTGCAAGCCAGCGCCACCGGACCAGATCGGTGGTTTTGTGACCCGTGGCAAAGGTGTCAGTGTGCATCGCACGGACTGCAGCAACTTCAGGGAGATGGCGGTACGAAATGCCGAGCGCGTGATACCGGTCACTTGGAGCAGCGCCGCACAGGCTTCCGAGTCTGTCTATCCGGTCGATGTGACCATAGGCGGCACGGACCGGCAGGGCCTGTTGCGTGATGTGCTGGAGGTGTTCGCAAAAGAAAAGCTCAACGTCACCGGCGTGCAGACGCAGTCGGTCAAAGGCGCAGCCCTGATGTCGTTCACGGTTGAAATCAATGACTCCGGCAAGCTTTCGCGCGTGCTGGACCTGGTCAAGGCTGTGGAGGGTGTGCGAACGGCAAAGCGTCGCTGAGCGAGGGTGAAAACAGTGAGGTTGCAGACATTTTCGAAGCGGCCAGGGGCGGCATCAGAATACGCAAAATTTGCTGCTATACTCGCGGTCTCGGACGGATTTCAGGCGCGTAGCTCAGCTGGTTAGAGCACCACCTTGACATGGTGGGGGTCGTTGGTTCGAGTCCAATCG
>JACSRS010000200.1 GCA_014879655.1 Burkholderiaceae bacterium
TAGCAAAGCGGTTATGCACCGGATTGCAAATCCGTGTAGGTCGGTTCGACTCCGGCCCGCGCCTCCAGACAGTCTCGCCGCTTCAGCGGTGTTTGCGCCCCGTGTACCGGGGCGCTTTCATTTGAAGCGCGCGCATCGGCCTTGCAGGTGTGAATCGCTCACGCGCGGTGCAGGCAATCGCAAACGGCCCGGCCCTGGCCGACACCGCTGGCCGCTTCTGGGAGCGCTCAAACTGCTGCGACAATGCAGGCATCGCCTCGATGGTGGAATGGGTAGACACAGCGGACTTAAAATCCGCCGCTTTCCCGAAAGGGGGCGTGCCGGTTCGACCCCGGCTCGAGGCACCAACGACACGAGAAGACCATGACACAGTACGACGCCCCTTTTGAAATTCATGTGCATGGCGAAGTTCGCTTGCGCGCCGATGTGTCGTTCGATGCCTTGCAGGACGCGCTCAAGCCTCTCTGGAAATATGCCGGCGCCCGTTCCTTGTCCGACGGCGCCGCCAGTGCTTTCGAAGACGAGCCGGGCATCCGTTTCGATGCGGACCAGCACCTGCTGCAGATGTGCTGGACCGTACGCGGTGGCGAGGATTTTCGCCAGTCGCTCGACGAGATGTGCATGAACCTCAATGACCTGGCCGATGCCGGCGCCGCGATTGAGGTGACGTTCTACGACGCAGAGTTTGACGAGGAAGAAGAGGACGACGGCGAAGAGTCGCGGGATGACTTCGTCATGCTTTTCGTCGGGCCCACCCCTGCGGCCATCATGCAGGCGCAGCGGGATCTGCTGGTGGAGGACGTGGTGAACCTGATGGAGCGCCATTTCGACGGCGCCGAACTGTCGGGCGTTGTCGGTGAAATCGACAAACTGTTCAGTCAGCGCTTCGATGCGCTGGTCAATTCACTCGAAATTGGCCGTCCGCCACGCGGTCCGGGTGGCTCCGGTCACGGCGGCGGCGGGCGCCGGCCTCGCCACCTGCACTGACATTCAACTGCTGAAATCTATCAATTTTTGATAGCAAAAAAAGACCATTTGACGCTGGGTTGAACCGATTTTTTCATGAATTGAGCCTGAAACCGGCGCGAGGGTCCCCGTTCTGAAGCTGCCGGTTCGTGACTTGCCGGGCCCGTGCCTCTGGACAGACCGGCGCCAACCAGCAGCAGCGGGCTGAGGGCCGCCAGCTGCGAGTCAGGCCGCTGGAGCGTCGGCCGGCCAGCCCTCAGCTGCCGGCGACGGTAATACCCTTGAACTCGCCGGTGGCGATCTTCTTTTGCCATTCAGCCGGCCCTGTGTTGTGCACGCTGGTGCCGCCCGCGTCAACCGCGACGGTGACGGGCATGTCGACCACGTCGAATTCGTAGATCGCCTCCATGCCCAGATCGGCGAATCCCACCACTTTCGCCGTTCTGATGGCTTTGGAGACCAGGTAGGCCGCGCCACCGACCGCCATCAGGTAGGCGGACTTGTGTTTGCGAATGGCTTCGATGGCCACCGGTCCGCGCTCGGCCTTGCCGATCATCGCGATCAGGCCGGTCTGCGACAGCATCATTTCGGTGAAGCCATCCATGCGGGTGGCAGTGGTCGGGCCGGCAGGGCCTACTGCTTCATCGCGCACCGGGTCGACAGGGCCGACGTAGTAGATCACCCGGTTGGTGAAGTCCACCGGCAGCTTCTCGCCCTTGGCCAGCATGGTCTGGATGCGTTTGTGGGCGGCGTCGCGTCCGGTCAGCATCTTGCCGTTGAGCAGCAGCGTGTCGCCCGGCTTCCAGCCGGCCACCTCGGCCGGGGTCAGGGTGTTCAGATCGACCTTGCGGCTCTTCTGGTAGTCCGGCGTCCAGTCCACCTGCGGCCACAGATCCAGGCTCGGTGGGTCCAGATAGACCGGGCCACTGCCGTTGAGCACGAAATGGGCATGGCGGGTCGCGGCGCAATTGGGAATCATCGCAACGGGTTTGCTGGCCGCATGGGTGGGGTACAGGCGGATCTTCACGTCCAGCACCGTCGTCAGGCCGCCGAGCCCTTGTGCGCCGATGCCGAGGGCATTGACCTTTTCGTGTAGTTCCAGCCGCATTTCCTCGACCTGCGTCAGCTTCTCGCCCTTGGAGGCCTTCGCCTGCAGTTCATACATGTCCAGGTCTTCCATCAGGCTTTCCTTGGCCATCAGCACCGCCTTTTCGGCGGTTCCGCCAATGCCGATACCCAGCATGCCGGGCGGGCACCAGCCGGCGCCCATGGTCGGCACGGTCTTGAGCACCCAGTCAACCACGTTGTCGCCCGGATTGAGCATGGCCATCTTGCTCTTGTTCTCGGAGCCGCCACCCTTGGCCGCGACCGTGACGTCGACGGTGTTGCCCGGAACGATCTGCGTGAAGATCACCGCCGGGGTGTTGTCTTTGGTGTTCTTGCGGGCAAACTGCGGATCGTCGACGACGGAGGCGCGCAAGGTGTTGTCCGGATGGTTGTAGCCGCGCCGAACGCCTTCGTTGATGGCGTCGTCAAGACTGCCGGTGAAGCCTTCCCAGCGCACGTCCATGCCCACTTTCAGGAACACGTTGACGATGCCGGTGTCCTGGCAGATCGGCCGGTGCCCGGTGGCGCTCATCTTGCTGTTGGTCAGAATCTGCGCGATCGCGTCCTTGGCGGCCGGGCTTTGCTCTATGGCATAGGCGCGGGCCAGGTGGGCGATGTAGTCGGCGGGGTGGTAGTAGCTGATGTACTGCAGGGCTGCAGCGATCGATTCGGTCAGGTCTTCCTGGCAGATGGAGGTCATGTTCAAAGCCTTGAAAAGTCACGCGAAGAAAAAGGCCGCGGCAAGATGCTGGAACAGCGCGCCGGCGACGGGTGGCAGTGGCGCATTTTGACAGGTCCGTTTCACACGGGGCTGACAATACCGTTCGCCGGGTTTGCGCGCACCCGGCGCCCGTTTCCGCAGGCTCGCGCCGGCAAGCGTTCGCCGGTCCGGCGGTTCAGTCGTTCGTCCGCTCTGGCACGGCCTGCGGCGGCGGCGATTTGCGGCTGTCCACGCCAAGGTGCAATGCCGCCTGCGCCATCAGGTTGGCGGAAACCGGCGCGGTCACGAAGACAAAGAGGGTGATCAGCAACTCGGCAAAGCCGGTGCGCCCCTGGGCCATCGACAGGATCATGGCTGCCAGCAGCATGCTGCCGACGCCCAGCGTGGATGCCTTGGTCGGCGCGTGCAGCCGCGAGAAAAAGTCAGGCAGCCGTACCAGACCGATCGCGCCGACCAGCGAGAAAAAGCTCCCGACCAGCAACAGGATTGCCGCCAGCCATTCCAGTGAAGCTTGCAAAGTCATGAAGTTCCCCCGGTCATTCGATCACGTCGCCGCGCGTCAGGTAGCGTGCCAGCGCCACGGTGGAGGCGAAACCCAGCATCGCGATGATCAGTGCCGCTTCGAACACCAGGGCGGTCTGCTGGCGGATGCCCAGCAGCAGCACCAGCGAAACCGTGTTGAGGTAGAGCGTGTCAACGGCCAGCACCCTGTCGATGGCGCTGGGGCCGCGGAACAACCGCCAGCAGCACAGCAACATGCCCACCGAGACTGCCCCGGTGGCGATATTCAGTGCCAGCATCAGAAAGCTCGTGCTCATGAGGACTCCCCGCTGGAAGTGGCAGCAGGCTGGAAAATCTGCTGCAGCGGTGCTTCATAGCGCTGCTTGATGTCGGCAGCCATCTGAGCAGGGTCCGGGCAGTCCAGCGCATGGACCAGAATCAGTCGGCGCTTTTCATCCACGGTGCACGAAACCGTGCCCGGCGTGTTGGTGATGATGCTCGCCAGCAGTGCGATGGCCGTCGGATGGGTCAGTGCCAGCGGCACCGGCACCCAGGCCTGGCGCAGCCGGCTCTGCGGGCCAAGAACCAGACGGGCCACGGTGATGTTCGACAACACGATGTCCCAAAGCACCACCAGCGTGAGCCGCAACGCCGGCGCCACCCGTACGGTCACGGGCAGGCCGATAAACCCGTCGAGCAGACGGGGCACGACCAAGGCGATCACGGCTGCCGACAGCAGGTGGACCGGTGCCACGGTCTGCTGCAACAACAGCCAGCTCAAAGCCAGCAACGCAGAAAGCCACGGATGGGCGAACCACGATGCGCGCTTCATGGCCTCGCTCCCGGCAGTTTGACTTCGCCCGCGCCGGCCCGGTAGGGGCGGGTGGTGGCGGACGACGAACCGTCGGCGCGGCCGATGATGGCGCGCCCATAGGCCGCGTGATCGGACAGCTGGGCCGCTGCGGCGTCGGTGTACCGCTTGAATGGCGAGGCGGCAGCGGCCAGCACCAGGCTCAACGCCAGCAGCCCCAGTGTTGCCGCGCTCAGTCGCCAGCTGCTGCCCGACGAGGTGGCACCTTGCACATCCGGCAGCACGCTCCAGAACAGGATGCTGCCGGCACGGGCGACACCGATCAGTGTGAAAAAGCCGGCCAGCAGCACGGTGGTCCAGACCCAGGCGTGCATCGGTGTGGCTGCGGCACTTTGCAGAATCATTACTTTGCCCAGAAAACCCGGCAAGGGCGGCAAACCTGCGACGGAAGCTGCGGCCAGCAGCGTCATCAGCCCCAGCATGACCGGTTGCGCGACCGGTGCGGCCGGCTGCAGACGGTCACCCACATCGCCGCGCTGCGACGAAACCAGTTCCACCAGCAGGAACAGCGCTGCCACGGCCAGTGTGCTGTGAACCGTGTAGTACAGAGCCGCCGACATCGAGGCCGTGGTGTACAGGCCCACGGTCGCGAGGATGGTTCCGACCGAGGCAATGGTCAGGTAGGACACGAGCCGGCTCAAACTGTGCGCGGCCAGCGCCCCGAGCACGCCGAGCACGGTGGTGGTCAGCCCCAGTGGCAGCAGCACGCCCTTGGCGGCATACGCTGCATGACCGGCGGCGTCGCCGAAGATCACCGCATGCACACGGATGATGCTGTAGACGCCCACCTTGGTCATGATGGCAAACAACGCCGCCACCGGCGCACAGGCGGCGGCGTAGGTGCCCGGCAACCACATGTACAGGGGCACGATGGCGGCTTTCAGGCCGAAGACCACCAGCAGCACAAAAGCGCCAGCCGTCATCAGCGTCGCTTCCTCGGGACCCAGTTGTCCGACTCGCAGCGCGACGTCCGCCATGTTGAGGGTGCCGACGACGCCGTACACGATGGCCAGCCCGATCAGGAACAGTCCCGACGCCAGCAGGTTCAGCACTACATAGTGCACACCCACGCGAAAACGCTCGCGCCCCTGGCCGTGAACCAGCAGCACATAGGAGGCGATCAGCAGGATCTCGAAGAAAACGAACAGGTTGAACAGGTCGCCCGTCAGGAAGGCGCCCGAGAGGCCCATCAGCTGGAACTGGAACAGCGCGTGGAAATAGCGGCCATGCGCGTCCCAGCCCCCGCTGGCATATCCCAGCACCGGCACGGCGATGGTCCAGGTCAGCGCCAGCATCATCGCACTCAGACGGTCGACCACGAGCACGATGCCGAATGGTGCGCTCCAGTTGCCCATCTGGTAGACCACCAGCGTGCCGGTGGCAGCCTCGGCCATCAGGCGCCAGGACAGAACTGCGCCCAGCAAGGCGCTGGCCATGCTCAACACGCGACGCCGTCCCAGCATCGGGCCGGCGTGCCCGGTACGCACGCCTTCGTCGCCCATCAGCAGCAGGGCCACCGCCGTGAACAGCGGCAGCAACACCGGCAAGACCGGCAGATGGGTTGCAAAGAACGCGGTGGCGAGATCTGTCATGCCACGTCGTCCTGTTTCGTCCTGGTTGGCGCGTGGTCATGGGCGGCGTGCCCGTCAACCTGGTCCGTTCCCGATTCATGAAAACTGCGCAGCGCCAGTTCGATGATGAAACCTGTGGTGGCAAAACCGATCACGATGGCGGTCAGCACCAGCGCCTGCGGCAGTGGATCGGCCACCGGCCCGTCACCGCTCAGGATTGGCGCAGCGTTCTGCCAGAGCCGGCCCATTGCAAAAATGAAGACGTTGACCGCGTAGCCGAGCAGACTCAGCCCCACCACCACTGGCCAGGTGCGCCCGCGCAACATCAGGTAAATGGCGGTCGCGGTGACCACACCGATGCCGCTGGCAAGCAGAAACTCCAGGCTCATGACCGGCCTTCCCGGCGGCTTTGCGGCGGGATCACGGCTTTGACTGCCGGCGCGTCGCCACCACTTTCGCGCGAAACGGTGCCCAGTGTGGACAGTGTGAGCAGTGTGGCACCCACCACCGTGATGAACACACCCAGGTCGAACAGCGCTGCGGTCGCCAGCGGCAACTCCCCCAGTAGCGGCAACGCAGGATGGCCGTGGGCGCTGGTCAGGAAGGGCTGGCCGAAGGCGAAAGCGCCCACGCCGGTCAGCCCGGCGATGCCCAGGCCGATGCCGATCCATTTCACATAACGACGGCCGCCGGCAGCATGCAGCACCGCCTCGGCACGGGACTGGCCCATCGCCATGTACTGCAGGACCAGCGCGACGGCCGTCACCAGTCCGGCAATGAAGCCGCCGCCTGGCAGGTTGTGCCCGCGCATGAAGATATAGACGGCCACCACCATCGCCAGCGGCAGCACGATGCGTGCTGCCACGCGCAGCATCAGCGGCGGGGACGCAAAGGTCCAGCCGCGACCGACGTCGTCGGTCTGTGGCCGCCGCAGGCGAAGGCCGTCCATCAGCGCCAGCACGCCCACCGCCGCGATGCCGAGCACGGTGATTTCGCCCAACGTGTCGTAGCCGCGGAAGTCGACCAGGATGACGTTGACGACGTTGGTGCCGCCACCGGCGATGGCCGACTGGTTCAGGAAATACCAGGAAATCGATTCGTGGTCGCGGGTGAGCATGACCCAGGCCAGCCAGGCAATGGCGCCGCCGCCGGCCAGCGCCAGCGTTGCGTCCCGGGTTTTGCGGCCGCTACCCGATTCGGCGGGCGAGTGCCGCGGCAGCAACGCCAGCCCCATCAGCAACAGCACGGTGGAGACCATTTCAACCGACAGCTGGGTCAGCGCAAGGTCGGGCGCCGACAGGCCAACAAAGGCAAAAGCTGTCACCAGACCGACCACACCGGCCATCACCACCGACTGAAAGCGGTCATGGTGGCGCAACGCCAGCCAGGCGCAGGCGACCAGCAGCACGATCCACAGCACCACCGCTGTGAGGTTGGCCGGCAACGGATCCCGGCTGCCGGTGGCGGGTGCCGTTCCGGTCACGATGGCGCCCGCTGCCAGCGTCAGCGCGGCCATCAGGGTCCATGCCACATAGCGCTGCAGCGAGCCGTTCTCCAGGCGCCCGGTCAGGCGGCCGGCACCGGCAAAAAGGCCGTCGACGGTCCGGTTGAACAGGTGGAACCCTGTCAGGCGTCCGAACCAGGCGTCCGCGTCGATTCCGTGCAGGCGGCGGTGACGCGCCAGGCGGAAATAGAGGACCAGACCCGCAACGAGCGCCACCGCGCTCAGCGCCAGCGGCGCGTTCAGGCCATGCCAGAGGGCCAGGTGATAGTCCGGGGCAGGTGATCCCAGCATCGCGGCGGTCGCAGAGAGCACCAGCGGACCGGCCAGCAATGCCGGCATCAGGCCGACGGCCACGCAGACGGCGGCCAACAGCGCGACCGGGGCACGCATGGCCATGGGCGGCTCGTGCGGGTGCGGGTTGGGCAGATCCCGCGGCGGGCCGTTGAAGAACAGGTCGTGCACCAGCCGCACCGAGTAAGCCATGCTGAAGATGGCGCCGAAGGTGGCCAGTACCGGCACCAGCATGCGCCAGCCGCCGCCGCTAGAGGTAATCAGCGCTTCGCTGAGGAACATCTCTTTCGAGATGAAACCGTTCAGCGGCACCACGCCCGCCATCGCGGCCGCAGCGACCATGGCCATCGTTGCGGTCCAGGGCAGAAATTTCAGCAGGCCGCCCAGACGGCGCAGATCGCGGGTCCCGGTCTCGTGGTCGACGATACCGGCGGTCATGAAAAGAGCCGCCTTGAAACTGGCGTGATTGAGAATGTGAAACAGCGCTGCGATGGCCGCCAGTGGCGAGCCCAGTCCGATCAGGAACGTGATCAGCCCGAGGTGGCTGATGGTCGAGTAGGCGAGCAGGCCTTTGAGGTCATGCTGGAAGATGGCCAGAAAGGCGCCCACCAGCAGTGTCACCATTCCGGCGGTCGCGACCGCCCCGGTGAAAAAGTCGTTGCCGCCGACGATCGGCGTCAATCGGGCCAGCAGGAAGATGCCGGCCTTGACCATGGTCGCCGAGTGCAGATAGGCAGAAACAGGGGTGGGTGCCGCCATCGCGCGGGGCAGCCAGAAGTGGAACGGAAACTGCGCGCTCTTGGTAAAGCATCCCAGCAGAATGAGTGCCAGCGCTGCAGGAAAGCGGGGATCGGCCTGGATCTGCCCGGCCATGCCGGCCATTTGGCTCAACTCCATGGTTCCTGCAATCTGGCCCAGCAGCACAAAGCCGCCGAGCAAGGCGAGTCCGCCGCCACCGGTGACGGCCAGCGCCATGCGGGCACCGGCCCGGGCGTCGGCCCGGTGGCTCCAGTAACCCACCAGCAGAAAGGACGAAATGCTGGTCAGCTCCCAGAACACAATCATCATCAGCACGTTGTCCGACAGCACGATGCCCAGCATCGCGGCCATGAACAGCATCAGTGTGCTGAAGAACTTGCCCGCCGGGTCGGTGCTGCCCAGGTAGCCGTGGGCGTAGGTGATGATCAGCAACCCCATCGCGGAGATCAGCAGGGCGAACATCAGCGAGAGTCCGTCCAGTCTGAACGCCAGGTTCAAGCCGATTTCGGGCAGCCAGGGCAGGAGCCACTGGAACGTTTCTCCGTCGAGCACCGCAGGGGCCTTCGACAGCAGCAGCCCCAGGCAGGCCGCCGTGACCAGCCCGGCCAGCCACGCGGTACGCAAGCGTGCAACGGAGGAGTTTCCCGCGCCGGACCATCCGGTCAGCACGGTTCCGGCGAGCAGGGGAAGCAGGACGATCAGCGCGAGCAGCACGGACAGGCGGGCAGGTGGTCGGTTATCGGATTGCGGGAAAGGCGCCCGGGCGCCTTGCGGCCATCGACGCGACCGCGAAAGCTCTTTTTACCATCAGTGCTTGCCGCCGGGCTTGGACATCAGCTTGTCCGTAAGGGCAATCGCCAGCGCGCTCAGCAGGAAAGTGATGTGAATCAGCGTCTGCCACATCAATACCTTGGTGTCGTAGTTGGCAGCGTTGATGAACGTCTTGAGCAGGTGGATCGAACTGATGCCGATGATGGCGGTGGCCAGTTTCACCTTCAGCACGGAGGCGTTCACGTGGTCCAGCCACTCCGGCTGGTCGGGGTGGCTGCGCAGGTCCATGCGGCTGACGAAGGTTTCATAGCCGCCGACGATCACCATGATCAGCAGATTGGAGATCATGACCACATCGATCAACGCCAGCACCACCAGCATGATGATGGTCTCGTTCAGCGCAGTCACATCCACATCGGACCGGTAGCCGATACTGGACACCAGCGCCTTGAGCGCGGCCTGGTTGCCGAAGGCCGCTTCCAGCAGGTGCACCAGTTCCACCCAGAAATGAAACACGTACACCGCCTGGGCGAGGATGAGCCCGAGATAGAGCGGCAGCTGCAGCCAGCGGCTGGCAAAAATCAGGCGGGGGATGGGGCGCAACGGAGAAGCTTTTGCAGGAATGTCGGGTGTCATGGCAAGATGGGTTCCACGGGAAGTCCGGCCTGCATTCTAGGTGCTGACGATGGCGGGCCTGCTTGCCTCGTCAGTGGCTTGTAAGAGCGGTCCCGGATAGTCACCGGAGCTTTTCAGAACCACCGTCACATTCACAGGAGACAGCCCATGAGTGCTACCAATGCCGGCGAAACCGCCGCCACCGAGCTCACCATCTATCAGCCGCCCGAGGCATTTGTGCGCCATGCCGCGGTCTCCGGCATGGCGGCCTACGAGGCGCTTTGCAAGGAAGCCGAAACTGACTACGAAGGCTATTGGGCGCGACTGGCACGGGAGCTGATCAGCTGGAAGACGCCGTTCACCAAGGTTCTGAACGAAAGCAATGCGCCGTTTTTCAAGTGGTTTGAAGACGGCACGCTGAACGCTTCGTACAACTGCCTGGACCGCAACGTCGAGCGCGGCCTGGGTGACAAGACCGCCATCATTTTCGAAGCCGACGGCGGCGAGGTGACCCGCACCAGTTACAGCGAACTGCTGGCGCGCACCTGCCAGATGGCCAACGGCCTGCGCTCGCTGGGCATTGGCAAGGGTGACCGCGTCATCATCTACATCTCGATGTCGATCGACGGCGTCGCAGCCATGCAGGCCTGTGCCCGCATCGGCGCCACCCACTCGGTGGTTTTTGGCGGCTTTTCCGCACAGTCGCTGCGCGACCGCATCGAAGACACCGGCGCGAAAGCCGTCATCACTGCCGACAATCAGATTCGCGGTGGCAAGCAGCTGCCGCTGAAGTCCATCGTCGACGAGGCGCTGGCTCTCGGCGGCTGCGACAGCATCGGTCACGTTCTGGTCGTCAAGCGCAGTGGCGCCGAAGTGGCCATGAAAGCCGGACGCGACCTGTGGATGGCCGACGTGCTGGCCGGGCAGCCCGACACCTGCGAACCCGAGTGGGTCGACGCCGAGCATCCGCTGTTCCTTCTATACACGTCCGGTTCCACGGGCAAGCCCAAGGGTGTGCAGCACTCCACGGGCGGCTACCTGCTGCACGCCGCGCTGACCACCAAGTGGACCTTCGACCTGAAGGAGGACGACGTGTTCTGGTGCACGGCCGACATCGGCTGGGTGACGGGTCACACCTACATCACCTACGGCCCGCTGGCGCTGGGCGGCACCGAGATCGTTTTCGAAGGCGTGCCGACCTATCCCGATGCCGGCCGCTTCTGGAAGATGATCGAGCGCCACAAGTGCAGTATCTTCTACACCGCGCCCACGGCCATCCGTTCGCTGATCAAGGCGGCCGAAGCCAACGACGCCGTTCATCCCAAGAGCTTTGACCTGTCCAGCCTGCGCCTGCTCGGCTCGGTCGGTGAGCCGATCAACCCGGCGGCCTGGGAGTGGTACTACAAGCACGTCGGCGGGAGCCGCTGCCCGATTGTCGACACCTTCTGGCAGACGGAAACGGGTGGTCACATGATCACGCCGCTGCCGGGCGCAACGCCGATGGTGCCGGGTTCTTGCACGCTGGCGTTTCCGGGCATCCAGGCAGCCATCGTCGACGAAACCGGCAAGGACGTGCCGAACGGGCAGGGCGGCATTCTGGTTGTCAAGAAACCGTGGCCGTCGATGATCCGCACGATCTGGGGCGACCCCGAGCGGTTCAAGAAAAGCTACTACCCCGACGACTTCAAAGGCAAGTACTACCTGGCTGGTGACGGCGCCATCCGCGACGCCAAAACCGGCTACTTCACGATCACCGGCCGCATTGACGACGTGCTGAACGTCTCCGGTCACCGCATGGGTACGATGGAAATCGAATCCGCGCTGGTCAGCTGCACCGAGCTGGTGGCCGAAGCCGCCGTGGTCGGCCGCCCGGACGACACCACCGGCGAGGCCATCTGTGCCTTCGTGGTGCTCAAGCGTTCGCGTCCGACCGGTGACGAGGCCAAGGCGATTGCCAAGCAGTTGCGGGACCATGTGGGCAAGGAGATCGGCCCGATCGCCAAGCCCAAGGACATCCGCTTCGGTGAAAACCTGCCCAAGACGCGCTCGGGCAAGATCATGCGGCGCCTGCTGCGCAGCCTGGCGCGCGGTGAGGCCATCACGCAGGACACCAGCACGCTGGAAAACCCGGCCATTCTGGACCAGTTGGGTCAGACCTACTGAAGCCGGATACGGGCGCTGCCTTGCTGGTGGCGCCCGTTATTGAGCGGCCAAGCGCTCAGCAAAGAAAAAGCCCGCCAGATACGGCGGGCTTTTTCTTTGGTTGCTGCCCGGCAATCGCCCAGCGGGCGGATGGCCGACGCAGCCTGCCAGAATTACTTCTGGGCCAGAACCCAGGTAGCCAGTTGCTTGGCTTCAGCTTCGTTGACCTGCGTGTTCGCAGGCATCGGCACCGGGCCCCAGACACCCGAGCCACCCTTGATGATCTTGGCTGCCAGCATGTTCACGGCGTCTTTCTGGCCCGCATACTTGGCGGCGACGTCCTTGTAAGACGGTCCCACCAACTTCTTGTCCACCGCGTGGCAGGCCATGCAGTTCTTCGACTTGGCGAGCGCGGCAGCATCCTGTGCCAGCGCGGGTGCCGAAACTGCGGCGAGGGCGATCAGGGAGAAGAGAACTTTTTTCATCGGGTTTCCTTGCTGGTTAAGTTACAGTAATCGGACGGCACACGGGCCTGTTTCTACTAACGCGATTGTAGGCAGACCGGTTGACCGAATACTGACAGGGGTTATTGAGCTCACAGAGGAGTCTGCGATGTATTTCCTGGGTTTGGGTCTGATTCTGCTGTTCCTGAAGTACATGGAAATCGGCCCCGTTGCCGCCTGGAACTGGTGGGTGGTGCTGGCGCCTTTTGGACTGGCGGTTGCCTGGTGGGCCTACGCGGACTGGTCCGGCTACACCAAGAAAAAAGAGATGGAAAAAATGGACAAGCGCAAACAGGACCGCATCGACAAGCAGCGGGTCGCGCTGGGCATGGGACCCAAGAAGCGGAATTGAGCCGGATTTCAGCTTTTTTGGCCGAAATCCAGCGTCAACAGGTCATTTATTGCTATTGATTCAGGAATGCATCAATAGTTGTCGAGGACGGCGCCCTTGCTGGCGCTGGCCGCGTTGAAAGCAAATTTTGCCTGCACGCCCCGGGTGTAGCGCGGCGCAGGCGCTTTCCACAGTGCACGGCGGCGTTCGATTTCCTCGGCCGGCACGTTCAGTTCCAGTTTGAGCTGGCGCGAATCGATGGTGATGGAGTCGCCTTCCTGCACCAGCGCAATCGTGCCGCCGGCGGCTGCCTCGGGCGCCACGTGGCCTACCACCATGCCCCAGGTGCCTCCCGAAAAACGCCCGTCGGTGATCAGGCCCACGCTTTCGCCCAGGCCGGCGCCAATCAGTGCGCCGGTCGGGGCCAGCATCTCGGGCATGCCGGGGCCACCCTTCGGACCGAGGTAGCGCAGCACCATCACATCGCCGG
This sequence comes from Burkholderiaceae bacterium, assembly GCA_014879655.1. GTDB lineage: Bacteria > Pseudomonadota > Gammaproteobacteria > Burkholderiales > Burkholderiaceae_C > JACSRS01. The sequence goes on from JACSRS010000200.1 coordinate 13,144, forward strand.
CGACGATCTTGCCGTCCAGAATGGCTTTCAGCGCCGAATGCTCGTCGTCGAACACCCGGGCCGGACCGGTCATCACCGGGTTTTTCAGGCCGGTGATCTTGGCCACGCAGCCTTCGGGGCTCAGGTTGCCCCGCAGGATCGCCAGGTGCCCCTGCTTGTACATCGGGTTGCTGATCGGCCGGATCACGTCCTGATCGGCGCGCGGTTCATCCGGCACGTCGGCCAGCACCTCGGCCATGGTCTGGCCGGTGATGGTGATGCAGTCGCCATGCAGCAACCCGGCCTTCAGCAGGATTTTCATGACCTGCGGAATGCCGCCGGCCTGGTGCAGGTCGACTGCCAGATATTTGCCGCTTGGCTTCAGGTCGCACAGCACCGGCGTGCGCTGGCGAACCCGCTCGAAGTCGTCAATCGTCCACTCGACGCCGGCCGCATGCGCGATGGCCAGGAAGTGCAGCACGGCGTTGGTCGAGCCGCCGGTGGCCATGACCACGGCCACGGCGTTTTCCAGCGACTTGCGCGTCACGATGTCGCGTGGCTTGAGGTCCTTGCGGATGGCCTCGATCAGCACGCGGGCCGATTCCTTTGCCGAGTTCACCTTTTCGTCATGCGGATTGGCCATGGTGGACGAGTAGGGCAGCGACATGCCGAGCGCCTCGAAGGCTGACGACATGGTGTTGGCGGTGTACATGCCGCCGCAGGAGCCGGTGCCGGGGATGGCGCGCTTTTCGATCTCGCACAGATCTTCGTCGCTCAAGTTGCCGGCGGCGTTCTGGCCGACGGCTTCGAACACGCTGACGATGTTCAGGTCCTGGCCCTTGTAGCGGCCTGGCAGGATGGTGCCACCGTACACGTAGATAGCCGGCACGTTGGCGCGCAGCATGCCCATCATGCCGCCGGGCATGTTCTTGTCGCAGCCGCCGACGACGACCACGCCGTCCATCCACTGGCCTTGCACGCAGGTTTCGACGCAGTCGGAAATCACCTCGCGGCTGACCAGCGAATACTTCATGCCCTCGGTGCCCATGGCCATGCCGTCAGAAATGGTGGGCGTGCCGAACACCTGGGCGTTGCCACCGGCTTCTTCGATGCCTTCGATGGCGGCATCGGCGAGCTTTTGCAGTCCGGAGTTGCACGGGGTGATGGTGCTGTGTCCGTTGGCAACGCCGACCATGGGCTTGACGAAGTCGCCTTCCTCGTAGCCCATCGCGTAGTACATCGACCGGTTCGGCGCACGGGACTTGCCTTGCGTGATATTTTGACTGCGGGGGTTCATCGGGGTGATCGGAATGACTTTGCTGTCTGCCATGGCTTGCCTCTGCGTTGTGGGGGGATGGAAAAAGTCCATTCGCAGTATGCCCCGACCGATAAAGTCTTTCCAATAGAACTTTGGCCACCGATTAATATGCTAGGCATATGACAGAGGCAAAAATTTCACCCCGAATCGATCTGCGCCAGTGGCGGCAGTTTCTGGCCGTTGCCGAGGAACTGCACTTTGGGCGGGCCGCGTTGCGCCTGCACATGACGCAGCCGCCGCTGACGCAGTCGATTGCCGGACTGGAGGCGGCGGTGGGTGAGCGGCTGTTCGACCGGACCAAGCGCAGTGTGCGCCTGACTCCGGCCGGTGCCGCGCTGGTGGACCCCGCCCGCGAATTGCTGGCGCGCGCCCAGGCCTTGCCCGCGCTGGCCCGCGCTGCTTCTGCGGGCGAGATCGGCACGCTCAGACTGGCATTTGTCTCGACGGTGGGCTTCGCGCTGTTGCCACAGTGGGTGCGAGGGTTCGGCGAGCAGGCGCCGGGCGTGCGGCTGGAACTGATCGAGGCGACCGGCGATGCCCAACTGGTTGCGCTGGCGCGCGGCGAGATTGACGCCGGGGTGCTGCTGCACGCGCCGGGCTTTGCGCCAGCGGGGCTGTCGCACCTGCGGATCGCAGACGAGGCGCTGGTGCTGGCGCTGCCGCAGCCGCACGCGCTGGCGGCTGCACAGTCGTTGCGGCTGGCGCAGGCGCTGGCCGAGCCGCTGGTGATGTTTCCAAGGCGCATCCTGCCGTCCCTGCATGATGCGCTGTTCAGCCTGTATCACGCGCACGGCCAGTCGCCGCAGGTGGCGCAGGAAGCGATCCAGATGCAGACCATCGTGAACCTGGTGTCCGCCGGACTCGGCCTCGCCTGGGTGCCGGACAGCGTGCGCCAGTTTCAGCGCAGCGGCGTGATCTACCGCCAGCTGGATTCCGCCGACGCCCGGGTGATGCCGCGCTGCGAGACCAGCCTCGTCTGGGCGCGTTCGGCGATGACACCGGCGCTGGGCCGTTTCGTCGATTTCCTGCAGTCCTGGCAGGGTGTCTGAGCAACCGGGCGTTGGGTGCACAATCCTTGCCCATGCTGATCCATCCGCAAATCAACCCTGTCGCGCTGCAATTGGGGCCATTGGCCATCCATTGGTACGGGCTGACCTATCTGGCCGCGTTCGGCCTGTTCTGGTATCTGGCCAATCGCCGCTTGCAGCACCAGCCTTACGCATCGATCACCGGCACCGGCGCCTGGAAGCGTGCCGATGTGGAAGACATCCTGTTCCTCGGCGTGATGGGGGTGGTGCTCGGCGGGCGGCTGGGATATTGCCTGTTCTACAAGCCGCTTTATTACCTGCAGCATCCGCTGGAGGTTTTCTTCATCTGGCAGGGCGGCATGAGTTTTCACGGGGGCATGCTGGGCGTCATTGCGGCGATGGCCTGGTTTGCCCGGTCGCGCCAGCGGCCGTTTCTGCAGGTGATGGATCTGGTCGCGCCCTGTGTGCCGCTGGGGCTGGCGGCCGGACGCGTGGGCAATTTCATCAATGGCGAGCTGTGGGGACGGGTGGCCGACCCCTCGCTGCCCTGGGGCATGGTGTTTCGCGGCGCCGGCAGTTCGGCGCGCCACCCGTCCCAGATCTACCAGTTCCTGATGGAAGGCGTGCTGCTGTTCATCCTGCTGTGGCTGTTTGCGCGCAAGCCGCGCCCGATGGGCCAGGTCAGCGCCGCTTTCCTGCTGGGCTACGGGTTCTTCCGTTTCGTCGCCGAGTATTTCCGCGAACCCGATGCCCATCTGGGGCTGCTTTCGCTGGGCATGAGCATGGGCCAGTGGCTGTGCGTGCCGATGATTCTGGGCGGCGTGTGGCTTTGGCGCTGGTCTGTCAGGCAGCAGGGGGGGTGAGGGGTCGCTGGCGGCATTTTTTCACAATTTTTGGCGCCAATCCAGCGTCAAATGGTGATTTCTTGCTACAAATAAACGATCATCATGGGCGTTTGCGGGAGGCCAGCCCGGTCTGCGCCAGTTCGTGCAGATTCACCCGCGCCCTCAGCCGGATCGCCAGCAGATACAGGCCACCGAATTTGCGCTGAAGCAGCATCGCGTCGGCCGGCGGGAGCTGCCAGAAATCCCGGTCCAGGCCCAGATCGATGCCCAGCGCACGCAGGCGGGGCAGAACGTCGCTGGTGCCGAAGTCATAAGGACCGTGCCGGGTGAAAGGCTCGATGGCGATCTCGCCCATGTCGAGAATGGTCTGGCGGTGTTTCTCCTGCGTACTCGCGTCGTAGTAGCCGATGGCCATGGCTGCCTTGTCCATCATGTCCCGGTCGCCGGCCATGGCGCCCTTCATGAGTCGGCGAAACTCGTTCGCCATGGCGGCCTTGTAGGGCCGGGTGGCGCCGAAGTCCAGCAGGATCAGCTGTCGGGTGGCGGTGTCGTAGCGATAGTTGGCAAAGTTGGGGTCAGTCTGGACCAGCCGAAACTCGAACAGTTCGCGCAGCAGCAGCGCGAACAGCAAGGTCATCACCCGGTCACGATCGGCCTGCGGCGCGTCTGCCAGCGATTCGATAGGCACGCCACCGACCACTGACATGGCCAGCACGCTGTGGGTGGTCAGGTCGGGGTGCAATTGCGGCAGCGCGTAGTCGGGCGCATCGGCCAGCAGCTCGCCATACTGGCGCAGGTAGCCGCCCTCGCGGATGTAGTCGGCCTCATCGTGCAGCTGGCGCTTGGCGTCGCGCAGAAGCGGCTGGATGTCCATGGATTTGGGCAGCAGACCAGACAGGCGAAACAGGGTGGCCACGTTGTCCACGTCGCTGTCGATGCTCTCGCGCACGCCGGGATACTGGATCTTGACGGCCAAGTCGCGTCCGTCTTTGGTCTGCGCGCGGTGCACCTGCCCGATGGATGCCGCCGCCATCGGTGTGAAGGAAAAGTGCCTGAACTTCTTTTGCCAATCCTTGCCCCACTGGGCGTCCAGTACGCTGGACACCTGTGCTTTGGGCATGGCCCGGGCGTCTGAGCGCAGGCGCGCCAGGATCTCGGCCAGCGCGGGTGGCAGCAGGTCGCCGGACTCCATCGAGACCAGCTGCCCCACCTTCATGGCCGCACCGCGCAGCTTGGCGAGCTGGTCTGCAACGCGGCGCGCATTGGCCGGTGTCAGCAGCAGGTCGCTCATCTTCGGGCGGTTGCCCTGTGCCAGCTGCCGGGCGCCTTCGGCCACCATGCCACCGGCAATGCCGGTCGCCATCCAGCCCAGCCGGGCGAGGCGCGAGCCGCGCCCACTGGGAACGGCGAGGGTCGGGGCGGAGGGGCGGTCGGTGAAATCTTCCTGCAAGCGGATGTCCTTGGTATGTCCTTGATATCTGTTGCCCGGCCTCGTCGTCAAGGCCTGGACAGGCGCTGGCAATCACGGACCTCACGCGGGGCGGCGGATGCAGGCGCACACAGCCGGCTGCCTATTACAACAGGGCCGGCAGGTGATTCTTCTTGCGAAAGCCCTGAAACGGGCTGTGATCGCCCGCTGGCGCTGATCCTTGTCGCTGCCCCGGGCGCCTGCCTGATGGCTTTGCGGGCTCCCTCGTCGGGGTCACGGCCGGCTTGCCGGTGCCGGGGCTGGCGTCTGCACAGAACCCAGACGGATCGAAACGCTGTCTTCAAAGACCGTCCTGCCGTCGTTTGAAACGCGATAGTCGGCGCGGTAGAGTCCGGCGGGCCAACCCGCCACCGGGCGTTTGCGCCCGATCAGGGCCAAGGTCTGGGCCTGCGCCCTTGGCAGCGGCTGCAACTGCTTTTGCGCCAGCACCGAACCATCGGGTGCGCGCAGCGTGAGGTTTGCGACATCGCCCGCTTCGAGGCCGATCATCTTCACAAAGGTCACCAGTGCAGGGCTGTCCGGGGACAGCGCCAGGGTCTCCGGCTGGAGGTTTTCGACTTCTTCCATCGACAGCATCCGGTCGGCAAAACCGCTGTTGAGCCGGACGCGCCGGCGGTAGGCGAGTTGGGCGGCCGCGGCCTCAAGCCAGAGCGTGGTCGGCGAACCGCACTCGCCGTCCTTCGGGTCCGGCGCAAACGGGTCGACAAATTTCCCGTCGCGCCTGACCGTGAAATGCAGGTGCGGGAACTCGGTCAGCCCCGAGAGTCCGACCTTGCCGAGCGGTTGTCCCAGGGTCACGTGCTGACCCGGCCTCACGCTCAGGCTGCCTTGCGCCATGTGACAGTACTGGGTTTCCCATCCCCCGGCGTGGCGCAGCACCAGACCGTTGCCGCACTCGCGCCCTTTCACGGCTTGTATGCCGGTATCCCGGATGGAAACGTCCTTCATGCCGTCCCTGACGCCGCCCACCACGCCGTCGGCCGCCGCCAGAACGGCCACGCCGGCCCGCTGCGCCACCAACGATCGCAGGCGGAAATCGGTCCCGTCGTGCCCATCGTAGGTGCGGGCGCCACAGGCGTAGTCCCGGTAGCCGGTGGACGGGTCATGGTCCACATAGTTCTGCACAAAGCAGTCGCTGCCAGGCGTGCAGGCCACGGGCAGGGCCAGGCGCAAGGGTTCGGCACCGAAGGCCAGGGTGCTCGTGAGCAGCGCCAGCGACATTCCGGTGAGCATCGACGCTCCGGTTCCGGGCCATCGAGAGGTACGACCACGACCACCCCCTGATGACCTTCTTTTCAGAAAAAACAGCATTTTTGGCTACCAGCCATCGTCGATTGGAAAGTTGTTGCTATTGAAAGGGGAATAAAAGGAGGCCGGATGTCTGCCGCCAACGGGCTCCTGCGAACGATCGGTGGCTGGCAGTCAGGAGTGGGTCTTTACCGGTTTCGACTTTGTGTTTTCGGTTCCGGCTTCGTGGTCGTCCTTGTGTTTCGCGCCGCGACCATGCTTGCCCTGAAAGGCGATGGCGGTCTTGAACGCCGCATCCGCGAAACCGAGCGCGGCGGCAAAGTCCGCATCGGAGAGGCTGCGCGCGGCATCGTTGCTGCGATAGATGTTGGCAAACTCGCGTTCACGGCCCGCTTGCACCAGCAACTTGCCGATACCCAGGGCTTCCAGTGTTTTCCAGGTTTTCGGGTTGTACGAGCGCGTCATCTGCAGCACGAACCCCACCGGGTCGTTGCGGCCCAGCACGGCGGCCAGACGGAGGATGAGGTCAAACGGCAGTCCGACGCTGCCTTTTTCGACCAGTTTCAGGAACGACGGGTCTTCAAGGTCCAGCGCCTCGCCCAGGTCGTCAATCGTCAGGCCGGCGGCCTGCCGCAGGTCGCGCAACAAGGCCGCCGCCTTGTCGACCGCAGCCTTGGGTCCCGGCTTCAGATTTTGCGATTGCGCCAGCGTGAGGGCCACGTCGGTCGCGGTGCCCATGCCGCCCAGGATCGACCCGCTCCAGGACTGAAGTTGTCGCGCCAGGGAAAGCACCATCGAAGGTGATGCCGGTTTGACGGGAAGCGAGGCGGGCAGGTCGGCCTTGCCGGCGGGTCGCTTGCGGCTCTCGGATGCTGCCCTGGGCGACTTCGCGGCCTGGGTTCGCGCGATGGTTTTGATTTTCTGGACCACGGTTTTCTCCGGTACTTGGTGTTCAGCGCTCTCGGCGGCTTGTTGATCTGCAGCCTGGCCGGTTGTGGCCGCTTGCCTGCTGGGGTGATGAAGGATTCCACATTCCTGATGAAACCGCAAACGCGGCGTCCGGGCAGCTTCGCGGCACGACGGCAGTGGAGCGAGAGGTGTCTGGCGACTCGGCGCCCGCGTTGGCCGGTGCTTCGATCAAGTTTCCAATCAAAGGAGAGATGAATGATCATGAAAAAGCGCTTTCGTGCTGCGCTGGCCGTTTTTTCAGGGCCCGGGGTGGCTGCCGAAGTCCCCTTCGTTGCGGGTGATCTCCGGACCCGGTCCACCAGCCATGTCAAGAAGGGCCATCTGGTCGGCATCGCGAACGTCATTCAGCTGGAAATGGCCTATGGCGCGGGCATCTTCGCCATTTCCGGTGGCAGCGGGGCGGCGGACTCTGCAGCGCTTCCGGCCTGGTGAACCGGTTGCCGGATCGCACGTTGCAGGCGCTCAGAGGGCCTCCCGTTCTCCCAGTTGCACGGATGGCCGCACAAAGCCATAATTACACATAATTATGAAAAATTACAAGTGTCCATCCAAAAAACCTCGCTGTCGGAAATCCCTTGTTCGGGGGTCAGGTGTGGGCGGGTATCGGCTTGGTACCTTTGCAGCCGGTTGAGCGTCAGATGAATTCCACGCCGGCTCTCTCGTCTGCGGGCGTCACGAACATGCGGGGCGTGAATTACTCGTTGCATGACGGCGTGGCGGCGCGCTTGCGCGAACAGATCTTCGACGGAACGCTGGGGCCGGGCAGCTTTCTGGATGAAGCCGCACTGTGTGAGCGTCTGGAGATCTCCCGCACACCGCTGCGCGAGGCGCTGAAAGTGCTGGCGGTCGAAGGTTTGGTGCGACACGAGCCGCGGCGCGGCTGTTTCGTCAATCAGGTGACGGAACAGGATTTGGACGAGATTTTTCCGGTCATCGCCCTGCTGGAAGGGCGATGCGCCTTCGAAGCGGCCCAAAACGCCAGCGATGCCGATCTGCAGGCGCTTGACACCCTGCACGTCAGACTGGCCGAACATGCCATGGCGGGGCGGATCAACGATTACTACGCGGTGAACTTCGCGATTCACGAGGCCATCATCACGCTGGCGGGAAACCGCTGGCTGGCGCAGGTGATTGGCGATTTGCGCAAGATCCTGAAACTGGCGCGGCTGCAGCAACTGCACGCGCCCGGCCGGCTGGAGCAGAGCCTGGCCGAGCACATGGCGGTGTTTGCGGCGCTCAAGGCCCGCGACGCCGATGGCGCCGAAGCAGCGATGCGCACGCACCTTACGCGCCAGCGTGCCGCGTTGCGCGAACTGGCGCGCAGCCAGACGAGCCGGCTGCTGGCCTGATCGATTTCACTGTTTGCCTGCGAATCTCTCATGAACACCTCCACCTGGATCGCCCGCACCGTTTCAAGCCTGCTGCCCGACGCCGAACGCAAGAAGAAGGCCGAGTCGGCCGCGCCACCGGCGGCGCCCGACGGCCCCGCCAGCAGTCCCGCTGCGGGCAAGACAGTGCCTGAGCGCTCGATCGCCGAGCGTCTCGACGCGACCTTGCCGCGCAAGGGCGAAGCCATGGCGCCGCGCACCCTGCGGCGAACGCTGGAGTCGCTCAAGGCGATTGTCGATCCCGGCATCGGCGAGGTGGAGGGGGGAAGACTGGCCGGCGCTGTCATCAAGTCCTACGCGGCGATGTCGCCGGAGCAGCGCCGCGATGTGTGGTTGCTGATGAGCGAACGTTTTGTGGCCGACCCGAAGCAGGTGAAGCAGGCGCAGGCCCGGTTTTCGGCTGCGGTCGGGACGCCTGACGAAGCGGCGGCCGAGGTGCTGTACCGCCGCGCCACGGTGTCACCGCGGCGCCGGCTGCTGCAGCGCTTCAGCGCCGATCCTGCAGGGATCCGCTTTCTGGTGGATCTGCGCGCCGAAATGCTGGTCCATCTGAAGGCCGACCGGCGGCTGCGGGCGCTGGATGTCGAGATGGAGTACATGTTCTCGACCTGGTTCGATACCGGCTTTCTGGAACTGCGTCGCATCAGCTGGGACTCGCCGGCGTCGCTGGTGGAAAAGCTGATCCGCTACGAAGCGGTGCACGATGTGCGCGGATGGGACGACATGAAGAACCGGCTCGATTCCGACCGGCGCTGCTATGCCTTCTTTCACCCCCGGCTTGAGGGTGAACCGCTGATCTTTGTCGAGGTGGCGCTGCTCGATCACATGGCCAGCGAGGTGATGCCACTACTGGATGTCTCGGCCGGCAATGTCGACCTGAACAAGGTCAATACCGCGATTTTCTATTCGATCAGCAACACCCAGGCGGGGCTCAAGGGGGTGAGTTTTGGCGACTCGCTGATCAAGCGGGTGGTCGAGGCGCTGCACGATGAATTCCCCAGGCTCAAGACCTATGCCACGCTGTCGCCGATTCCGGGCCTGCGGCCCTGGCTGCTGCGCAACGCCGCGCGGCTGCTGGAACTGACGCCGCCCAAGGAGCGCGAGCAGCTGGCGCAGGCCTTGCAGGTGGAAGACCTGCAGGCCCAGCATCTGCTGGCCGATCTGGACCGGGTTCACGAACTCGATGCCCGCTCGCCACGGCGCAAGTGGTTGCTCAGGGCAGCCTCGCAATATCTGGCCAGCGAATGGCAAGACGGCAAACCGGTCGATGCCGTTGCACGCTTTCACCTGGGCAACGGTGCGCGGGTCGAGCGCATCAACTGGGCGGCCGATCTCTCGCCGCGGGGGCTGCGCCAGTCTTGCGGCATGATGGTGAACTACCTGTATGACCTCAAGCGCCTGGACAAACACCGGGCCGCGCTGGCGGCCGGTACGGTTCCGGCCTCGCGCACCATCAGCTCACAGCATTTCTGAAGCACCCATGCCGCACCCTTGCGTCCGCCGTACAAACACGCCCCTGAAGTTGAACCGGGTGCCCCCTCATGTTGACGCAGCCGCAGGGGCAAGCCACCGATGACCGGCCAGGTGCAACTGCAGGTGGACGGGCGCCTGGCCCGTGTGACGCTGGCGCACAGCGGGCGGATGAACGCCATGTCGCGCGAGATGTGGCGTGAGCTGAAACAGGTGGCCGAATCGCTGCAGGCCCGGGCCGATCTGCGATGCGTGATCGTCTGCGGCGAAGGCGGGCATTTCTGCGCGGGTGGCGATATTGCCGAATATCCGGCGTTCCGGTTCGATGAAGCGAAGTTGCGCGAGTTCCACGAAGAAACGGTCTGGGGCGCACTGCAGGCGCTGCTCGATTGTGATTTGCCGCTGATCGCGCAGATTGAAGGCAATTGCATGGGCGCGGGGGTTGAAATCGCCGCCTGCTGCGACATTCGCATTACCGGGCAGGGGGCGAAGTTCGGCGCGCCGATCGCGCGGCTGGGTTTCCCGATGGCGCCGCGCGAGGCGCAACTGGTGGCAGGGGCAGCGGGCCTGCTGACCGCGCGCGAAATGCTGCTGGAAGCGGCCGTGCTGGACGCGCCCACGCTGCTGGCGCGCGGCTTCGTGAATGCTGTCGTCCCTGATGCAGATGTGGCGCAGGAAGTGCTGCGGCGTGCACACCGGATCGACAAGCTGGCGCCAAAGGCGGCCCGCCTGAACAAGCAGACCTTGCGAGCCCTGTCAGCCGCTCCGGCGCAGGGCGGCAACGTAGCTGTGGCACTGGAAGCCTGGATGGCTGTGGCCTATGCTTATGCCGACAGCGCCGAACACCGGGAGGGCATCCACGCCTTTCTGGACAAACGACAACCCGATTTCTGACAACCATGGCCCAGAAGAACATGTCCAACCAGAACCTTTTTGCCGCGTTGCGCGCCGCCTTTCCGTCCGATCTGGACGCCATTGCCGTCGAGACGGTCGAAGCCGATGGTCCGGGCCTGCGCTATTCGTGGCGGGATCTGGACCGCGCCACGGCCATGATGGCCAACCTGCTGGCTTCGCTGGCACTGCCCGAGGGCAGCCGGATTGCGGTGCAGGTCGAAAAGTCGGTCGAAGCGATGGTGCTGTACCTGGCCAGCCTGCGCGCCGGCTATGTTTTCCTGCCGCTGAACACTGCCTACATGAGTGCGGAAATCGAGTATTTCATCGGCAACGCCGAACCCGCCGTCGTGGTGTGCAGCCCGAAAAATTTCGGCTGGGTCAGCAAAATTGCGTTTTCGGCTGGCACGCAGCATGTGTTCACGCTGGGCGACGACCGCAGTGGCAGCCTGCTCGAGCGCGCCGCCCACTGCAGCGACCAGCATGCGCCGGCTGTCAAAAAGACCGACGATCTGGCGGCCATCCTGTACACCAGCGGCACCACCGGGCGCAGCAAGGGTGCCATGCTGACGCACGGCAACATGCTGTCCAACGCCCGGGTGCTGCACGACTACTGGGGCTTTCGCAAAGGTGATGTGCTGATCCACGCCTTGCCGATCTTTCACGTGCACGGTCTGTTTGTCGCGATTCACGCGGCGCTTTTGAACGGCAGCCGCATGATCTGGCTGTCGCGCTTCGACCCCGCAACGGTGGCAAGCCGGCTGCCCGAAGCGACTGTGTTCATGGGGGTGCCGACGCTGTACGTGCGCATGCTGGGCGAGCCGGGGCTGACGAAGGCGGCGTCGCGCAACATGCGCCTGTTCATCTCGGGCTCGGCGCCGCTGCTGATCGAAACCTTCAACGACTGGAAAGCACGCACCGGTCACACCATTCTGGAGCGCTACGGCATGAGCGAAACCGTGATGCTGACGTCCAACCCCTACCAGGCCGACAAGCGCTACGGCGGCCAGAGCGAACGGCGCGGCGGCACGGTCGGTTTTCCGTTGCCGGGCGTGAGCCTGCGGGTGCGCGGCGACGACGGACGCGATCTGCCGGTGGGCGAGGTCGGCGCCATCCAGGTGAAAGGCCCGAACGTTTTCAGCGGCTACTGGCGCATGCCGGAGAAGACCGCCGAAGAATTCACCGCTGACGGCTATTTCAAGACCGGCGACGTCGGGCGGGTTGACGAGCGCGGCTATGTGACCATCGTCGGACGCAGCAAGGACCTGATCATCAGTGGCGGCTACAACGTCTACCCGGCCGAGATCGAAGGCTATCTGAATGAACTGCCCGGCGTTGCCGAGAGTGCGGTGGTGGGTGTGCCGCACGCGGACTTCGGCGAAGTGGGCGTGGCAGTGGTGGTGGCCCGGCCCGGTGCCCGCGTATCGCCGGAGGCCCTGATCGCATCGCTGAAGGCGAAACTGGCGAATTTCAAGATTCCCAAGCGCTGCGTGGTTGTCGCCGAACTGCCGCGCAACACCATGGGCAAGGTGCAGAAGAACCTGTTGCGCGAGCAGTACAGGGACATCGCTGCCTGAAACCATTGAGCCGCGGCTTCAGCCGCCTCGAAAAGCAAAAAAGTCCGGCGGATGCCGGACTTTTTTTGCGTATTTGCTATCAATAATGATAGCGAAAAACGTCCATTCGACGCTGGATAATGCCAGAAAGATCCAAAAATCAGCGCAGAATGAGCACAGGGGTGTGCGAATGCGTCAGCACATGCTGCGTCTCGCTGCCCAGCAACAGGCGCTTGATGCCCTTGCGGCCGTGCGATGCCATCACGATCAGGTCGGCCTTGTGCTTCTTCGCCGCTGCGATGATGGCGTCGGCCACCAGGTCGGACTTGGCCGTCACGGCCTTGACCGTCACGCCTTTGGCCTGCGCCTGCGCCTTGACCGCCTCCACCACGGACTTGCCGTCTTCGGACCACTGCGCTTCCACGCGCTTGACGTCCTCAACCGACAACGGAATCGAGCCTTCAAAGTAACTTTGCGGATAACGCGGGATGACCTTGAGTGCCACCAACTCGGCGCCGGACAGCGCCGCCAGCGAAATCGCGGCGGTGACCGCTTTTTTGGACAAGGTGGAACCGTCGGTAGCGACGAGAATGCGTTTATACATGGTGATCTCCTGATTGGACGGACTGTCAGATTAGCGAAAGTCGCCGGCTCCGCCTTGATCAGAATCAAGACAATCACAGGCTCTGCCGTTAAGCTTACTGCATGCTCGCCACCACCACTTCGTCCCTGATCGCTGCCGCCGTCGAAAAACCGGCGATGGCGTCTGCGGCACCTGCGGCGGCACCTTCGGCTTCGATGCTGGAACTGCTGGACGATCCGGCCGAATGGTCGGCCTTCAGCCGGCCCGCCCCCGGGCGCGAAGCTTGCTGGGAGTCCAGCGTGGTGTTCGAGGGCATGCATTGCGCGGCCTGTGCGCTGACCATCGAAGATGCACTGAGGGCCGTGCCCGGTGTGGCTTCGGTGCAGGTCAGCGCCGGCAGCCACCGTGGCCGCATCATCTGGTCGGACAAGGCGACCCGACCGTCCGACTGGATGCAGGCCGCGCGACGCGCCGGCTATCCGGCGTTGCCCGCCAACGACGCTTTCGTGAGCGAACGGCGCAAGGCCGAAACCCGGCGTGCCGTCTGGCGGCTCTCGGTGGCCGGTCTTTGCATGATGCAGGTCATGATGTACGCATGGCCGGCTTACGTGGCCGGGCCCGGTGACATGGCGCCGGACATGATGCAACTGCTGCGCTGGGCCTCCTGGGTGCTGACCCTGCCGGTGATGCTGTTCTCCTGCGGACCGTTTTTCAGCAACGCGCTGCGCGATCTGCGCGAGCGCCGCGTCAGCATGGATCTGCCGGTGGCGCTGGGCATGCTGATCACTTTTGTCGTCAGCACGGCCGGCACTTTTGACCCGGCCGGCATTTTTGGCGCCGAGGTCTATTTCGACTCACTGACGATGTTCGTCTTCTTCCTGCTGACCGGGCGCTGGCTGGAACTGCGCCTGCGCGACCGCACGGCCGGGGCGCTGGAAGCGTTGATGAACCGCTTGCCCGACAGCGTCGAGCGGCGGCGCCCGGACGGGCAGTTCGAGCGCGTGGCCGTGCGCCGGCTGGCAGCCGGTGATGTGGTGCGCGTATTGCCCGGCGAGGTTTTTCCCGCGGACGGCCAGGTGCTGGAAGGCCAGACCATGGCCGACGAAGCCTTGCTCACCGGCGAATCACACCCGCTGGCCCGGGGGCCGGGCAGTGCGGTCATCGCTGCCAGCCACAACCTGACGGCGGCCGTGGTGGTGCGCGTGGAGCGCGTGGGGGAACAGACCCGCTTCGCACAGATCGTCGCGCTGATGGAGGATGCGTCCACCTCGCGCCCGCAGATTGCCCGGCTGGCCGACCGGATTGCCAAACCGTTCCTGATCGGCGTGCTGCTGGCCGCTGCAGGCGCGTGCGCCTGGTGGTGGCCGCAAGATCCCGGTCACGCACTGATGGTGGCGGTTGCCGTGCTGGTTGTAACCTGTCCGTGTGCGTTGTCGCTGGCCACGCCGGCGGCCATGCTGGCCAGTGCCGGCGCGCTGGCCAGGCGTGGCGTGCTGGTGCGCCAGTTGCAGGCACTGGAAGCCCTGGCGAAGGTGGACACGCTGGTTTTCGACAAGACCGGCACGCTGACCCGGGATGCGTTTGCGCTGGCCGACGTCCAGACCCGCCCGGGCGTCAGTCGACAGCAGGCGCTGGCCTGGGCGGCTGCGCTGGCGCGCCAGTCGCTGCACCCGGCGTCGCGGGCGCTGGCCGCAGCCGCGCAGGCCGACCCCGACGTGTCGCAGTTGCAGGCGGTTGATTGTCACGAGGAGCCGGGGCAGGGTGTCAGGGGTCGGTTGCTTGCGAGCGAAGCCGGCGATGAGCACGCCGAAGCCACCATGCGGCTGGGGTCGGCGGCCTTCTGCGGCTGCGCGCCGCTGACCGACGATGCGCTTCACGTGAGCCTGGCCGATGATCATGGCTGGGTGGCGACCTTCTCGCTGCGCGAAGACTTGCGCGCCGACGCAGCTTCGACCCTGCAGGCGCTCAGGGATTGCGGACTGACGGTCCGGCTTTTTTCCGGCGATGGCTCTGCAGCCGTCCAGCGCGTTGCCGCGGAACTGGGCATCGCCGATGCGCGTGCCGCGTGTGCTCCGCAGGACAAGCTGAATCTGCTGCGGGAAGCGCAGACATCCGGCCACGTGGTGGCGATGGTCGGCGACGGCCTCAACGACGGGCCGGTGCTGGCCGGCGCCAATGTGTCGTTCGCGTTCGGCCAAGCCGTGCCGCTGGCCCAGGCCAAAGCCGATTTCGTCGTGATGGGCGGTCAGTTGCAGGTCATTGCCCAGACCGTGCTGTTGGCGCGCCGGACCATGAAGATCGTCCGTCAGAATCTCGTATGGGCTGCGGTATATAACGTCGTCTGCATACCACTGGCAGTAATCGGGTGGTTGCCCGCCTGGCTGGCCGGGTTGGGCATGGCGCTGAGCTCGCTGGTTGTCGTCGGCAATGCGCTTCGGTTGAGCCGGACGGGATCTGAAAAAGTGGCGATTTGATGGATATCCTCTACCTGCTGATTCCGTTGTCAGTCATCCTGGTGTTTTTCATCCTGGGCGGACTCTGGTGGGCGATCTACCGTGGGCAGTTTGACGACATCGATGCTGAAGGCGAGCGGATTTTGAGAGACGATTGACATTTGTCAACTTTCTGAGCGGGGCGAGAGAACACACTCGCCGCATGGTTTTTTGGTAAAGGTGAAGTAAATGAAGTTTCCGAACGCACAGGCGACAACGTACAACGACACCGTTGTGCGCCAGTTCGCCATCATGACGGTGGTCTGGGGAGTCGTCGGGATGCTGGTGGGGGTGATCATCGCCGCCCAGCTGGCCTGGCCCGAACTCAACCTGGGGATTCCTTGGCTCAGCTACGGTCGCCTGCGACCGTTGCACACCAACGCGGTGATCTTCGCGTTCGGTGGTTGTGGACTTTTTGCGTCCGCGTACTATGTGGTGCAGCGCACCTGTCAGGTTCGCCTGTTCGGCGACAAACTGGCGGCATTCACGTTCTGGGGCTGGCAGCTGGTCATTCTCGCGGCTGCCATTTCTCTGCCGCTGGGCTATACCCAGGGCAAGGAGTATGCCGAGCTTGAGTGGCCAATCGACATCCTGATCACGCTGGTCTGGGTTTCATTTGCGATTGTGTTCTTCGGCACCATTGGCACCCGCAAGGTGCGCCACATCTAT
This sequence comes from Burkholderiaceae bacterium, assembly GCA_014879655.1. Classification (GTDB taxonomy): domain Bacteria; phylum Pseudomonadota; class Gammaproteobacteria; order Burkholderiales; family Burkholderiaceae_C; genus JACSRS01. The sequence continues at coordinate 29,069 of JACSRS010000200.1, forward strand.
GTGGCCAACTGGTTCTACGGCGCCTTCATTCTGGCTGTTGCGCTGTTGCACCTGGTCAACAGCGCCGCCATCCCCGCCGGCTTCATGAAGTCCTACTCGGCCTATGCCGGTGTACAGGACGCGATGGTGCAGTGGTGGTACGGCCACAATGCGGTGGGCTTTTTCCTGACCGCCGGCTTCCTGGGCATGATGTATTACTTCATCCCGAAGCAGGCCGAGCGTCCGGTTTATTCGTATCGCCTGTCCATCGTCCACTTCTGGGCACTGATCTTCACCTACATGTGGGCAGGTCCCCACCACCTGCACTACACCGCGTTGCCGGACTGGACCCAGTCGGTCGGCATGGTTTTCTCGCTGATCCTGTTGGCGCCGAGCTGGGGCGGCATGATCAACGGCATCATGACCTTGTCGGGCGCGTGGCACAAGCTGCGCGATGACCCCATCCTGCGCTTCCTGATCGTGTCGCTGTCGTTCTACGGCATGTCCACGTTCGAAGGCCCGATGATGTCGATCAAGACCGTCAACGCACTGTCGCACTACACCGACTGGACCGTGGGTCACGTGCACTCGGGTGCCTTGGGCTGGGTCGGACTGGTGACGATGGGCTCGATGTACTACCTGATCCCGCGCCTGTTCGGCCGCAAGCAGATGTACAGCATGCGTGCCATCGAAATCCACTTCTGGACCGCCACCATCGGTATCGTGATCTACATCGCCGCGATGTGGATTGCCGGTGTGATGCAGGGCCTGATGTGGCGCGCCATCAACCCGGACGGCACGCTGACCTACACCTTCGTCGAATCGGTGAAGGCAACCTATCCCTTCTATGTACTGCGTCTGGCCGGTGGCCTGCTGTACCTGACCGGCATGATCATCATGCTGTGGAACGTGATCAAGACCGCGACGGCGGGTCGTTCGGTGACCGTGAACATCCCGGCCGCCGTTGCCCACGCCTGAGGAGAACAAGAAAATGGCCAATCAAAATACAAGTGGCGGTCTGTCGCACGAGAAGATCGAAACCAACAACTTCCTGATGATCGTGCTGATCCTGCTGGTGTTGATGGTGGGGGGGCTGGTGGAGATCGTTCCGCTGTTCTTTCAGAAATCCACGACCGAACCCATCAAGGGGGTGCAGCCGTATACCGCGCTGCAACTGGCGGGGCGCGACGTCTACGTGCGTGAGGGCTGCTACAACTGCCACTCGCAGATGATCCGCCCGTTCCGCGCCGAGACGCTGCGCTACGGTCACTATTCGGTGGCCGGTGAGTCGGTCTATGACCATCCGTTTCAGTGGGGCAGCAAGCGCACAGGTCCCGATCTGGCGCGCGTCGGCGGCCGCTACAGTGACGAGTGGCATCGCACCCACCTGATCAATCCGCGTGATGTGGTGCCCGAGTCCAACATGCCGGCTTACCCCTGGCTGGCCAAGACGCCGGTTGATGCCGACGTGATGCCTGCACACATGAAGGCTTTGCGGATGGTCGGCGTGCCCTACACCGACGAGCAGATCGCCAAGTCGTCCGAAGAGGTGAAGGGCAAGACGGAACTGGATGCGGTCATCGCTTTCCTGCAGGGCCTTGGCCTTGCGCTGAAATGAAGATGGGGGTGCAACATGGACTTTGACATCAATACCCTTCGGTCGATTGCGACTGTGGTCAGCCTGTTCACTTTTCTCGGCATCGTGGTCTGGGCCTGGTCCCGCCGCAACGCGCGCGACTTCGAGGAAGCCGCCAATCTGCCGTTCGAGCAGGACTGATGGTTTGCCAAAGGAAAGAAAATGAGTGACTTTACAAGCAACTTCTGGAACCTGTACGTCGCAGGCATCACCATTGTCAGCATCCTGGCCTGTGCGTTGCTGCTGTGGTTCAGTGGCAAAGCCAAGGCGATGACGGCCAATGACAACACCACGGGCCACGTCTGGGATGGCGACCTGCGCGAAATGAACAACCCCCTGCCGCGCTGGTGGGTCTGGCTGTTTGTCATCACCATCGTGTTTGCGCTGGTCTACCTGGCGATGTACCCCGGAGCGGGCACCTTCAAAGGGCAGTTGAACTGGACATCGCAGGGTCAGCACGAAGCCGAGGTTGCCAAGGGCAACAAGGACGTGGCACCGATCTACGCCAAGTTCGACGCCATGACGCCCGAGCAGATTTCCAAAGACCCGCAGGCGATGGCAATCGGTGAACGCCTGTTCATGAACAACTGCTCGCAATGCCATGGCTCCGATGCGCGTGGCAGCAAAGGCTTTCCGAATCTGACAGACGGTGACTGGTTGTACGGTGGCGATCCGGCGGTCATCCAGGAAACCCTCACCAAGGGCCGGATCGGCATGATGCCGCCGATGGCGGCCGCAGTCGGCACGCCAGATGACGTGCGCAACGTTGCCCAATACGTGCTCAGCCTCTCGGGCGGCCCGCATGATTCGCTGAAGGCTTCGCTCGGCAAGGCCAAGTTCGGCGCCTGCGCGGCTTGCCACGGCATGGACGGCAAAGGCAACCCGGCGCTGGGCGCGCCCAACCTGACCGACGATATCTGGCTGCATGGATGGGGTGAGAACGCCATCGTCGCCATGATCACCAACGGCAAGACCAACCAGATGCCGGCCCAGGCCGACAAGTTGACCGAGCCGCAGATCAAGGTGCTGACGGCCTATGTCTGGGGGCTCTCCAACAACAAGGCCGCAACGGCGACCAAGTGAAGCGTGGCGGTTGCCGGCGGCCGCAGGGTCTGCCGGTGGCCGGATGTTCTGATTTTTCCGGAATTAATTTTTGACATCGCCCAACGCATCCCCCGAGCGCCCAGTTCCGGCCGCAGCCACCAATGTTGCTGCATCCGAAGGTCCGACCATCGAGGCCGAAGGAGAACTGATACCGCTCTATCAGGCGCACAAGAAGATCTATCCCAGAAGTGTGACGGGCCTGTTTGCCCGCTGGCGTTGGGGTCTGGTGTTCCTGACGCAACTGGTGTTCTACGGGCTGCCGTGGCTGGAGTGGGGTCAGCGACAGGCAATCCTGTTTGACCTTGAAGCGCGCCGCTTCTACATCTTCGGACTGGTTCTCTATCCGCAGGATTTCATTTTCCTGACAGGCCTGCTGGTCATCTCGGCGATGGCGCTTTTCCTGTTCACGGCAGTGGCCGGGCGGCAGTGGTGCGGGTACGCCTGTCCGCAGACGGTCTACACCGAGATCTTTCTCTGGATTGAAAAGCGCATCGAGGGCGATCGCAGCGCGCGCATGCGCCTGGATGCAGAGCCGATGTCCATGACCAAGGCCATGCGCAAAACTGCCAAACAGGTGGTCTGGATTGCCGTGGCACTTTGGACCGGGTTCACCTTCGTCGGCTACTTCACCCCGATTCACGAACTCGCTGGCTTGTTTGCACGCTTCGAGATGGGGCCCTGGGAGACTTTCTGGGTCTTTTTCTATGGCTTTGCCACCTACGGCAATGCCGGATTCATGCGCGAGCAGGTCTGCAAGTACATGTGCCCTTACGCGCGCTTCCAGAGCGCGATGTTCGACAAGGACACGCTGATCGTTTCCTACGACGCAGCACGCGGCGAGCCACGCGGGCCGCGATCCAAAAAAGCAGACCCGAAGGCGCTGGGCCTGGGTGCCTGCGTGGACTGTACGCTGTGCGTGCAAGTCTGCCCGACCGGCATTGACATCCGCAAGGGGCTCCAGTACGAGTGCATCAGCTGCGCGGCCTGCATCGACGTCTGTGACACGGTGATGGACAAGGTCGGTTATCCGCGCGGGCTGATCCGATATTCGACCCAGCACGCGATGAGCGAAGGCTGGAGTCGCGCGGAAGTCATTCGCCACATGCTGCGTCCCCGTGTGCTGGTTTACCTGGCCATCCTCACAACGGTGGTCGTGGCAGTGCTGGGCGGCCTTGCATTGCGAACGCCGTTCAAGGTCGACATCGTGCGAGATCGTGGATCGCTGGCGCGCATCGTCAGCGGTGGCAAGATCGAGAACGTCTACCGTCTGCAACTGATGAATGCATCGGAGCAGCCGCACCGTTACGAGATTTCAGTGACGGGCCTGCCGGGGCTGTCCGTTTCGACGGAGAACGTTTTCTCGGTGGAAGCCACGCAGGCACGCTGGGTGGTCGTGAACCTTCAATTGCCCTACGAAAGTGCGACCCCGGGCTCTCATCCGGTCGAGTTCCAGATCAAGTCGCTCGATTCAACTGCAAAAGTGGCGGAAAAATCCGTCTTTCTGGTACCTCGTTAAGGAGCGTTGACATGACACAAGTCCATTCCCAGCCGTGGTGGAAGCACGGTCATCTGTGGCTGGTTATTTCCGGCCCGGCGGTGGTGGTGCTGGCCAGCTTCGTCACCTTGTACCTGGCGATACGCACGCCAGACCCCGTGGTGGAGGAGGACTACTACCGAAAGGGTATCGAAATCAACAAAGCCCTGGAAGGTGCAGAGAGCAGTCTGGCGCCGGCCATGAAGGCACGCAATCACGCCCAGACCGGGGTTCCGCCGAAGACCATTCTGGGCGTTGAGCGGTAATGGGCAATCGAGTCCGGAGGCGGTAATGGGTTCACAAAGATGGATGTGGGTGGCCTGGCCGGCGTTTCTGGTCGCCGGCCTGCTCGAAATGCTGGTGTTCGCGATGGTCGATCCGGGTGATCTGCACTGGTTCGGCCGACCGCTGGATTTGTCGCCCCAGGCAGTCTACACCTTGTGCTTCTTTGCATTCTGGCTGCTGACGATGCTCGCCAGCGGATTGACCGCGATGCTGTCAATGTCGCCGTTCGAGGTCAATCGGTGCCCGTTGCCCGCTGACGGTCGGCCGGACGGCTGTCCCAAGCAGGGCGGCTGCAACTGACGAGCGGTTAATCCGGCAGCCGCGGCCGGTTGCGACCCTCCCCGTGACAGTCTACTGGCAGGGCTGCTGGTTGTTGACGATCAGTTTCAGCGCTTCGGTATCCAGAATGCGCACATGGCGCTGCTTGACTTCGACGATGCCGTCTTCGACAAACTTCGAAAACGTGCGGCTGACTGTTTCCAGCTTCAGGCCGAGGTAACTGCCGATCTCTTCGCGCGTCATGCGCAGAATCAGTTCGGACTGCGAAAAGCCTCGTGCGTGCAGCCGCTGCACCAGATTGAGCAGGAACGCCGCCAGCCTCTCTTCAGCACGCATGCTGCCCAGCAGCAGCATCACGCCGTGCTCGCGCACGATCTCCCGGCTCATGATCTTGTGGACGTGGTGCTGCATCGCGTTGATCTCGCGCGAAATCTCTTCGATGCGTTCAAATGGCATGACGCAGACTTCGGCGTCTTCCAATGCAACCGCGTCACAGGTGTGATGGTCGTTGACGATGCCGTCTAGGCCGATGATCTCGCCGGCCATCTGGAAACCGGTGACCTGGTCGCGGCCGTCTTCGGTCGCAATGCAGGTCTTGAAGAATCCGGTGCGGATGGCGTAGAGCGAGGTGAACTTTTCGCCATTGCTGAACAGCGCGCTGCCGCGTTTGACCTTGCGTCGCACGGCAACGATTTCTTCGATGCGATCAAGTTCCTCGGGCTTCAGGCCCATCGGCATGCACAGTTCGCGCAGGTTGCAGTTCGAACAGGCAACTTTGAAGGACTGGTGGATATTCATGCTGGCTCGTTCAAGGCTTTGTTACGGCGCCAAATCAGACGGAATCAGGGTTAGCCGGTATAGAGAAACGACCACATTCTGACATGGCTCAACGATCGCCCGATTGTGCGCCATCGAATTGATGTGTATCAAGGACCGGGTGGGGATCATTGCGCATAGTACGCGCTCCTTGAAGGAATTCCGATGAGTGCCGTTTCTCCCGATCTGCTGCGACGTTTTGATATTTCGGGGCCCCGCTACACCTCTTACCCCACGGCCGACCGCTTTGTCGAGGCTTTCGGTGCTGATGACTACGTCCGGGCGCTGGAGCATCGGCGCAGCGGCGCTGCGATGGCGCAGCCGCTGTCGCTTTACGTGCACCTGCCATTCTGCGAGTCGTTGTGCTACTACTGCGCCTGCAACAAGATCATCACCCGGCACCACGATCGCGCGGCCGAATACCTGCGCTACCTGGGACGTGAGGTCGACCTGCACGTGGCGCATGCCGGTATCGGGCAGTCCGTTTCGCAGTTGCACCTGGGTGGCGGCACGCCCACCTTCCTCAGCGACGACGAACTGACCGACCTGATGACCATGCTCAAGCGCAGCTTCACGCTGGCGCCGGGCGGAGAGTATTCGATCGAAGTCGATCCGCGCACGGTTGATGCCAAGCGCCTGGAGTCGCTGGCGCGGCTCGGGTTCAACAGGCTGAGCTTCGGCGTGCAGGATTTTGACCCGGCGGTGCAGAAGGCGGTGCACCGCATCCAGCCGGCGCAGCAGGTGTTTGAACTGGTGGCTTCGGCGCGCGCCATTGGCTTTGATTCGATCAATGTCGACCTGATCTACGGCCTGCCGCGGCAGACGCCTGAATCGTTCGACCGCACGCTGGCGCAGGTGGTCGATCTGCGCCCGGATCGCATCGCGCTGTACGCCTACGCCCACCTGCCCGAACGCTTCAAGCCGCAGCGGCGCATCATCAGCGTCGAACTGCCGGGCGGCGCCTCCAAGATTTCGATGCTGTCGCGTTCGCTCGATACCTTCATCGACGCGGGGTACGTGTATGTCGGCATGGATCACTTTGCGCTGCCCAATGACGCGCTCGCAGTGGCCAAACGGCAAGGGCGGCTGCACCGCAACTTCCAAGGCTACAGCACGCAGCCCGATTGCGACCTGATCGCGCTGGGCGTCTCGGCGATCGGGCGAGTCGGTGCGACCTACAGCCAGAACGCGAAGACGCTGGAGGAATACTACGACCTGCTCAACCAGGGGCGCCTGCCAGTGGTGCGCGGCCTGGCCGTCAACCGCGACGACCTGGTTCGCCGGGCCGTCATCATGGCGCTGATGTGCCAGGGCGAAGTCCAGTTTGAAGCCATCGAACTGGCGCACCTGATCGATTTCAGGAGCTATTTCGCAGCCGAACTGGTAGCGCTGGGTGAACTGCAGGCGCAGGGACTGGTTCAGGTCGAGGACAGCCAGATTCAGGTCACGGCCGATGGCTGGTTTTTTGTGCGGGCGATCGCCATGGTGTTCGACCGCTACCTGCAGGCTGACCGTACGCGCGCAAAATTCTCCAAGATCATTTAAAACCGGGGCATGCAGACTTCCCTGGCCTTGACGGCCTTGCTCATGGGTCTGGCCGGTGGGCCGCATTGCATTGCCATGTGCGGCGCCGCCTGTGCCGGCATCGGCAAGGCCGCCGGTGATCACGGCGCCCGTGCAATCTGGCTGTTTCAGGCCGGGCGCCTGGCGGGCTATGCGACGCTGGGGGCGCTGGCTGCCGCTTCGATGCAGGGCCTGGGCTGGCTGACCGTTCAAACGGCGGCGATCCGGCCGGTCTGGACGCTTTTCCACGTGGCGGCGGTGGTGCTGGGCCTGACGCTGCTGCTCCTCGCGCGCCAGCCGGTCTGGCTGGACACCGGCGCGCGTCGCGTCTGGTCCAAGGTCCGTGCGCTGAATGCTTCCTGGGGGGCCGGCGCGCCGCTGGCGATCGGGTCGCTGTGGGCCTTGATGCCCTGCGGTCTGCTGTACTCGGCGGTGATGGTGGCGGCGCTCAGCGGTAGCGTGGCCAATGGCGCCATGACGATGGCACTTTTTGCCGCCGGCAGCAGTGTCTCGCTGCTGGCAGGGCCGTGGCTGCTGCTGCGGCTCGGCGCGGACGCAACCGGCACCTGGGGCATGCGCCTGGCCGGGCTGGCGCTGGCTGTTACCTCAGGCTGGGGATTGTGGATGGGTCTGGCGCACGACGCGGCGCCGTGGTGCGTGACGCCGGGCTGAGCGCCCGTTCCAGGTCGCGTTCAGGCCATCAGACCCTTGTACAGCATGTAGGCCGCCAGCAGGTAAAGAATGCTCGCAAACACCCGCTTGAGCTGCTTCACCGGCAATTTGTGCGCGGCGCGGGCGCCGAGCGGTGCCGTGATCACGCTGCAGGTGGCAATCACGGCCAGCGCGGGCAGCCAGATGTAGCCGAATGACATCGGTGGCAGGTTCTGCACACCCTGGCCGCTGAAAATATAGCCGGTCACATTCGCCAGCGCGATCGGAAAGCCCAGCGCCGCCGACGTGGCCACCGCATTGTGGATGGCGACGTTGCACCAGGTCATGAAGGGCACGCTGATGAAGCCGCCGCCCGCGCCCACCAGTCCGGAAAGAAAGCCGATGAGGCCGCCCGCGCCCAGCAGCCCGGCGGTGCCGGGTACCTGACGCGTTGGCGCAGGCTTTTTGTCCAGAAACATCTGCGTGGCCGAGAAACCGACGAACCCGGCAAACACCAGGGCCAGCCAGCTGCCCTTGAGCAGGGCAAAAACCCCCAGGCTGGCCAAGGCGCCGCCGAGCACGATGCCGGGCGCGAGCTTTTTCACCAGATCCCAGCGCACCGCGCCGCGCTTGTGGTGCGCGCGCACGCTGGAGACCGAGGTGAACAGGATGGTGGCCATCGAGGTGGCAATCGCCATCTTGATCGCCAGGTCGGGTGAAACGCCTCGTCCGGAGAGGATGATGGTGATGAACGGCACCATCATCATGCCGCCACCGATGCCCAGCAGACCGGCCAGGAAGCCTGTGGTCAGGCCCAGCAGCGCAAGTTCGAGGATCAGCGATATTTCAAAGGGCATGGTCAGCGGCGCCGCAAAAAAGGCAATCGCCAGCCAAAGGGCTGGCGATCAGAAGGGGTGTCTGCGAATGCCACCGGACCGGCATCCTGAACCGGGGTTCAGGTGGGCGAGGGCAACCTGACGTTGGGTTCATCTGACGCGAGATGATCACGCTCACCAGGTGATGTACCAAGCCCGGGCTCTAAGAGCATTGGTTCAAGGAAATATAAAGCCCAGCATGCATCGCAGACGGGTTCATTGTAGGCGCCTGACCGGCGACGAAGGGAGCGAACCGAAAAAAACCCGGTTCCAACGGCGGACCGGTTGCCGGCCGGTCAGATCAGCTGACCGTCCTGCCCCAGCGCCTGGTCCAGCCGCTCGATCAATGTCGTCAGACGTTCGTCCGAAGCCACTGCACTTGCGGCAGCTTCTGGCTGATCGCGACGGGCTTCGAGTTCGGTGAAGCTACGGTCGGCCAGTTCAAACGCCAGGTTCAGCGCGGCCAGCACCGCGATGCGGTCGCGTGCCCGAATCTTGCCGCCGTCGCGAATCTTGCACATGGCGGTGTCAACCCGTTCCACGGCTTCCAGCAGGCGCGATTCACCGCCTTCGGGGCAACCCAGCAGGTAGCCCTGACCCATGATCTGAACTTCCAGCTGCTTCATGACTGGGCCTTCGAAGGCGCGGTTTCGGTGATTTCCGGCAGGCGTTCGAGCAGGGCATCAACCCGCGCCCTGGCTGCGCTCAGCCGAGACTTGAGCGAGTCGCGCTCGTGCGTCAGCAAGTCCACCTGCTGCGCCAGCAACGCGTTGGTGCGCTGCAGTTCCTCGTAACGCAGCAGCAGGTGCTCGACGCGTTCGGCAATCTGATCGATCTGGGAGGAGTTCGACATGAGGGTGGGGTGCGGTTGGTCTGTCATTGTAGGGTTAGCGAAAGCAGCGTCATTACAATCGTCCATGTTGGTGCTCGCGGTGTGGTTCGCACGCCGCAGTTCAACGGGAAGCAGGAGGGAGACGCCCGCACGGGCCAACCTAACCTGCGCTGCCCCCGCAACGGTAAGTGGATGAACCGGCCTTGGCTGGTTCCGCTGTCGGCTCATCGCCACTGGTCGCACCTGCTGCGACCGGGAAGGCGCCGACAGTAATTCCAACAGCCCGGATACCGGCCAACAAGGCGCCGTCGCTGCTCCTGCAGCGGCGATGGCATGACGTCCATGCGCTGGCGGGGAAGCCGGCGAGGACTTGCATCGATCCGGTTCCCGTCATCATGAATCCTGTGTTTTTCCGACCGCGCCTCCAGGCGCTTGCGTGTGCGCTCGCCGCCACTTTCCCGGCCTTTGTGCTGGCCCAGGCGGCGCCGCAACTGCCCGAGATGGTGGTCACTGCCAACCGAACCGGCCAGTCGCTGACCGACGCGCTGCCGCACACCACGGTGATTGGCCGCGAAGCCATCGAACGCTCGCAGGCGGTTGATCTTGCGTCGCTGCTGGCCAATGAAGCGGGCTTTCAGTCAACCCAGAACGGTGGCCGCGGCACCGCCACCAGTCTCTTCCTGCGCGGCAGTGCGTCGACCGGGGTGCTGGTGATGATCGACGGCGTGCCGCTGACCAAGCAGGACGCCACCGGCACGGTGAGCCTGGAGCACATCATGCTCGACCAAATCGAACGCGTCGAGATCGTGCGCGGCAACGTGTCGGCCATCTACGGTAGCGGCGCCATCGGCGGCGTGATCCAGCTTTTCACGCGCAAGGGGCAGGGCGCGCCGGCCGGTTACGCGCAACTGGAAGCCGGCTCGTTCCACAGCGCGCGCGCCTCGGTCGGTTATGGCGGGCAGATTGGCGATACGCGATTTTCGCTGGGCATTGCCGGCCACACGACAAGGGGCATTTCGGCAATGAACACCATTCAGTACCCGAACGAAAACCCCGACGCCGACGGCTACCGCAACCTCAACTACAACCTGTCGCTGTCGCAATTGCTGGCGCCGGGCCAGACGCTGGGCCTGCGCGCGCAGGGCGCGCAGGGCGATTTCGACACCGACGGCGGTGGCTACGGCACGCCCACCGATATCTACACGGGCGCCAGCAAGCTCGGGTCGGTTGCGCTGTTCAGCCACAACCAGATCACGCAGGACTGGCGCAGCGAGCTCACGCTGAGCCAGGGGCGCGAGCGCTCCACCTACAACGCCGATCAGACCAGCTGGCCCTACAACAGCCAGGCCACCACGCGCAACCGCACGCTGAACTGGACCAACGTCATCGGCTGGAGCGGCTGGCAACTGACCCTGGGTGGCGAGCGGCAACTGCAGTCGATCGACACCTCCGACAGCACGGCCACCACGCTGAATGCGGATCGCGGCGTGACCTCGCTGTTCGCGGGCGCCGCCACCACCCGCGACGCCCATTCGCTGCAGCTCAATGTGCGCTGGGACGACGCCAGCGGCCTGTCGCCCAAGACCACCGGCTATCTGGGCTACGGCTACCAGTTGAGCCCGGCCTGGAAAGCCATCGCATCGCTCTCGTCGGCGTTCAACCTGCCGCCGCTGGGCTACCTGTACGACCCGTTCTCGGGCAACCCGCAGCTGCAGCCCGAAACCGCTCGCTCGGCCGAACTGGGTCTGCAGTGGGCGCAGGGTCCGAACGTGGTGCGGGCCACCTACTTCAACACCCAAACCGACAATCTGATGCTGTATGACTTCAACAGCTACAGCTTCAGCAACGTGGCCCGGACCGCGAACCAGGGCCTGGAGGTCAGCGCCAGCGCGCAAGCCTGGGGCGCCAGCTGGCAGGCCAGCTTCACCGCGCAAAACCCGGTGAACGAGACCACCGGGCAATGGCTGGTGCGCCGTGCCCGGACGATGGCCTCGCTGGGTGTCAGCGTGCCCTGGGGTGACTGGCTGCTGGGCGCCAATGTCCGCTACACCGGCGAGCGGCCCGACACCGTCGGCCGCCCGATGCTGCCGGCGTATGCGGTGACCAACGTGACTGCCCGCTATGCGCTGCGGCCCGATGTGGCGCTGACCGCCCGCGTCGACAACCTGTTCGACCGCAGCTACCAGACCGCCTGGGGTTACAACCAGCCCGGCATCGGTGCCTACATCGGCATTGTCTGGTCGCAGAAATAATGGACATCCGTTTCTGAGAACTGTCCATGCCCGCTGAAGCCGCTTCAACCACCGTGACGCCCACCCCGGGACCGCAGCGCATCGTCTGCCTGACCGAGGAGACGACCGAGTGGCTGTACCTGCTGGGCGAGCAAGCGCGCATCGTCGGCATTTCGGGCTACACGGTGCGCCCGAGGCGGGCGCGGGACGAAAAACCCCGGGTCAGCGCCTTCACCAGCGCAAAGATCGACAAGATCCTCGCGCTGGCGCCCGACTGCGTGTTCGGCTTTTCCGACCTGCAGGCCGACATTGCGGCGGCGCTGATCCGCCACGGCGTGCAGGTCACGGTGTTCAACCAGCGCAGCGTGGAACAGATTTTCTCGGTGCTGTACCAGATCGCGGCGATGGTGGGCCAGGCAGAGCAGGGCGTGGCGCTGCTGGGCCGGTGGCGCGCCGACCTGGCCGCCATGCAAGCCGCAGCGGCCCGGCTGCCCCGGCGCCCGCGCGTCTATTTCGAGGAGTGGGACGAACCGCCGATCAGCGCGATTCGCTGGGTGTCGGAACTGGTTCGCATCGCGGGCGGCGACGACTGCTTCCCCGAACTCGCCGCCGAGCCGATGGGCAAGAACCGCATCATTGCCGACAGCGGCGAGATCATCCGCCGCAACCCGGACATCGTCATCGGCTCCTGGTGCGGAAAGAAATTTCGTGCGGAGAAGGTCGCGGCGCGGCCCGGATGGGGCGCGGTCAATGCCGTGCGCGACGGCCAGCTGTTCGAGATCAAGTCTGCCGACATCCTGCAGCCCGGCCCGGCCGCGCTGACCGACGGCGTGGCGCAGCTGCACCGCATCGTGCAGGACTGGAGCGCGCGCCATGGCTGAAATCCGGCGGGACCCCCTGATCGCTTTCAGGGGGAAAAATGAACAAAAATGGCAGGTAGCCAGCGTCATATGGTCAGTTTCAGCTATTGTTTCAGGATTGATCGGCTGCGCTGAAGACACCCGGCGGCACCGGGCCGGGCGTCTGGCCTGCACCGGCGGCTGGCTGGCCGGGCTGGCGGCCGCGCTGCTGGCGCTGCCGGCAGCGGCGCTGCAGCTTCGCGACGACCGCGGCGTCACCGTCAATCTGCCGGCGCCGCCCGCGCGCATCGTCAGTTTGCTGCCGTCGCTGGCCGAAACCGTCTGCGAGCTGGGCCAGTGCCAGCGCCTGGTCGGGGTGGACCGCTATGCCAACTGGCCGGCCAGGGTGCGCAAGCTGCCACGGGTGGGCGGCGGGCTGGACCCGGACATCGAAGCCGTGCTGGCGCTCAAGCCCGACGTGGTACTGCTGGCTACATCCAGCCGGGCAGCAGCGCGGCTGGAGTCGCTGGGCGTCAAGGTGATTGCGCTGGAGCCCAAGAGCCATGCCGATGTGCGCCGCGTGCTGGTGCAGGTGGCGCGCGTACTGGGTCTGTCCGATGCGGAAGGCGATCGGGTCTGGCGGCAGATCGATGCCGGCCTCGCCGAAGCGGCGGCGTCGGTGCCGCTGGCCGGCCGTGGCGCCCGTGTGTATTTCGAGGTCAGCAGCGGCCCTTACGCGGCGGGCGAGTCGTCGTTCATCGGCGAGACGCTGACGCGGCTGGGCGCGCACAACATCGTGCCGGCGTCGGCCGGCGCCTTCCCCAAACTGAACCCCGAATTTGTCGTGCAGGCCGACCCGGACCTGATCATGATCGGCGACGAGAACTTCACCACGCTGGCCGGTCGGCCCGGCTGGGCCGGCATGCGAGCGGTGAAGAGCGGACGGGTCTGCGTGTTCACGCCCGAGCAGGCCGACACCGTGGTGCGCGCCGGACCGCGCCTCGTCGCCGGTGCGCGCCTGGTGGCGGACTGTCTGGCCACGCTGGAGCGTCCGGGCCCGAAAAAGGGCGTGTCCAAAACCGAGCCACGGACAGCCGGCGCCCCGGTCGGCGCACCCGTGAGTGGGGTGGTGCAGTGATGGCGCTGGTGCGCCAGCGCCGGCGTGTCGCGATCGTGTTCGCTGCGCTGGTGCTGGCAGCGCTGGTGCTGGTGATGCTGGGCACCGGCGTCGGCAGCACCGGTTTCGGCAGCGTCTGGCAGGCCGCCAGCGATCCGCTGGCTGCGCAGATCGTCTGGGACATCCGGCTGCCGCGCACGCTGGGCGCCTGGCTGGCCGGCGCCTTGCTGGGGCTGGCGGGCGCGGTGGCGCAGGGGCTGTTTCGCAATCCGCTGGCCGACCCGTTCCTGCTGGGCAGCGCGTCGGGGGCGTCGCTGGCGGTGGCGCTGACGCTGGCGCTGTTTGGCGTCAGCCCGTTTGCCGCCGCCTGGCTGACCGCGCTGGGCCTGACGGGCGCGGCATTTGCGGGCGCGGTGGCGGCCGTGCTGCTCACGCTGGCGCTGGCGCGTGGGGTGCTGCACACGCTGCGCCTGCTGCTGGCCGGCGTCATCGTCGGCGTGGTGCTGGGCGCGCTGGCCTCGCTGGTGACGCTGCTGGTGCCGCAGACGCTGCCGGCCATGCAGGCCTTCATGCTCGGTTCGACCGGTTTTGTCGGCTGGCCGTCCTGCGTGCTGATGGCGGGCGTGCTGCTCATCGGGCTGCTGGTGGCCTGGGCGCTCAGCCCGGTGCTCGACGGCCTGACGCTGGGCGAGGCCACGGCGCAGAGCCTGGGCCTGCCGCTGGCGCCGCTGCGCCTGGCGCTGGTCGGCGTGATCGCGCTGGCCACTGGCGCAGCGGTCGCGCAGGCCGGGCTGATCGCCTTCGTCGGTCTGGCCGCGCCGCATCTGGTGCGCTCGATGGTGCAGACCACGCACAGCCGGCTGATTGCCTTGTCGGCTTTCACCGGCGGCGTGCTGCTGCTGGCCGCCGACATCCTGGCGCGCGGCGTGACGGCGCCCCAGGAATTGCCGGTGGGCGTGCTGACCGCCGTGCTCGGCGGCGGCTACCTGCTGTGGCTGATGCACCGCGGGCGCGGAGGCGCAGCGTGAACGCGCCGGCCCTGCACGCGCTGCAGGCTCTACAGGTGAGCGCGTCGCTCGGCGGCGTCGAGGTACTGCACGACGTGAGCCTGAGCTTGCCGCAGGCGCGCTGGACCTGCATCGTCGGCCCCAATGGCGCGGGCAAGTCAACCCTGCTGAAGGTTCTGGCCGGCTTGCTGCCGCACCGGGGCGCCGTGCAACTGATGGGCCGGCCGCTGCCATCACTGCCGGCGCGCCAGCGGGCGCGGCAACTGGCCTGGCTGGGCCAGAACGAGGGCGCGGCGCCGGACCTGTGCGCCTGGGACGTCGTGATGCTCGGCCGGCTGCCACACCAGGCCTGGCTGGCCGCACCCGGCGCAGCCGACCGGGCGGCGGTGGAGCAGGCGCTGCGCGCCACGCAGGCCTGGGAGTGGCGCGACCGTCCGCTCGGGCAGCTTTCGGGTGGCGAGCGCCAGCGGGTGCTGCTGGCGCGGGCGCTGGCGGTGCAGGCCAAGGTGCTGCTGATGGACGAACCGCTGGCCAACCTCGATCCGCCGCACCAGGCCGACTGGCTGCGACTGGTGCGCCAGCAGGTGGCCGCTGGCGTCACCGTGGTCAGCGTGCTGCACGAGATATCGCTGGCGCTGATGGCCGACGAACTGGTGCTGCTCGACCAGGGGCGCATCGCCTGGCAGGGAAACTGCGCCGACCCCGCCACGCACCGGGCGCTGGAGCGCGTGTTCCAGCAGCGCATCGCGGTGCGAGCGCTCGACGGCCAGTGGGTGGCGGTCTTGCGCTGAGCCCACCTCGAAACGCCCGTCGTGAGCAAAGCTGAAAACCCGCTTTCCCGCCCGCCCGCCGTCTGCGTGATGGTGCTGGGCACCACCAGCGGCGCCGGCAAGAGCTGGCTGGCCACCGCGCTGTGCCGCTACTACGCGCGCCAGGGTTTGAAGGTCGCGCCGTTCAAGGCCCAGAACATGAGCAACAACGCGCGGGTGGTGCAAGGCGAAGGCAGGAGCGACACGCAGTGCGCGACCGTGGGGGCGGAAGGTTTCGCCGCCGGGCCGCCCCAAGGCGAAACGCGGCCCCCCCGGGGGGCAGGGAGCGACACGCAGTGCGCGACCGTGGGGGCTGAAATTGGTTCAGCTCAGTATTTCCAGGCATTGGCGGCGCGCGCCGAGCCGGACGCGCGCATGAACCCGCTGCTGCTCAAACCCGAGGCCGATACGCACAGTCAGGTGGTGCTGATGGGGCAGGTCAGCGCCGAACTGACCGCGCTGCCCTGGCGCGAACGCGGCCCGCGTGTCTGGCCGCAGATTGCGGCGGCGCTCGATGCCCTGCGGGCGGAAAACGACGTGGTGGTGATCGAAGGCGCCGGCTCGCCGGCCGAAATCAACCTGTCGGACTGCGACATCGTGAACCTGCGGGTCGCCCGCCACGCCGGTGCACGCTGCCTGCTGGTCACCGACATCGACCGGGGCGGCGCGTTTGCCCATCTGTTTGGCACCTGGGCCCTGTTGCCCGAGGCCGACTGTGCGCTGATCCACGGTTTTGTGCTGAACAAGTTCCGCGGCGACCCGGCCCTGCTGGCGCCCGGCCCGCAGATGCTGCACCAGCTGACCGGCGTGCCGACGGTGGCAACGCTGCCCATGTGGTGGCAGCACGGCCTGCCCGAGGAAGACGGCGTGCTGCACACGGCGCCGGTCCCGAACGGTGCGCCCGCCCGCACGGTGGCCGTGATCGCCTGGCCACGCATCAGCAACCTCGACGAGTTCCAGCCGCTGTGCAATGTGCCGGGGCTGCATCTGAAGTGGGCACGCTCGCCGGCGGATGTGGCCGGTGCCGACTGGATCATCCTGCCCGGCAGCAAGAACACCGTGCAGGACCTGGCCTGGCTGCGCGCGCAGGGACTGGACCGCGCCGTCGCCGCGCACGCGGGCGCCGGTCACCCGGTGCTCGGCATTTGCGGCGGCCTGCAGATGCTGGGGGAGGCGCTGATCGACCCGCAAGCCATCGACGGCAACGGCCCCGGGCTGGGCCTGCTGCCACTGGTCACGCTTTTCGAAGCTGAGAAAGCGCTTTCACGCACCACGGCCCGGTTCGGCGAGCTGGCCGGCGTCTGGGGCAAGCTTTCCGGCGTGTCCGTCAGCGGTTACGAGATTCACCAGGGTCAGACAGCGCAGCACCCGGCAATGGCGCGATCCGGCGACGTGGCACGTGAGGCCCTGCAGGCAGCCGGGGGCGAATGCATCGGCTGGCAGAACGCCGCCGGCAACGTGCTGGGCCTGTACCTGCACGGCCTGTTTGAAGACGCGACCGTGATGCAGGCACTGTTCGGCGCGCACGTGCCGACGCTGGACAGCGTGTTCGACGGGCTCGCCGATTTCATCGAGCAGCACTTCGAGCCCGGCGTGCTTGACGCTCTGGCGCGCCCCTTGCCGGCCGGCGACTGAGCGACCCCTCGGGCTTCTGGCGGGCCAAATTCATGCCAAATTGGCACTTAGCCAGCGTCAAACGGCGTTTTTAAGCTCCTGATTCAGGAGTTAAAGCGGGTGAACGGATGCGCGCCCGCCAGGCGCCCGGCGTCCCGTCAGGCGTAGGGCGTGCCGTCGCGGTGGGTGAACTGCCATTGACCGCCCACCAGCGCGGCCAGCAGATCGTCGTCCGGGTAGCTGGCCGTGTCGCCAGGGCTGCGGTCGCCCACCTCCAGGTACACCACCTCGCTGTCGGTCTCGTTCGTCAGGCTGTGGGCGTTGCCGGTGCCGGCCTTGAAGCCGGCGCACTGGCCGGGCGCGAGTACCGTGCGGCCTTCGTCGGTGAACAGCGTCGGGTGGCCTTGCAGGATGTAGATGAACTCGTCCTGCCGCGAGTGTGCGTGGCGCAGCGCAGATACCGAGCGCGGCGCCAGCCGCGTCAGGTTGACGCCGAAGTTGCTCAGGCCGAACACGTCGCCCAGCTGGCGCTTTTCGCGGCCGGCCATGCGCGAGGCAAACGGCTCAGGGTAGTTTGATGGCTTGTTGCGCGGCGCAACATCGGCAGCGACGATGGCCACCGGGCGGTTCGTTTCAGACATGCAACACTCCTGAAATTCCAAGAGCGCAGATTCTGGCGCAAGTGGCCGCGCCCGGCACGGCCGCTGGTCGGCGCGGGGGCCGGACTGGTTTCTGTCAGAAGCCGCAAGACCGCCTATTTCCGGGGCTTCTGGGCGCGCTCGAACTTGCGCCAGTAGCCGAACTCGTCCTCGTGCACCTCGATGTCGAGCTCGTCGATGCGCAGCCGCAGCCGGTCCTGCACGTCGGCCACGGCCTGGTTGTAGATGGCCGGGCCGATTTCTTCCAGAAAGTAGCCGAGCAGGCCGCTGGCGGCGATGTTGCCGATGCGCTCTTCCATGTGTTCCTGAAAATAGCGTTCGATCGAGGCGACGGCCTGCTGGCGGACATCTTTGGGCAGTTCAAGGGGCATGTTGGCAATTTTTTGATTGAGGAAGCCTTTGTTCCGCAGCCTGCACGGTCGCCAAACCAGCCGCCGCCGCAGGCTCAATTCCGAGCCTTGATACTGGACGGCAGTTCCACAAAGTCTTCCGTTCTGGGAAGTGATTGATAGGCGGAGAGCACATTGGGTGGCGGCGCCACCAGCTTGCGCGCGTCAAGGTCCATGAAGCCGCCGGTGCTGATAACCCGGGCGCACAAAGCACCCGCAGCGTTGAGAATTTCGTTCACCACCTTGAAGCGGCTGCCGTCGGGCGCCAGGCCGGCGATGGCGAACGTGATGCCGATCTCGTCCATCCACTTGACCTCGCGGCGGTACTCCAGCTCGTCTTTCATGATGACGACGCCAAGCCGAAGCCGGATGAACTCCTCCAGCGGAAAGCCTTTTTGCGCCAGCATCAACACGCGCGCATCCACCACCTTGTTCAGGTAGGCGGTGTTGGCCATATGCGAATTCCAGTCCATGTCAGCCCAGCCGGCAAGGAATTTCTGAACGGGGATGGGCGTCGTCATGGGCAGATTCTCCGGAAGCATCGCGGGCATCAGGACCTTGATGCTACAGGCAAGTCAGCGTGGAGGCCCGCGCCAGCCGAATCCGTCGGGCGCTGAAGGCGTCCTTCAGTAACGATCGGCCAAATAGCACACAGTCACCATCTGAAAGGGGTTTGGCCGTTTCCAGTCAGTGTCTCCGCTTGCCGGGATGGATCGACACTCGCGCGCACGGGTTTGACAATCTGGTGGGCCCAGGCAGCACCTCGAACCCGGTTATTGTGCGGCTTTCGAAGGTCTTTCGAGTGCCCCAGGAGACTGGGTCCGGTCATTCAGTTCGCTCCAAAGCAGTCGGAACGTAAAAGTGAGGGGCTGCGCGCTTTTGCGCAGTCCCTCTCGACTGCCGGGTTGGGCATAGCCGTCAAAAGAGCTTTGCCAATATTTGTGATTGAACTGCCGGATGAAACTCTTCGTACATTGTGTTTAACCGGACATTGTTTTTTTCCGTCGGCTTTGGGATGCGGAAGCTGTCTTTGACTACCCACTTGATATTCCTGCCCGCTGAAACAACTTGGCTGGTAGTGATAACTTGGTCGTCTGTAATTACACCAATAGCTTTGACAATAATATCGGGGCTGGTCGGAGAGAAGGACTTGATATATATGATGTCGCCAACTTTCAACGAACGCACAAATTGATGCAACTCAGGCGCATCGGTTATGTTCCACCCTGGGCCAGCTATGTTGTTTGCAATGAAATCATCGCTAACATCACCATCGTAATACGCGCCAACTGCATAAATTGCCATAGATGCCTCCTGAGTTATGTGAATGCCCAACGTGCAGTTTGACCAGCCCTGCGCGAAGCGTTATAAAACCTATTTAATCTCATCAGAGGATGTGCAAATCGGATGCACGCCTGAGATGACTGGATATTCGCAAACTTCATCAATACGTTTTCGATAAGCGTCAGATAAACATTGATTGTTTGCACATCTGTTGCGCTCAATAAGCCATTTCTTTTGGGATTCTTTAAGATCAGCTCTTGCCCCATCGCCAATATCTGAAGCAAGCATGTATTTGTAATTTTCCGATAGCGCACCATCCAATTTGCCAAGCAGCGGGTCACTGCAAATCGCCTTTTCCGAGAATGTGGATGCCTTGGCACAGTCGAAACTTGGTGTCCAGTTCTTTTCCGGTGCCATTTTAGATTGATCAGGAGCGGTTGAAATTGCTGGAGTGGATGGAGGCTCAGAGACAGGCGCAGGAACAGGTGTGGTCTGTGCTTGGGGCGTTGAACCTGTGGATGGCGAAGCTGGACCGTCTTTTGCTGCGCGTCCCTTTTTGATGCCCTCGGCAATGGCATATTGCAGGGTCAATAGATCACCTCTAGCAATGCCTCCAACAGAAACGATGTGCTGATTCTTGTCATCAAGTTGCGATTCGTAAGTTATTGGCAGTTCAACCGTACCTCCGGCAATCAGTTTTGCTTTGCAGCTATATTTTTTGATTTTCTCGTCAAAAGCGCTCGCTCTGGGAAACTCAATTTTCATGTTATCTTGAAGTTCTTTGTCACTTACCCCTTCACGCCCGCCAAGCTGTTCGACGATGATCTGTCGTATCAGTGAGAAAGTATCTTCATCCGAGCATTTTGGCGGTTCTTTTGCGCACCCTGCAATGAAAGCAGTTACCAGAGTGACAATAATCGTTGACTTCATTTTATGCATGATTTCCCCTTGTGATGAATGAAAGAATTAGATGCCCAACGTGATGTCCAGAGCATAAAAGACTGCTCTGGAAGTTGGGCACAGCTCCATAAGTTGGCCATCAAATCCTCCTGAAAGTGGCTTGTAGCCTCACTTGCGCTGTTTTCCCGCCTTGTTTAACGTATCTCTGTATTCTGGCAGATACAGTGCCGGGCGGGCCATGCATTCCGGTGTTCCGGGTCGAATCTGGATCAAACTGGATGGGCCAGCCCAATGCCCGCCGCCGCTGCTCTTCAGACGATTAACCGTTCACACAGTGCAATCAAAGCTGTCGAAAACGATGCCGGCAAAGCTTGGGCCGTTTGCGAAGTAAATCTCCCGTGGGCGCTCGGCGGTACCGTTCATTTCAGCGGACCTTGTGCGGCACCTGATAGTGCGCGCACAGCGTCTCGATCAACGAGCGCGCAAAGGCCGGCAGCTTGTTCGGGTCGCGCACCAGGATGTAGCGCTCGCGCACGCTCCAGGGCTCCAGCAGTTCGATCAGCGCCAAGCCCATGCTGGCCTGGTTGCGCCGCGCGGCGCTTTCGGGAACGATGCCGACGCCCACCCCGGCGCCGATCATGCGGCACATCGCGTCGAAGCTGCTGAGCTGGATGCGCAGCTTGAGCGGCCGGCCGAGTTTTTCCGTGACCTGGGCCAGGAAGGTCTGCAGCGTGCTGCCCTGCTGCATGCCGACCTGGTGCTCATCGAGCGTATCGGCGAAGGCGATGGTCTTGCGCATGGCAAACGGGTGGCTGCGGGCCGTGACGAGCACCAGCCGGTCGGTGCTGAAGTGAATGGCCTGCAGGCCCAGGCTATCGACCGGGCCGGCGACGATGCCGAGGTCGGCGCGCCCGTCGAGCACGCCTTTGGCGATTTCAGCATTCGGTTTTTCCTGAAGGTCGATGTTGACCTTGGGGTTGGCGGCCAGAAAGGCGGGCAGGATCTCGGGCAGAAAGTCCGATACCGCCGTGGTGTTGGCAAACACCCGCACATGGCCGCGCAGGCCGCCGCCGTATTCCTGCAGGTCGGCTCGCAGCTGGTCGGTCTGGCGCAGCACGCCGTGTGCGTGGTGCAGAAAGGCTTCGCCCGCCGGCGTCAGGCGCACGCCCCGCGCTTCGCGGTACAGCAGTGGCAGGCCGGCTTGCGCCTCCAGCGATTTCACGCGCGCGCTGGCCGCAGCCAGCGACAGGTGCTGGCCGGCGGCGGCGCGGGTCAGGCTGCCCTCGTTGGCCGCGCGAACGAACAGGCGCAGGTCGGTCAGGTCAAAGTGCATCGCCCGGATGCTAGCAAAGCCTTCGGTTCTGGTGAAGGCTAGTTCAGGAATTTGCAGATTGCGCCGGGCCGGCAAAGCAGCGACGATGACGCCATGGACGATCAGACCCGCACCCTGGACGCCGCCACGCTCGCGCACCTGCAAAGCTGGATCGGCAAGAGCGAAACCCTGCACGACGACATCACCGCAGCGCCGGTGCGGGGCCTGGCCGCCACGCTGGACCGCGACGACCCGTTGCCCGCGCCCGGCACCACGCTGGCGCCGCTGTGGCACTGGCTGTACTTTTTGCCCCAGCACCGGCAAAGCCAGCTCGGACCGGATGGTCACGCCATGCGCGGCGGTTTCCTGCCGCCGGTGCCGCTGCCCCGGCGCATGTGGGCCGGCGGGCGCCTGATCTGGTTGCCGCAGAACCCGCTGGTGGTGGGCGACGCGGTGGAGCGCCGCTCACGCATCGAATCGGTCACGCACAAGACCGGCCGCAGCGGCGAAATGGTGTTTGTGCTGGTCAGGCACGAGATCCACAACGCCACGGGCCTGGCGCTGACGGAAGAGCATGACATCGTCTACAGAGCTGCAGCGACTCCAACCGATCCTGCGCCGACCCCGATCCCGGCCGAAACCGGCGCCGCCTGGCAGCGCGAAATCGTCCCCGACGACGTGTTGCTGTTCCGTTATTCGGCACTCACTTTCAACGGCCACCGCATTCACTACGACCGCCAGTACGTGACGCAGGTTGAGGGCTACCCCGGCCTGATCGTGCACGGCCCGCTGATCGCCACGCTGCTGGTCGATCTGGTGCGCCGCCACGCACCGGCCGGTGCATTCGTGCGGTCGTTCAACTTCAAGGCGGTGCGGCCGACTTTTGACCTGCACCCGTTCCGGCTGAGCGGCCAGCCCTCGCCAGACGGCAAGTCCGTGCGCCTGTGGGCCCAGGACCACGAAGGCTGGCTGACCATGCAGGGCGTGGCCGAACTCGCTTGACCCGTTCCATTCCCGCCAACCGGACCCCGAACCCATGCAACACGCCCCCGACAAATACCAGGACATCCGCGACGCGGTGCGCGACCTGTGCGCCGAATTCCCCGACGAATACCACCGCAAGATCGACGAGCAGCGCGGCTACCCCGAAGCCTTTGTCGATGCGCTCACCAAAGCCGGCTGGATGGCCGCGCTGATTCCGCAGGCCTATGGCGGCTCGGGCCTATCGATGGCCGAGGCCTCGGTGATCATGGAAGAGATCAACCGCAGCGGCGGCAATTCCGGCGCCTGCCACGGCCAGATGTACGTGATGAACGCCATCGTGCGCAGCGGCACCGAAGCCCAGAAAGAAACCTACCTGCCGCGCATCGCCACGGGCGAGCTGCGCATCCAGTCGATGGGCGTGACCGAGCCCACCACCGGCAGCGACACCACCAAACTCAAGACCACGGCGGTGAAGAAAGACGGACGCTGGGTCATCAACGGCCAGAAGGTGTGGATCTCGCGCATCCAGCACAGCGACATGATGATTCTGCTGGCCCGCACCACGCCGCTGGCCGAGGTGCAGAAAAAGAGCGAAGGCCTGAGCTGCTTCCTGGTCGACCTGAAGACGGCCATCGGCAATGGTCTGACGGTGCAGCCGATCCTGAACATGGTCAACCACGAGACCAACGAGCTGTTCTTTGACAATCTGGAGATACCGGAAGAGAACCTGCTCGGCCCCGAAGGCAAGGGCTTCAAGACCATTCTGGACGGCCTGAACGCCGAGCGCACGCTGATCGCGGCCGAGTGCATCGGCGACGGCTACTGGTTCATCGAGCGCGCGCGCAAGTACGCCACCGAGCGCGTCGTCTTCGGCCGCCCCATCGGCCAGAACCAGGGCGTGCAGTTCCCGATTGCCGACGCCTATATTGAACTCGAAGCCGCCAACCTGATGCGCTGGCGCGCCTGCGAAAAAATCGACGCCCTCGAAAACGCCGGCGCTGAAGCCAACATGGCCAAGTACCTGGCCGCCAAGGCCAGCTGGGAAGCGGCCAACGTCTGCCTGCAGACGCATGGCGGCTTCGGCTTTGCCTGCGAATACGACGTGGAGCGCAAGTTCCGCGAGACCCGCCTGTACCAGGTGGCGCCGATCTCGACCAACATGATCTATGCGTACATTGCCGAGCACGTGCTCGGGCTACCGAGGTCTTTCTGAAACCTTGTGGGACAGACCAAGCGTTACACGCAGTGAACGTTGCTCGGTCCCCAACTGATCAAGCAAGGATGTCCATGACCCGCCCCCTTGACGGCATCACCGTCGTCTCACTCGAACACGCGATCGCCGCGCCTTTCTGCACTCGCCAGCTGGCTGACCTTGGCGCGCGGGTCATCAAGGTCGAGCGTCCGGGCGTCGGCGACTTTGCGCGCGCCTACGACACCCGGGTCAGGGGCGAAGCCTCGCATTTCGTCTGGACGAACCGCTCCAAGGAAAGCCTGACGCTGGACCTGAAGAACCCGGACGCGCTGGCGGTGCTGCTGCGGCTGCTGGAAAAGGCCGATGTGCTGGTGCAGAACTTGGCGCCGGGCGCGGCGGCGCGCATGGGGCTGTCGTTCGACGCTCTGAAAGCAGCGCATCCGAAGCTCATCGTCTGCGACATTTCCGGCTATGGCGAAGACGGTCCCTACCGCGACAAGAAGGCCTACGACCTGCTGATCCAGAGCGAGGCGGGGTTTCTGTCGGTCACCGGCACGCCCGAGACGCCGGCCAAGGCAGGCAACTCGGTGGCCGACATCGCCGCCGGGATGTATGCCTATACCAGCGTGCTGTCGGCGCTGTTGCTGCGCGGCAGGACGGGGCAGGGCAGCCACATCGACGTGTCCATGCTCGAATCGCTGGCCGAATGGATGAGCTACCCGATGTACTACGCCTTCGACGGCGCGCCGCCGCCGCCGCGCACCGGCGCCTCGCACGCCAGCATCTACCCCTATGGACCGTTCGCCGTGGGCGATGGCGGCACCGTGATGCTGGGCCTGCAAAACGAGCGCGAGTGGAAACTGTTTTGCGAAGTGGCGCTGCAGGACGCCGCGCTGGCG
Source organism: Burkholderiaceae bacterium (assembly GCA_014879655.1). Lineage (GTDB taxonomy): Bacteria > Pseudomonadota > Gammaproteobacteria > Burkholderiales > Burkholderiaceae_C > JACSRS01. The sequence goes on from JACSRS010000200.1 coordinate 53,859, forward strand.
ACCGATCCGCGCTTTGACAGCAACGCCCGCCGCAACGAGAACCGCGAGGCGCTCAAGGCCATCATTCTTGAAACTTTTGCCGCGCTGACCACGGCCGAGGTGCTGGCGCGGCTGGACGCCGCGCCCATTGCCAACGCGCGCATGAACGACATGGCGGGGCTGTGGGCGCATCCGCAACTGGCGGCGCGAGGGCGCTGGGCCACGGTGGGCTCGCCGGGCGGCGACATTGCGGCGCTGCTGCCGCCGGGTCGCAGCAACGCGTTTGACTACCGCATGGACGCTGTGCCGGCGGTGGGCGCGCACACCGACGCCATCCTGCACGAACTGGGCCACGGCGACGCAGCCATTGCCGCTCTGCGCGAGGCCGGTGCGATCTGAGTACGATCAATCCGCTGGCTCTTACTACTGATTCAATAGCTGAAACTCACCATTTGATGCTGGGTTGATGCCGATTTGTCACCAAAATGAGGGATTTCTGATGCCGACCCCCCCTTCTCCCGCAGCGGTGCTGGCCGCCTTCGCCGCCGGTCTGCGTTTTGACGCGATTCCCGAGGCCGTGGTGCGCAAGACCGAAGACCTGCTGGTCGACTGGTTCGGCTCGGCCGTGGCCGGCCATGGCGCCCGCCCGGTCGAGACCATCACCGCCTTCGCGCTGGCGATGGGGCCGGCGGCCGCCGCGGGGTGCGACGTGCCCGCGGCCGGGCCGAGCGAGGTGATCGTCCGCCGTGACTTCACCAGCCCCTACCTGGCGGCGATGGCCAATGCCGCCGCCTCCCACGTGGCCGAGCAGGACGACGTGCACAACGGCTCGGTGTTTCACCCGGCCACCGTGGTTTTTCCGGCCGCGCTCGCGGTGGCGCAGGCGCTCGGTGCCAGCGGTCAGCAACTGCTGGCAGCCTGCGTCGCCGGTTATGAGGTGGGCATTCGCGTCGGCGAGTTTCTGGGGCGCTCGCACTACAAGGTGTTTCACACCACCGGCACCGCTGGCACGCTGGCGGCTGCTGCTGCCGTGGGCAACCTGCTCGGGCTGAGCCCGGCGCAGATGCAGCATGCCTTCGGCTCGGCGGGCACGCAGTCGGCCGGTCTGTGGGAGTTTTTGCGCACCGCTGCCGACAGCAAGCAGTTGCACACCGCGCACGCCGCCGCCGCCGGCCTGATGGCGGCGTATCTGGCCCGTGACGGCTTCACCGGCGCGGCGGACATCTTCACCGGGCCGCAAGGCATGGCGGCGGGCATGTCCACCGACGCCGATCCGGCCCGCCTGACCGACCGGCTGGGCACGCGCTGGGCAACGGCCGAAACCTCGTTCAAGTACCACGCCTCCTGCCGTCACACGCACCCGGCAGCCGACGCGCTGCTGCAGGTGATGCAGGCCAACCAGCTGAAGCCGGCTGACCTTGCCCGCGTGGTCACCCACGTGCATCAGGGCGCGATCGACGTGCTGGGCCCGGTGGTGAAACCGGCCACCGTGCACCAGAGCAAGTTTTCGATGGGCACGGTGCTGGCGCTGGTGGCACGTTTCGGCCACGCCGGCCTGAGCGAATTCGACCGGCATTTCGATGATGCCGAAACGCGGGCCCTGTGCGAGCGCATCACGATGGCGCTGGACGCCGAGGTCGACGCTGCCTACCCGCAGCGCTGGATCGGCAAGGTCACGGTGACCACCACCGACGGGCGCGTGCTGCAGGGCCGCGTGGACGAACCCAAGGGCGACCCCGGCAACACGCTCAGCCGCGCCGAAATCACCGCCAAGGTGTTGCAACTGGCGGCTTTCAGCGGCGGCGCGCAGGCGGCCGAAATGCAGGTGGCAGTGGATGCGCTGTGGGGCGTGGCCGACTGGCCGAAGGTGGGCGCGCTGCTCGGCCCGCGCGGCTGACCCGCCGGCCGTTCAGCCGGGCAGGGCGCCCGGAAACAGTGGCCAGACCGATGAGTGGTCGACCGTCTCGTGGCGAAGCCGTTCACGGATCGACTGCCATACTGACGGGCTTTCCCAGGCGGACATGTGGCCGCCGTCCAGGCAGTCGAAGCCGCGTGCCAGCGCTTGCTGCTGCACGTGCAGGAAGTCAGCCGGCGCGGGCGTGATCGCCAGCACCGGAGGCCGGCGCGGGGCGTCGTCAAAGATCTCGGTGACCCGGTCCAGCAGCGCCTCGTCACGCCGGGCGTCGCCATCGAACAGCAGCGCCAGAAAGTGCCACTCGGGCGCCATCGATCGTTGCAGGCCTTGCGTCAGCGCGGTCCGGGCGACGGCGACCACACGGCAGGGCATGTCGTCGAGCATGAAGTCCACATAGTCGCTGGCACTGTCGCGGTCCGCCGGGCCGGCCGTGCGGCGGCTTTCGCGCGGAACGTCCTGCGTTTCAGACAGCCAGTGGGTCAAGTCGAACGCGCCCTGACCGCTGGCCGCGCAGACCACCACGCGGTAGTAGGCGTCGGCGGGCGTCGGCCCCTCGGGGCCGGGCAGGCGCATCGGCAGCACCAGTCGCCGGATCACGGTCGTTGGAGAGAGTTGCGTGCCGGCGCGAATCTGGTCGCGGATCGCCAGCACGCGCCGACCGAAGCCGTCGGCGCTTTCGGTGGCGGACGACAGCAGCATCGACCACGGTGTCATCAGCAGGCGCCGGCCGGTGCTGGCGTGCACCACGTGCGGCTCGTGGTGGCGCTTGTCGATGGCGATGCGGCCGAAAAGTTCCGCCACGCTGCGGTGCGGCCCTTCGGCCCAGTGCAAGAACCAGCCGCTCTGATACATCAGCGCTGCACGGATGTCCAGTTGCGGGTTGTGATGCAGCGCGCGATCCCGGATGGCTTCGAGCGTTGCATAGACGTTCTGCGTGTCGGTCGCCCGGCTGGCGCAGATCACCCGGTCAACTTCCTGCTGACCAGGCTTGGCGGGGTATGCGGCGCTGATTTGAGGCATTTTTTCTGACAGGCAGAGGTCAAATCTATCACGGAGTTCGGACCGTCAGGCGACACCTGCCGCAAATCGTTTCAGGGCCGTGGCGTCTTGTCCCTGAAGTCGCAGCAGGCGGCCACGCTGCAGTGCCAGCATTGCGGTTTGCGCGCCTGGCAGACGTAGCGCCCGAGCAGGATCAGCCAGTGGTGCGCGTCCACGCGGTAGGCCGGCGGGATGCGTTTGAGCAACTGCATCTCCACCGCCAGCGGCGTCTTGCCCGGCGCCAGCCCGGTGCGGTTGCTGACGCGAAAGATGTGCGTGTCGACCGCCATCGTCGGCTCGCCAAACGCGACATTCAGCACCACGTTGGCGGTCTTGCGGCCCACGCCCGGCAGCGCCTCCAGTTCTTCGCGGCTGCGCGGCACCTGGCCGCCGTGCCGCTCGATCAGCATGCGACAGGTCCGCAGCAGATGCCGCGCCTTGCTGTGGTACAGGCCGATGGTCTGGATGTAACCCTCCAGCCGCTCCAGTCCCAGGTCCAGCATGGCCTGCGGCGTGTTGGCCACCGGGAACAGCCGCCGCGTGGCCTTGTTCACACCCACATCGGTGGCCTGCGCCGACAGCAGAACGGCAGTCAGCAGTTCAAACACGCTGGTGTATTCGAGTTCGGTCACCGGTTGCGGGTTGGCCGCCTTCAGGGTGGCGAAGAAGGCTTCGATGCGCGCGGGTGTCATGGTTTTCAAGGGCTGGGTTGCGGGATTCGGCGGATCTGCAGGACGGCTGGCCCGGGCTACTGCAGGTTGCGGCGAAACAGGCTGAACAGCCGTTCCCAGTGACGCTCGGCAGCCGGCGGGTTGTAGATGCCGGCGCGTTGCGGAAAGACAAAGCCGTGCTCGGCTTTCGGGTACCACTCGATACGGTGCGGCGTGCCGGCGGCTTTCAGTGCGGCTTCGAGCTTTTCAATGTCGGCCGGTGGCGCCCACTTGTCGACTTCCGCGCAGGCGAAGTAGCTCTCGCACCGGATCTTCGGCGGCATGCGATGGGGTGAATCGGGCTTGTCGGTCGCCATGTTGGCGCCGTGAATCGACGCAATGCAGCGCAGACGCCCCGGAAACTGCGCGGCCGCCCACATCACGAACGGGCCGCTCATGCAGTAGCCCACCGCGCCGATGCGGCTGGCGTCGGCTTCCGGCTGCGCGTCGACAAAGGCCAGCATGGCGGCGGTGTCGACCTCGGTGGTGCGGGCGTCCAGCCTGGCCATGTGACCGAACATCACGGCCATGGCGGCCTCGGTGCGCTCGCGTAGCCAGAAGTCGCGCGTTTCGCGGTAGTACAGGTTGGGCAGCACCACGTAATAGCCGACCGATGCCAGCCGGCGCGCCATGTCGTGCAGTTCCTCGCGCTTGCCGGGCGCGTCCATGTAGAACAGCACCACCGGGAACGGGCCGCCTTCTTCGGGGTACACGACGAAGCTGTTCATGGCGCCGTCGGCGGTGGGAATGTCGAGTTGTTTTTCGATCATGTCGTCTCCTGGTTTTGAGCAAGCACGGGCGGGCGGTCAGCGTATCACGGCCGCCAGAAGGCCGCGCCGGCGTGTGAAAATGCGTGCTCCCGGAACTGCAACCACCGCCCGACGGAAAATCACGCCATGCCACTGCAATTTGCCGACCGCCTGAACAACGTCGAAACCTCAGCCATCCGGGAGCTGTTCAAGCTGCTGGGCAAACCCGGCATCATCAGCTTTGCCGGCGGCTTTCCGGACAGTGCGATGTTCGATGTCGACGGCATTCGCGAAGCCGCCAACGCCGCGCTGACCGAGGAGCCGGGCGGTGCGCTGCAGTACGGCGCCACCGAGGGCTACAACCCGCTGCGCGAGCAGCTCGCGGCGTTCATGACGGCCAAGGGCTGCACGGGCGTGGCCAGCGACAACCTGATCGTCACCACCGGCAGCCAGCAGGCGCTGGACCTGATCGGCAAGACGCTGATCTCGCCCGGTGACAAGGTCATCGTCGAAGGGCCGACCTTTCTGGCCACCATCCAGTGTTTCCGCCTCTATGGCGCGCAGCTGATCAGTGCGCCGATCGACGGCAACGGCGTGAAGACGGACGAGCTGGAACAGCTGATCGCCGAACACAAGCCGAAGTTCGTCTACCTGATTCCCACCTTCGGCAACCCCAGCGGCGCGATGCTCAGCGCCGAGCGGCGCAAGAAGGTGCTGGAGATGGCGGTGCGGCACCAGACGCTGATCGTCGAGGACGACCCCTACGGCGACCTCTACTTCGGCCAGACCGCCGAAGACCGCCCACCGCCCAGCCTGCTGGCGATGAGCCCGCTGGTGCCCGGCAGCCGCGAGCTGCTGGCGCATTGCGGCTCGATGAGCAAGGTGCTCAGCCCGGGCCTGCGCGTGGGCTGGATGATCGGCCCGGCCGAACTGCTGGCCAAGGCAACGATGTGCAAGCAGTTCAGCGACGCCCATACCAGCACCTTTGCACAGGCAACTGCCGCCCAGTACCTGAAAGCCGGCCGCATGCCGGCCACGCTGGCGCGTGTGCGCAAGGTCTACGCCGAGCGTTGCCAGTTGATGTGCGACGCGCTGCGGATGGAGCTGGGCGACGCCATCGAGTTCGTGCAGCCGCAGGGTGGCCTGTTCGTCTGGGCACGGCTGACCGGCGCAGGCGGCAAGGTGGCCGACGGCGCCGAGCTGGCCCGACGGGCGATTGAAAAGGGCGTGGCCTTTGTTCCGGGTGCGCCGTTTTACTGCGCCAACCCCGATACCGCCGCGCTGCGCCTGAGCTTTGCGACGGTGGGCACCGACAAGATCATCGAAGGGGTGGGGCGGCTGGCGCAAGCCGTCTGACGTCCCCAGCGGGTCGGGCCCTAGCGGGCCGGCTTCAGGCGGCCAGGCGAGCGCTCAGTGCAGGGCGGCAGCCTTGCGGCTCGTTGCCCGCTTGCGGGGCGCCGCCGGGGCTGCGGGCTTTTTTGCCGACGCGGACCTGATCCGGCTTTTTGCAGCGGTAGCCGCAGTGGGCGCCGCCTTGGCGCCGCGCCGCGTCTTGACCGGTGCGCGCGCCGCTTCTTCGGCAGCGGCGGCTTCAGCCGCCGCTGCGGCCGCAACCTCGTTCGCGCGCGCCAGCAGCGTCTGGTGCTCAGCGAGCAGCAGGTCGCCCAGGTCGTTGATGTCGGGGACCGCCCTGCGGCAGGCGATCAGGCCGTAGTCGAGCCGCCCGGCGTAGCTTTGCACGGTGACGTTCAGCGCCATGCTGTGTGCCGGGATCGACACCGGGTAGTAGCTGACGACCTTGGCGCCTGCCAGGTACAGCGGCACCGGGCTGCCCGGCACGTTGGAGATCAGCACGTTGGCAAACGGCGGCAGCACATTGGCCAGGCGCGAGCGGCCGAACAGCGACGCCAGACCCGAGATCAGCCAGGGGGCGCCCAGCAGCGGAAAGTCGGTCGGGATGGCCGTTTTCACCCGGCCCATCATGGCCTTGTTCGCATCCGCCGCCTTGTGGATGGCCTGCAGGCGCTCGACCGGGTCTTTGATGTCGGTCGCCAGCGTCACGGTCATCATGCTGACCTGGTTGTTGGCCGAGGCGTCACCGGGCGCGCGCAGGCTGACGGGCACGGCGGCAATCAGTGATTTGGCCGGCAACTCGTGGTGTTCGCGCAGGTAGCGGCGCAACGCACCGGCGGTTTCGCACATCACCACGTCGTTGAGCGAGCCACCGAGGGTTTTGCCGATGAACTTGGTTTCGGCCAGCGAAATGGTGCGGCCCGCAAAGCTGCGCTGGTTCGTGATGGCCACGTTGAGCACCGTGCGGGGCCCGAACAGCCGCACGCCCGTCGGCAGCGACCAGTTGCGTTTGCCGTTCTCATCCTTTTGCGGCAGCGCCACATCGCGCACGGCCCGCGCCATCGCCGGCGCCGTCCTGATCAGCTGGACGATCTGCGACAGCGTGTTGCGCGCAGCCGCACCGGCCAGTTCGGCCATGCCGAGCTGGTACTGGTTGCGGCGCACCTTGGCGCGCGGCGGCTTCACGGTGCGGCCGGCGGGCGTCAGGTCAAAAATCGCCTGCGCCACCGCAACGCCGGCCTGTCCGTCCATGCCCGCGTGATGGGCCTTGACGTAGACGGCCACCTGGCCGCTCTTGAGACCATCGATGACAAACAGTTCCCACAGCGGGCGGCTGCGGTCCAGCAGCGACGAATGCAGTCGCGCCACGTACTGCTGCAACTGGCGGTTGCTGCCCGGCTTGGGCAGGGAAATGTGGCGGATGTGGTAGTCGAGGTCGATGTCTTCGTCTTCTACCCAGACCGGATTGGACAGGTCGAAGGGCATCAGCGCGAGCTTGCGGGTGAACAGATCGGCCAGGTGCAGGCGGCTGGCCATGTGCGCCTTGACGTCTTCGAAATAGTCGCCGCTATAGCCAGCGGGCAGGTCCAGCACGTTGAGCGAGCCGACGTGCATCGGCATCTCTGGCGACTCGATGTGCAGGAAGGTGGCGTCAAGGCCGCTGAGATGTTTCATCGTGAAAGTCCTTCGATGGGGGCCGGGAGGAAAAGTTGCATTGTGACCGGCAGATCCGGTTCAGGCTGGAATGCGCGGGACAGCCGCTTGCGCCGTTCGGGCGGCCGGTTCGACAACCGGCCTGAAGTGCAACTGCAGGAGTCGGCCACGATCATCACCGTTCGGGACGTTCCGGCCCGCCGGCCAGCCGGGACCCCTGAGCGGCTTTCAATCGAATTTCATGAATTTTTCGGCACAACCCAGCGTCGTTCGGTCAGTTTTTGCTATCATTTATGGAGTGTCCGGGATGCAGTAAGGCGGGTTTACGGGAACGGGTTTTCCAGCCGACAATCGGCCCATGAACACCGAACCCCTTCCCCTTGATCCGCACATCGTTCAAACCCTGGCTGGCGTGACCACTGCCACGCTGACCACCGTGCTGCTGAAAAAAGGGCTGCGCAACGTCTGGTTGCGCGGTGCGTTTCCAGTGCGGGCCGGTCAGCCCCGGCTGGTGGGTCGGGCTTTCACGCTGCGCTTTGTGCCGGCGCGGGAAGATCTGGCGACGCCGGCGTCCTGGGCATCGCCCATTTCGACGCGCGCGGCCATCGAGGCCATGCCGGCCGGTTGCATCGCGGTGGTCGACGCCATGGGCGTGACCGACGCCGGCATCTTCGGCGACATCCTTTGTGCGCGCATGCGCAAGCGCGAGGTGGCGGCGCTGGTGACCGACGGCGTGGTGCGCGACCTGGCCGGCGTGCTGGGCACGGGCCTGCCGGTTTGGTGCAGTGGCACGGCGGCACCGCCGTCGGTGGCCGGCCTGACCTTTGTCGGCTGGCAGGAACCGGTGGCCTGCGGCGGCGTTGCGGTCTTTCCGAACGATGTGGTGGTCGCGGACGACGACGGTGCGGTGCTGATTCCTGCTGCGCTGCTCGATGACGTGGTGGCCGAAGCCGTCGAGAAGGAGCGGCTGGAAGCCTGGATCATGCAGGAGGTCGAGCGCGGTGCCGAGCTGCCCGGCCTGTACCCGCCGAACGCGCAGAACAAGGCGCGCTACGAAGCGTCTAAAGCGCCGCGCTGAACGTTGCGCGGCATCCCCCCATCGTTTTCAAGATCAGGAATCCCGCATGCCAGGTTCATCATCGGATCGAAAAGTTGCCCTCGTCACCGGCTCGGCCACCGGCGTGGGCGCCGCAACCGCGCTGCAACTGGCGCAGCGCGGCTACAACGTGCTGATCAATTATTCGCGCAGCGAGGACGAGGCGGTGCGGTCCGAGGCCGCCTGCCGCGAAGCCGGGGCCGACACGCTGCTGCTGCGCGGCGATGTGGCGCAGGACGCCGACTGCCGGGCGATGGCGCAGGCCGTGATGGCGCGCTGGGGCCGCATCGACGCGCTGGTGAACAACGCCGGTATCACCAGCTTTGCCGGCGCGGCCAACTGGGAAGCGCTGGACGCCGAAACGTTTCAGCGAATTTATGCGGTCAACAGCGTCGGCGCGTTCCAGATGGTTCGGGCCTGTGCGCCGCACCTGAAGGTGGCGGGCGGCGCCATCGTCAATGTTTCGTCGGTGGCCGGGTCGCTGGGGATTGGTTCATCGGTGCCCTACATCGCGTCCAAAGGCGCCCTCAATGCCATGACGCTCTACCTGGCGCGGGCGCTGGCGCCGCAGGTCCGGGTCAACGCGGTCTGCCCCGGCCTCATCACATCGCGCTGGTTCGTCGACGGCCTCGGCCAGGACGGCTTTGAAAAGGTCAAAGCGCTGACCGAGCAGAGCACGCCTCTGGCACGCGCCAGCACACCGGAAGACATTGCCGACGCCATCGTCTGGCTGATCGAGAGTGCGCGCACCATGACCGGCGAGTTGCTGCAGCTCGATGCCGGCCTGCACCTGGGCGCTGCGCGGATGCAGATTCCGGGCAAGACCTGATCGAGGCGCCGAACGCATAATCCGATCGACGAGCCGTTCAGGCGCCCATCCAACAAAAACGCAGCCGCCATGCCGTTCCCCGCTTTCCCGCTTGATTCGTCCGCCATCACGCACGGCATCCAGCTGGCAGTTGCGCCGGTGTTCCTGCTGACCTCGGTGTCCGGCATGATCGGCGCTGTTGCGGGCCGGCTGGCGCGCATCGTCGATCGGGCACGCGAAATGCAGGAGCGGGCACGGTTGTCGGACGATCCCGTTTTTCTGGCACGTGCCGCAGGCGAGTTGCGCGCGCTGAGGCGCCGTGGCCGTCTGGCCAATGGCTGTATCGCGCTGCTGACGTTGTGCTCGTTCCTGATCGGGCTGACCATCATCCTGCTGTTTCTGGGCGAGACAGCGGGGCTGGAGAGTGCGCGCTGGGCGGTCTGGGGGTTTCTTTCCGGCGTCGTGTGCTTTCTGCTGGCGCTGGTGTGTTTTCTGGCCGAAACAGTGATTGCCACCCGCCAGCTGAGCTTTCACGTGGTGCAGCGCGACTGAGCGCCGCCGTTTCAGGGCGCGCGATGCAGGCGCGGTGCTGACAGCGCGTCCAGGTTGTCGGCGACGGCGACGTCGACGGTGGGCCATCGTCCTTTCAGCCCGCCGACGATCAGGGCGGCTTGCAGAGCCTTGAGGTCTTTCACGCTGGGCGCGACCTTGATCTGTTCGATCGCCGCACGCGAATTGCCACCTTTGAGCAAGGCCAGCACCTTGTTTGCCCAGTCGCTCGTTCGCGCCATTTGTTTTGCACCTTCCTGATCGTCCAATGAATCTGCCCGGCCGTGTTTCTGTCCGAACTGTACGCTGTGGTTGCAAATCGGGGTCGGCAGACGCTTCAGACGGGTGTGTTCCTCCCTGCCACGAAACATCATCGATCACACGTTGGAGTGCCTGAGGTTGCCGAAAATCGCCGGACGGGCGCTACCTTGATAAAGTTACGCCTTTTGCCGAATGGCGCAGCGCGTATCCTCGCGAGGGTGGGCGGTGGCGGGTCAATATCAATTACTGGGTGAATCATGCCGGATCTGGTCATTTCCAATGATGGAGTCGAAATGCAGCAGGTGCACCTGCGCGCCGGGCGGACCTCGCTGGGTCGCCGGGTCCACAACGACATCGTGCTGACGGACCTTTCGGTCAGCGGCCTGCATTGCGAGTTTGAAATGCTCGGCCCGTCCGAGGTCTGGGTCACCGACGTCGGCAGCACCAATGGCACTTTCATCGGCGGCCAGCGGATCCGGCGGCAACTGTTGCGCGACCAGGACGTGCTGTTCATCGGCATCTACAACGTTCAGTACCTGGGAGAGCGGCTGACGGCCGAGGCGGGGCAGACCTCGCCGATGAAACTGGAGGCATTGGGCGCGGCCGGCACCGCCGGCGCGATGCAGGCACGGCTGAAGGTGCTGGCCGGGCCGGCAGCCGGGCGTGAAGTGCCGCTGGTGAAGACGGTCACCACGTTTGGCACGCCGGCGACTGCTGTGGTTGCGATCACGCACCGCCGCAACGGCTATTACATCGCCGTCACCGACGGTGCCAGGGAGCCCGCGCTGCTGAACGGCGAGCCGCTGAGCGCGGAAGCCCGGGCGCTGGCGGACGAGGATGTCGTGCAGCTCGGCGATACGCGCATCAAGTTCATGCTGGGCTGAAACTGACCGGGTGCCCGGCGGCTGCCGGGGGCGCCCTTGCCGGATGGCTGCGCCGGGTCTACCATGGCCTCCTTGGTCGTCGCTGCCGGTGGTTCGGCCCGCAGGTGACCAGCAGGAGGTCCACCATGCCGCAGCTCATCGTGTCGATCGACGGTGTCGAAATCAAGCGGGTCAATCTGGCGCGGGACGTCACGACGCTGGGGCGCAAGTCGCACAATGACATCGTGCTGAAAGACATGATCGTCAGTGGCGAGCACTGCCGGTTTGAGCTGGAAGGACTGGCCGACGTTTACGTCAAGGATCTGGGCAGCACCAACGGCACTTATGTGAACGATCACATGGTCAAGCGCCAGAAGCTTGAACACGGCGATGTGATCTCGGTCGGGCGTGCCCGCATCGAGTTTCGGGGCCAGTCCGACCCAGGACACACCGACTTCGGCCAGACCTCAGTGATGACGCTGGACGGCAGCCACACGCTGCATGCCCTCTTGCGCGTGCTTTCGGGCACCTCGGCCGGCCTGGAAGTGCCGGTGGTGAAGGCGGTGACCACCTTTGGCAAGCCCGGCGTGGCTGTGGTCGCTATCTCGCACCGGCGGCAGGGGTTCTTTGTTGCGGTGATGGAAGGCGGTGAAGGACCGCTCCTCAATGGCGCGCCGATCGGCCGCGAAGCCCGTTTGCTCAGCGATGGCGACGAACTGGAATTGATCGGCACCCGCCTGGCGTTCATGCTCAGGGAATAATGCAGGTTTCCGGCTTTGCCGGCCAACCTGCCGGCAGCGCTGCGCTGCCTGGCGCCATGGACGCTTCATGAAAAAGACATTCAGACTCGACATCGAGGGCAAGAACCGGGACCGCCTGCTCGACGCCATCAAGCACGAGGTGCGCCAGTATGTGCGGCGGGAGCGTCGGCGCGACTTGCCAGCCGGCGCAGATTATCTGGACTTCGACTGCCGTTTTGGCGCCACAGAGACGGCCGCCGAGCCGGCGCACCTGTCGACCCTGACCGGGCGGATGGATGGCGTGGCCCGGGAGGGCGGCAACCAGTTCTATGTGGAAATCCTGGCGCGACCGGCGCAGCGCCGGGCCCGGCCGCAACAGGGCGATGGTGCGGACGAGCCCGCCGGGACGGAAGAAGTCTGAAGAGAAAGCGAGACCAATCACATGCAATACCGCAACTTGGGCAACAGCAACCTGAAAGTGTCTGCCCTGTGTCTGGGCACGATGATGTTCGGCGACCAGACGCCCCGCGATGAGGCCGCCGCGATCCTCGCCGACGCGCAGGCCATCGGCGTGAACTTCATCGACACCGCCGACGTCTACACCAAGGGCGCCTCCGAATCCATGCTCGGCGAGATCCCGGGCGGCACGCGCGGTGCCAGCCGGCACCAATGGGTGCTGGCCACCAAGTTGGGCAATTCGATGTCCGAGCGGGTGAACGAGGGCCACTATTCGCGCAGCTGGATGCTGCGCGAGGTGGAGGCCAGCCTGCAGCGGTTGCAGACCGATTACGTGGACATCCTGTACCTGCACAAGGATATCAACGGCATGAACCTGGAAGAGCCGCTGCGGGCGCTGGATGCCCTGCTGCGGGACGGAAAGATCCGCTACTGGGGCGTGTCGAACTTCCGCGGCTGGCGCATCGCCGAGGTGCTTCGGCTGGCAGGCCAGCTGGGCATGCCGGGGCCGGTGGTCTGTCAGCCCTACTACAACCTTCTCAACCGCATGCCGGAGGTCGAGGTGCTGCCGGCCTGTGCCCACTACGGCATTGGCGTGGTGCCCTACAGCCCCATTGCGCGCGGCCTGCTGACCGGCAAGTACGCGCCGGGTCAGGCGCCCGCCGCCGATACCCGCGCCGGCCGGGGTGACAAACGCATGAACGAGACCGAGTTCCGCGAGGAATCGCTGGTCATTGCCCAGACCCTGAAGTCGCACGCCGAGGCGCGCGCCATCACGCTGGCACAGTTCGCCACCGCCTGGGTACTGGCCAATCCGGCTGTGAGCGCGGTGATTGCCGGCCCGCGCACGCTGGCGCAGTGGCAGGATTACCGGCCCGCGCTGGACTATGTGGTCACCCAGGCTGATGAGACGCTGGTTGATTCGCTGGTCAGCCCCGGCCATCCGTCCACACCCGGCTTTACCGACCCGGCCTACCCGCTCAACGGGAGGGTGCGCCGTTTCGGCGCGGCCGCATGATGAAGAGCCGGTCGGGTGCCGGTGGACTCGTTTACTCCACCGAAGCCGGGCGCATGTGCCCCGTCTGCCGTCAGCCCGTCGCTGCCTGCAGCTGCGGCCGGAAACCGGCGCCGGCGCCAGGTGACGGTGTTGTGCGTGTTTCCCGCGATGCCAAGGGGCGGGGCGGCAAGGTGGTGACGGTGGTCAGGGGCGTGGCGCTGGATGACGCCGGGCTGACGGCGCTGGGCAAACAGCTCAAGGCGCTGTGCGGCAGCGGGGGCACCGTCAAGGACGGCGTGATCGAGGTGCAGGGTGACCATGTCGAGCGCGTGATCGATTGGCTCAAAGGTCGCGGGCACACCGTCAAGCGCGCCGGAGGCTGAAGCGGCGTGCAGGCTGAGCAGTTGCAGGCGCTGGTGACGCGGGCCATGCCCTACGGCAAATACAAGGGCCGGCTGATTGCCGACCTGCCGGGCAATTACCTCAACTGGTTTGCCCGCGAAGGTTTCCCGAAAGGCGAACTGGGCCGGCTGCTGGCCCTGATGCACGAGATCGACCACAACGGCCTGTCCGAGCTGCTGACGCCGCTGCGCCCGCCGCGCTGAAAACGAACCGGGTGCACGACCGGACCGCCGCTCAGGCGCGCACTGATTTCCATGCGGCTTCGGCCAGTTCGTCGCGGTAGGTTTCGGGCGAGGGCAGGCCGCTGCTGCCCGACAGCCAGGCGCGGCAGTAGCTCTGCACCGGGCCCATCACCAGCGAAGGCATCAGCTCGCAAGGCAGTTCCAGCACCGCCCCGCGCTGACGGTGTGGTTCAAACCAGTCCAGCAGCGCCTGGTTGCGTTCGCGTGCACATTTGGCGAGCTCGCCCGCACGCGGTCCGCCAGCCACGACCTCGCGGGCCTGGAACAGGAAGCGGGCGCGCACCGGCTGCGCGACAACCCAGTCGAGATAGCCGGTCACCAGCGCCCGCACACCCTGCTCCGGTGCCTGGGCCTGCGCCAGCTGGGCCTGAATGTGGCGCGACTGTTCGTCGAAGATGTCGAAAAACAGTGCCGCAACGATGCCTTCGCGGCTGCCGAAGTGGTGGTAGATGCTGCCGACGCTGGCGCCGCAGCGGGCACGGACCCGATCGATCGAGACCGACTCGACGCCGGCTTCTGCGGCGCAGGCCAGGGCCGCGTTCAGGATGTCCTGGCGGCGGTCAGTCGTCGGCGCGCTGTCGGGCGTCGAAGCCTCGCGCGACGGTGATGCGGTGACAGTGCGACTTGCCATAGAATGAAATTCTAGAATAAACTTCTAGTGTTGTCGATCATTGAAAGAAAGCCCCCGCATGTCGATTTCTGACTCCAGCGCGCCGCGTACCGGTTCCTCGCTTTACCCCCATCTGCTGGCACCCCTTGACCTCGGTTTCACCCGCTTGAAGAACCGTGTGCTGATGGGTTCCATGCACACCGGGCTGGAAGAAGGGCGCGACCTCAGCCGCATGGCGGCGTATTTTCGCGAGCGGGCCGAGGGCGATGTGGCGCTGATGGTGACGGGCGGTTTTGCGCCCAACATGGCTGGCTGGGTCAAGCCCTTTGGTGGCACGCTGTCGACCTCCGGCGCAGCGCGGCGCCACCGTGTGGTGACCGACGCCGTGCATCAGGGCGGCGGCAAGATCGCGCTGCAGATCCTGCACACCGGCCGCTATGGCTACCACCCGCTGGCGGTGGCACCGTCGGCGATCAAGTCACCGATTTCGCCGTTCAAGCCGTTTGCGCTGTCCTCGCGTGGCGTCGAGCGGCAGATTCGCGCCTTCGTCAACTGCGCGGCCAAGGCCCGCGAGGCAGGCTATGACGGCGTCGAGATCATGGGCTCCGAAGGCTATTTCATCAACCAGTTTTTGTCGCTGCAGACGAACCACCGCGACGACGAATGGGGCGGTGATTACTCCAACCGCGTGCGTCTGCCGCTGGAAATCGTCGCCCGCACGCGCGAAGCCGTGGGCAAGGACTTCATCATCATCTACCGGCTGTCGATGATCGACCTGGTGCCCGGCGGCAGCAGCTGGGATGAAGTTGTCACGCTGGGCAAGGCGATTGCGCAGGGTGGCGCCAGCATCATCAACACCGGCATCGGCTGGCACGAGGCGCGGGTGCCGACCATCGCCACCAGCGTGCCGCGCGCTGCCTTTGCCTGGGTCACCCAGAAGATGAAGGCCGAGTTTGCCGCCGCCGGCATCAGCACGCCGCTGGTCACTTCCAACCGCATCAACACCCCCGAAGTGGCCGAGCAGGTGCTGGCCGACGGCTGCGCCGACATGGTGTCGATGGCGCGGCCGCTGCTGGCGGACCCTGAATTCGTGAAGAAATCGGCGCAGGGCCGCTCCGACCAGATCAACACCTGCATCGCCTGCAACCAGGCCTGCCTGGACCATGTGTTCCAGAACAAGCTGAGCAGTTGCCTGGTCAACCCGCGAGCCTGCCACGAGACCGAGCTGGTCTATCGTCCCACGCCAAACCGCCGGCGCATTGCCGTGGTCGGTGCCGGCCCGGCGGGACTGACAGCGGCTACGGTGGCGGCCGAGCGCGGGCACGAGGTGGATCTGTTCGATGGCGACACGCGCATCGGCGGCCAGCTCAACATGGCGCGGGTTGTGCCGGGCAAGGAAGAGTTCGATGAAATGATCCGCTACTTCCAGCGGCGCGTCGAGACGACCGGTGTGCGCTTGCACCTGTCCACCCGGGTGCAGGCGGCCGATCTGGCAGGCTACGACGAGGTGATCATTGCCACCGGCGTGAACCCGCGCGACCCGAAGATTCCGGGGCAGGAAAGCGCCAAGGTGCTGAGCTACATCGAGGTGCTGCGCGACCGCAAGCCCGTCGGTGAGCGCGTCGCCGTGATTGGCGCAGGGGGCATCGGCTTCGACGTGGCCGAATTCCTGGTGCACGATGGCCATTCGACCACGCTGAACCTGCCCGCCTGGCAGGCCGAATGGGGCGTGACCGATCCGGCGCTGGCGCCGGGCGGGCTCAACACTGCGCCGCCGCTGGTCAGTCCGCCCGCGCGCCAGGTGACGCTGTTGCAGCGCAAGGCCGGCAAGCCGGGCGCGGGACTGGGCAAGACCACCGGATGGATTCACCGCACCGCGCTGAAAATGAAAAAGGTGAAGATGATCGGCGGCGTGAACTACGAACGCATCGGCGATGAAGGTCTGCTGGTCAGCTACGGCGAAAAGCGTGAAAACCCGACCTGGATCGCCTGCGATTCGATCGTGCTGTGCGCCGGGCAGACGCCCCAGCGCGAACTCGCCGACGCCCTGCAGGCCAGCGGCATGAAGCCGCACCTGATCGGTGGCGCGCTGGAAGCGGGCGAACTCGACGCGAAACGCGCGATCGATCAGGCGGCGCGCCTGGCAGCGAGGCTATAGCGGCGCTTGGTGCGAGCGCTGGATCGCCAGCGCCGCGTCCCGGACCAGATCCGGGCCCTTGTAGATCAGTCCGGTGTAGATCTGCACCACGTCGGCACCTGCCTTGATCTTGCTGACCGCGTCCTGCGCACTCAGGATGCCGCCAACGCCGATGATCGGATAGTACGGTCCCAGCGCCTGGCGCAACTGCCGGATCACCCTGTTGCTCGCCGCCAGCACCGGCGCGCCGCTCAGGCCGCCGGCCTCTTCGGCGTGCGGCAGGCCCTTGACCGCGTCGCGGCTGAGCGTGGTGTTGGTGGCGACCACGCCATCCATGCCGTGGCGCTTCAGGGTGGCGGCGATCACCGCGACCTGCGCCTCGTCCAGATCGGGCGCAATTTTCACGAACACCGGCACCCGTTTGCCGTGCATCGACGCCAGCACCTCCCGGCGCGCAGCGATGGCACCGAGCAGGCCGTCCAGCGCCTCATCGCTTTGCAGTGCGCGCAGGTTCTTCGTGTTGGGGCTGGAGATGTTCACGGTGACGTAGTCGGCGTGCGGGTAGACGCCGTCCAGCCCTTTCAGGTAATCGCTGGTGGCGTCTTCGATCGGGGTGGCGGCGTTCTTGCCGATGTTCAGGCCCAGCAGCATCGGCGTGCCGGCATGCTGGCGCCGAAAGCGCGCACGCTGCACGTTGGCGATGAAGGCGTCCAGCCCTTCGTTGTTGAAGCCCAGCCGGTTGATCAGTGCGTCGGCCTTTGGCAGGCGGAACATCCGGGGTTTGGGGTTGCCCGGTTGCGGCAGCGGTGTCACGGTGCCCACCTCCACAAAGCCGAAGCCCATCGCGCCCAGGCCGTCGATGCAACGCGCGTTCTTGTCCAGGCCGGCCGCCAGTCCCACGCGATTGGGGAAATGCAGGCCCGCCAGCGTCACCGGGTCTTCCACCCGGGTGTTGCAATACGCCAGCGCCAGCGGCGTGCCCTGTACCTTTTCCAGTGTGTGCAGCGTCAGTTCATGGGCGGCTTCGGCATCGAGACCGAAAAGAAAGGGGCGGGCGAGGGCATAGGGCAGCAGCGACATTGGATAATTCTTTGAAAACTTCAATGGATTGTCTCAAATGACCCAGGACGAACTCAAAACACTGGTGGGCCAGGCGGCTTTGCAATATGTGGTGCCGGGCGCCATCCTCGGTGTGGGTACGGGCTCCACCGTGAACAAGTTCATCGATGCGCTCGCCGGCATGAAGGACCAGATCAAGGGCGCCGTCTCCAGTTCGGTTGCGTCAACGGCGCGGCTGCAGGCGCTGGGCATCCCGGTGTTCGACAGCAATGAGGTCGACGAACTCGCCGTGTATGTAGACGGTGCCGACGAAATCGATGGCAAGGGCTACATGATCAAGGGCGGCGGCGCGGCGCTGACCCGCGAGAAGATCGTCGCGTCAATGTCTCGGCTGTTTGTCTGCATTGCCGATGAATCGAAGCGCGTCCCGGTGCTGGGCGCATTTCCGCTGCCAGTGGAAATCGTTCCAATGGCCCGGCGCCGGCTGCAGGCGCAGTTCGCGGCGTTGGGCGGGCGGGCCACGGTGCGGATGAAGGACGGCCAGCCGCTGCAGACCGACAACGGCCAGCAAATCTTGGACGTGACGGGCTTGCAGATCACAGACCCGCTGGGTTTTGAAACCGTGGTCAGCCAGTGGCCGGGGGTGGTCACCGTCGGCGTGTTCGCGCACCAGAAAGCGGGTGTCTGCCTGCTGGGTACCCCAGAGGGCATCCTGACGCTGAAATATCAGTGAAAATAGCAGTAGTCCAGCGTCAAATGGACATTTGATGCTACTGAATCATGAATATCGAAGCTGGATTTCACACCGCTTCCGGGGTGCCAGGTTTCGCGTATTGCCCAGAAGATCAGAAGCGGATGCCGGACGGATTGGCGTCTTCAGCGGAAGGCTGCACCGAAGAAGGGCGGGGGCGTGTGTTGAAGGTTTCAACCTGCAGTTCAGGCGACGCGGGCGTCACGGCCGGCTTCGCAGCGGGAAGCGTGGGTGAAAGAATCTGCACCAGCGGCGTCGGCGCTGGCGGCCGATAGCTCGCTGGTGCGCGGACGCGTGCGGTGTAGCCGGCCGCCTCGAGGAACTGGCCCCATTCCACATCCGAATAGCCCTTGATGTGCTGGCTGCCAATGGTGAGCATCGGCAGGGTTGCCTCACCGGCCAGCCTTTGCAGCGCCGCAATGTCATCGGCCGTGATGACCGTTCGCTCGGTATAGGGTACGCCCCGGCTGTTGAGAAAGTTGCGACCGCTGGCACAGGGGGCGCAGTTTTCGCCGGTGTAATAGGTCACCGGAAAACGATTGACGACCTGTTGCAGTTCATAGGAAAAGCTGGGCCCGCTGCCGGCAGGCGCCGCACCCTTGTCCACCGGGCGGGTTGGTGTGGTCAATGGGGGCGTATCGGAAAAGGTGACGCGGCCATCCGGCCCGACGCTGCGGTACAGCGTCTGCGCCTGCAGCGCGCCAGTGACGAGCAGGCAGGCAATAAGCGGCAGTGCTTTTATGGATTTTTGCATCACGATGTCCTCCTCCGACAGGTTTTTCAGGCCATGCCCTGGTGGCGCAGCAGCGCATCCAGGCTGGGTTCACGGCCCCGGAACGCCTTGAACGACTCCATCGCAGGGCGGCTGCCACCGGCTTCCAGAATGGCCTGCCGGTATTTTCGGCCTGTTTCCACATTCGGGGAACCGTCTTTACCCGCTGTTTCTTCAAAAGCGGCATAAGCGTCGGCGCTGAGCACTTCCGCCCACTTGTAGCTGAAGTAGCCAGCCGCATAGCCGCCCGCAAAAATGTGGCTGAAGGTGTGCGCCGTCCGGCTGAAAGACGGGGGCTGGAGCACGGCCACTTCGGCGCGCACCAGGTCCAGCAGCGGCATGAAATCCTGCGCGGGGTCGTGTTCGGTGTGCAGCAGCATGTCGAACAGCGAAAACTCGATCTGGCGCAACGTCTGCATGCCGCTCTGGAAGTTCTTCGCCGCGGTCATCTTGTCGAACAGCGCCCGTGGCAGCGGCTCGCCGGTCTCGACGTGTGCGGTCATGTGGCGCAGCGTGTCCCATTCCCAGCAGAAATTCTCCATGAACTGGCTGGGCAGCTCCACCGCATCCCACTCGACACCGCTGATGCCCGAGACGTCGCGCTCGTTCACCTGCGTCAGCAGGTGGTGCAGGCCGTGCCCGAACTCATGGAAAAGCGTGGTCACATCGTCATGGGTGAGCAGCGCCGGTTTGCCGTCCACGCCATCGGCGAAGTTGCACACCAACTGCGCCACCGGTGTCTGCAGCTGCCCCGTGTCGGGCCGCAGCCAGCGACCGCGCACGTCGTCCATCCATGCGCCGCCGCGCTTGCCGGTGCGCGCCGGCTGATCCAGGTAAAACTGGCCCACCAGCGTGCCGCCGCGCTCGATGCGGTAGAACGCGACCGAAGGGTGCCAGACCGGTGCGCTGTCGCGCAGGATCGAGACTTCAAACAGCGTCTCGATGATCTTGAACAGGCCTGCAAGCACCTTGGGCGCGGTGAAATACTGTTTGACTTCCTGTTCGCTGAAGGCGTAGCGAGCCTCTTTCAGCTTTTCGCTGATGTAGGGCCAGTCCCAGGGCTGGGGGTCGTTCAGTCCCAGATTTTCGGCCGCGAAGGCCCGCAGATCGGCCACATCCTGCTCGGCATAGGGCC
Source organism: Burkholderiaceae bacterium (assembly GCA_014879655.1). Taxonomy (GTDB): domain Bacteria; phylum Pseudomonadota; class Gammaproteobacteria; order Burkholderiales; family Burkholderiaceae_C; genus JACSRS01. Next base: position 74,134 of record JACSRS010000200.1, read on the forward strand.
GGGCGCGCACGGCCAGATCCCGCAGGAAGGTGATCACCTGTGCCGGCGATTCGGCCATCTTGGGCACCACCGACACCTCACCGAAATTCGCGTACCCGAGCAGCCGGGATTCTTCCTGCCGCAGGGCGAGCATTTCGCGAATCAGTGCGCTGTTGTCGTACCTGATGGCGTCACCTTCGGCCTGGTCGGATGCGCGCGTCACATAGGCGCGATACAGGCGTTCGCGCAGTGCGCTGCTCCAGGCAAACTGCATCACCGGCAGGTAGCACGGCAGCTTCAGCGTCAGTTTGAAGCCGTCCTTGCCGTCCGCCTGGGCAGCGGCGCGGGCGGCCTGCTTCACGTCGTCCGGCACGCCCTCGAGTTCGGCTTCACTCGCAAAGTACGCAAAAGCGTCGGTCGCATCCAGTGCGTTTTCGCTGAATTTCTGCGCCAGTTCGGCCTGACGCTCCTGAATCCAGGCGAAACGCTCCTTCGCAGCGCCTGTCAGGTCCGCGCCACCGAGCACGAAATTGCGCATCGCGTTCTTGTGCGCCTGGCGCTGTTCGGCGTTGAGGGTCGCGACGTCGATGGCCTTGTACTTGGCAAACAGGCGTTCGTCCGATCCCAGGCGCGTCCAGAACTCGGTGACCTTGGGCAGTGCTTCGTTGTAGGCCGCCCGCAGCTGCGGGGTATCGGCCACGCTGTTGAGGTGGTTCACCGTCCCCCAGGCGCGTCCCAGACGCTCGGTCGCGACGTCCAGCACCTTGGCGATGGCCGTCCATTGCGCCGGAAAGTCCGGCGCTGTCACCGTTTCAAGTGCGCTTTCGGCGTCAGTCAGCAAGGCGTCAACGGCCGGTATGACGTGCTCGGGTCGAATCTGGTCAAACAGCGGCAGGCCGGAAAAGTCGAGTAGTGGGTTGCTCATGAGTGTCAGATGGCGGCGTGGTCGCACGGTTCAATGGTCGGGCGGATTGCCAGGGTCGGTCAAGGTAATCCGGCTGCGGCCGCCGCCTGTTCGGCAGCCTGCAGCGTGTTCATCAGCAGCATGGTAATGGTCATCGGACCGACCCCGCCCGGCACCGGGGTAATGGCGCCGGCCACCTCGCTGACGCCGGCGAAATCGACGTCGCCGCACAGCTTGCCTTCGTCGTTTCGGTTCATGCCGACGTCCAGCACCACGGCGCCGGGTTTGACCATGTCGGCGGTGAGCACGTTGCGTTTGCCGACCGCGGCGACGATCACGTCGGCCTGCAGCGTGTGCGCCTTCAGGTCGACGGTGGCACTGTGGCAGATCGTGACGGTGGCATTTTTCTGCAGCAGCATCAGCGCCATCGGCTTGCCGACGATGTTGCTGCGGCCGATCACCACCGCGTGCTTGCCCCGGAGATCAAACTCGATCGACTCCAGCATCTTCATGCACCCGTATGGCGTGCACGGCCAGAAACCCGGCAGGCCGGTCATTAGCGCGCCCGCGCTGGCGATGTGAAAACCGTCTACATCTTTGGCTGGGGAAATGGACTCGATGACCTTTTGTGCGTCGATGTGCGGCGGCAGGGGCAGCTGCACCAGAATGCCGTGGATGCTCGGGTCGTCATTGAGCGCCCGGACCCGACCCAGTAGTTCGGCTTCGGTGAAATCGGCCTTGTGCTTTTCCAGGACCGACACCAGGCCGCAGTCATCGCAGGCCTTGACCTTGTTGCGGACATAGACCGCGCTGGCCGGGTCATCGCCGACCAGAATCACGGCCAGGCCGGGTGCGATGCCGCGCGTTTTCAGCGCGACAGTGCGCTCGGCGATGCCGGCGCGAAGCTGGCGGGAAAGGGCGTTGCCATCAATGATCCGGGCCGTCATCGGTCTTCCTTCAATGAAAAACGCCCGCCGGTCGGCTGACCACGGGCGGTGTGGGTCCGCAGCACGTGCGCGCGGATCAGGGTTTGGGCGTGCTCTGGCCGAGCGCGATTTTCAGCAGATCGGCCACGGTGTTGGCGTTGAGCTTTTCCATGATGTTGGCGCGATGCGCCTCCACCGTCTTGATGCTGATGCCCAGGTCATCGGCGATCTGCTTGTTCAGGCGGCCGGCCACGATCCGTTCGAGCACCTGCGATTCGCGCCCGGTCAGCTTGGCCATCAGTGCGTCGCGACTGGCCGACTGCTGGTGTTCGGTAAATGCCGTGCGTGCATGCTCCAGCATCCGCTCGACCACGTTCACAAGGGCTTCTTCGTTGAACGGCTTCTGGATGAAGTCCATCGCGCCCTTCTTCATCGTGTCCACGGCCATCGGCACGTCGCCATGGCCGGTGATGAAGACGATGGGCAGTGGCGAGCGGCGTTCCAGCAGCCGGTCCTGCAACTCCAGGCCGGTCATGCCGCCCATGCGGATGTCTGCAATCAGGCAGGCCACTTCACGTGATTCGTAGCGACCGAGGAACGATTCGGCTGAATCGAAGCAGCGGACGCGGTAGTCCTTGCCTTCCAGCAGCCACTGCAGCGAGTCCCGGACGGCTTCGTCGTCGTCGACGACATAGACGGTGCCTTTTTTGGGAATCAGACTCATGCGTTCACCCCGGAATCCTGAAACTGGTCATTGACATTGGCGGCGGACACCGGTATCCAGAACGACACACAGCAGCCTACCACCTCTGTTCCATTGTAGAGGTTCCGTGCCTGCATCCGGCCCTGGTGCGATTCGACGATGCTGCGGCACAGATTCAGGCCGATGCCCATGCCTTCGGCCTTGGTGGAGTAGAACGCTTCGAACATGCGCTCCTGCACCTCGGGTGCCATGCCCTGGCCGGTGTCGGACACCGAAAACTCGATCACCGGCAGGTCGTTGACGCGGGACGGCAGCACCCGCAACTCGACATTGCGCCGCGCCGACGGACGCTGGGCGGCGTCAATCGACTCGGCGGCGTTCTTCATCAGGTTGACCAGCACCTGCTCGATCAGGATCGGGTCGACGTTCAGCGCCGGCAGCCGCGCGGCAATGTAGGGGTTGAGCCGGACATTTCGCCGGCGAAACTCGATCTCGGCCAGTTCCACCGCTTCTTCCACCATCTCCTGCACGTTCGACTGCGAGCGGTTCGGTTCGCTGCGCTTCACGAAGGAGCGGATGCGCTGGATGATCTGGCCGGCGCGCTGCGCCTGCCTGGCGGTCTTGTCCAGCGCGCCGAGCAGGTCTTCCTCGGTGATCTGGCCGCTCTGGATGCGCGACATCATCCCTTTGCAGTAATTGTTGATGGCAGTCAGCGGCTGGTTCAGTTCGTGGGCCACGCTCGAAGCCATCTCGCCCATGGTGATCAGGCGGCTGGCCGACTGGGCCCGGTCGGCCTGGGCAGCCGACAGCGCTTCGGCTTCACGCCGCGGCGAGATGTCGGTGGCAATCACCATCTGCGCCAGCCGGCCGTCGACCCAATTCAGGTAGCGCGAGCGCACCTCCAGCCACTTGCCCAGATCGGCCACATAGATTTCCGCGTTTTCGGAAATTGCGGTTGTCAGGTGCCCGGTGGGCAGCCCTGCCAGCCCGTCCACGGCATCCAGCCCCTCGTCGGTGAGCACACGTTCGGGCACGCCCGCCTGCTCCACGAGGTGCAGGTGACCGTCGGCCAGGGTGCCGAACCACTGGCGGTACATCTTGTTGGCAAACAGCAGTTCCCGGCTGCCCAGCGGTGCCACCGATACGGCGGCGTCCAGCGCTTCGAGTACCGTGGTGAAGCGTTCGTAGGACGCCGACAACTGCTCGCGGATGCGATTGGGTTCGGTGATGTCGGTCATGGACGTCATCCAGCCGGTCTGTTTGCCGACCGCGTCGATCAGCGGCGAGACATACAGGCGTGCGTCGAACAGCGATCCGTCCTTGCGCTTTACGCGCACCTGGAAGCCGCCCGGTGTGGTGCGTCCGTTCAGTTCGTCCTGCAGCCGCTCGGCCAGCAGTTCGCGGTCGGCATCGGGCCAGTAGGGGAAGGGCGCGGTCTGGCCGACCAGTTCGGCCTCGGTCCAGCCCGTCATCTGGCAGAACGCCGGGTTCACATATGTGATGCGCCCCTGCAGGTCGAGCGCACGCATGCCGGTGAGCATGGAGTTCTCCATGGCGCGGCGGAAGGTGGTTTCCGCCACCAGCGCCTGTTGTGTGTGCATGCGCCGGCGACTGTGACGCCAGTTGGCCAGCAGCATCCAGGTTGTCAGTGCACTCAAGGCGCCGACCAGCCAGAACAGGCCGCTGCCGATCACCCCCAGACCGGTGCGCCAGGCCTGAATGCGCAGGATCAGACCGTTGCCGACTGGTGAAACCGGCAACTCGTCCTGGTTTGCGCGCGACGTCCACGGCAGCAGGCCACCGGCGTTCTGCCGCGCAGGAATGGACTGGCCGGCCAGCAGCGCATCGTTGCTGTCGAGCAGGGCCACCGCGTACTTGGCCGAGATTTCGGTCGGCACACCATAGCGCAGCAGGCGGTCAATCGAATACTCGCCCAGAATGACGCCGGCAAACTTGCCCTGATCGGTCAGCGGCGTGTGCAACTGCAGCAGCGGCACGGCAGTGGAACTTGCGGTGGGCTGCGAGTACACCGGCTGTTGCAGGTCGCGCGCGAGGCCGTAGTTCCGCTCAGTGTCGCTGACCTTCAGCACCTCACCGGCCACCCAGTTGCTGGTCAGGCCCAGGCTGGGCGTGACCTGGCTGGCGATGACCTTGCGCCGTTCGTCGATCCAGGTGATGGCCTGCAGTTCGGGGTACTGAGCCACCATCGATTCGGCACGACCCATGAACTCCTCGGGGTCAACTTCCTTGTTCGAGATGTCGCGCGCCAGCCGCATCAGCTGTTCCTGGCGTTCGAGCAGCCGCAGTCGCAGCCGCTGCTGCGCGTATTCCAGGTCGCGTTTGACAGCCTCCTGTTCGCGGTCGACCTCTTCCAGCCGGAGGTACCAGAACGCGGCGACGATGGCGGCAAGAAACATCAGCACCGCCGCCACTGGCGCCAGCATCGCAAACCGGTCCTGCCGGGTGGGCGATTGCTGACCCCACCAGCGCCGCCAGCGGCTTGACCGAACGGGTGGTGCCGGAAATGGCGTGGGAAGGGGATCGGTGGCGCGCATGGGGCGCAGTGTAGATCGTGCGCCGTCTGCGGGTCTGGCCGAGTAGCCGAAGCGGCAGATTTGGGGTGCGGTCGGACGCCGTTGCGCCATCGAATTGCGTATCGCATTATGAAATCATAAATCGTCAGTTGAAATGTCACGACGATTATGAGAAACTAGGGTTCTCGTACTAAATTACGTGATCAACAAAGAGGAGACACGATGTCAGCCGTACCCGATAGCCCGTTCGGTTCCGCAGTCCATGATGCGGACAACCAGGAAACCCGAGAGTGGATGGACGCGCTGTCCGCCGTCATCGAAGCCGAAGGCCCCGAGCGCGCCCACTTTCTGCTTGAGCAACTGCTGGAACACGCGCGCCAGAAAAGCATCGACATGCCGTTTTCAGCCAACACGGGCTACGTCAACACGCTGGAGCCCGAGCAGGAGGAGCGTTGCCCCGGCAACATCGAGATCGAGGAGCGCCTGCGCGCCTACATGCGCTGGAATGCGATGGCGATGGTGGTCAAGGCCAACCGTCACCACCCGGAAGACGGCGGCGACCTTGGCGGCCACATCGGTTCGTTTGCGTCGCTGGCTCACATGTTCGGTGCCGGCTTCAACCATTTCTGGCACGCCGAGAGCGAAAACCATGGCGGCGACTGCCTGTACATCCAGGGTCACGTCTCGCCCGGTGTCTATGCGCGCGCCTACCTGGAAGGGCGCCTGACCGAAGAGCAACTGCTCAATTTCCGCCAGGAAGTGGACGGCAAGGGGCTGTCGAGCTACCCGCACCCCAAGCTGATGCCCGAGTTCTGGCAGTTCCCGACGGTCTCCATGGGCCTGGGCCCGCTGATGGCGATCTACCAGGCACGCTTCCTGAAGTACCTGCACGCGCGCGGCATCGCCAACACCGAAAACCGCAAGGTCTGGGTGTTCTGCGGCGACGGCGAGATGGACGAGGTTGAAAGCCTGGGTGCCATCGGCCTGGCGGCGCGCGAGAAGCTGGACAACCTTGTCTTCGTCATCAACTGCAACCTGCAGCGTCTGGATGGCCCGGTGCGCGGCAACGGCAAGATCATCCAGGAACTCGAAGGTGAGTTCCGCGGTTCGGGCTGGAACGTGATCAAGCTGCTCTGGGGCAGCGAGTGGGATCCGTTGCTGGCGCGCGACAAGGATGGCGCGCTGCGCAAGCTGATGATGGACACGCTCGATGGCGACTACCAGTCCTTCAAGGCCAACGACGGCGCCTACGTGCGTAAACACTTCTTCGGGCGCGACCCCAAGACGCTCGAAATGGTCGCCAAGATGAGCGATGCCGACATCTGGGCGCTACGCCGCGGCGGCCACGACCCGCAGAAGGTCTATGCCGCGTACCACAAGGCGGTGAACCACAAGGGACAGCCCACCGTGCTGCTGATCAAGACTGTCAAGGGTTTTGGCATGGGCAAGAGTGGCGAGGGCAAGAACAACGTGCACCAGACCAAGAAGCTGACCGACGAGGACATCAAGATCTTCCGCGACCGCTTCAACATTCCCATTCCCGACAGCCAGCTGGCCGAGATCCCGTTCTACAAGCCGGCCGACGACACGCCCGAGATGCGCTACCTGCACGAGCGCCGCAAGGCGCTGGGCGGTTACCTGCCGCACCGCCGCACCAAGGCCGACGAACAGTTCACCGTGCCGTCGCTCGACGTGTTCAAGTCGGTGATGGAGCCCACCGCCGAAGGGCGCGAAATTTCCACCACCCAGGCCTATGTGCGCTTCCTGACGCAGCTGCTGCGCGACAATGCGCTCGGCCCGCGCGTGGTGCCCATCCTGGTCGACGAAGCGCGCACCTTCGGCATGGAGGGTTTGTTCCGCCAGATCGGCATCTACAACCCGGCGGGCCAGCAGTACACCCCGGTCGACAAAGACCAGGTCATGTACTACAAGGAAGACAAGGCCGGACAGATCCTGCAGGAAGGCATCAACGAAGCCGGCGGCATGTCCAGCTGGATCGCTGCGGCCACCAGCTACAGCACCAGCAACCGCATCATGGTGCCCTTCTATGTGTACTACTCCATGTTCGGCTTC